>REBL01000132.1 GCA_007692755.1 Nodularia sp. (in: cyanobacteria) | reverse complement strand
GACTAACAATAAGGATTCCACCCGAAGAACTAGATTTACTAGAGGCGTACTGTGAACAGACATCAAGAACTAAAACTGGTGTAATGCGTGAGCTTATTCGCGGATTGTCAAGGAAAGTGAGGAAAAGTGAGTAATTGTTAGCTTATTAAGTGCTATTGATTAACCCTCTCTGCGCCTCCTGGTTTAAGGATAATTTATTTAACCACAGAGGCACAGAGAACACAGAGTCAAGAGATGGGCAATTCTGATTAAAGTGCTGGTACTAATGCTTTTAATGCAAAAATCTTTTCCATCACGTCTTCTACTACTTTATCTGGGGTCGAAGCACCAGAGGTAACTCCCACGACAATTTGGCCATTGGGTAGCCAGTTTTGAGCGATCGCTAACTCTCCATTTAACTGGCGATGTTCAATAGCATTTGCTGATTTAATTCGTTCCACACAATCAATGTGATAGGAAGGAATTTTCCTCTCAGCCGCAATTTGTTGTAATTGGGCGGTATTGGATGAATTAAATCCCCCAATTACTAGCATGAAGTCTAAGTCTTCTTGTACTAATTCCAACATGGCATCTTGCCGTTCTTGAGTAGCATCACAGATGGTATTAAAGCTTTGGAAATGCTGATTTAACTCAATGGTTCCATACTTCTGCATCATTGTCCGTTCAAACAGCTTACCAATTTGCTCAGTTTCATCTTTGAGCATGGTAGTTTGGTTGGCAATCCCAACTCGTTGTAAGTCCTGATCAGGGTCAAATCCTGCCGAACAAGCTTTCACAAATTTTTGCAAAAATTCCTCGCGATCTGCTTTAGCAGCAGCGCTTGCGCTATTGCCACCATTGAGAATATAATCTGCAACATATTGGGCTTCTTGTAAATTCAGCACAATCAAATATTTGCCAGCAAAGGAACTAGTAGCAACTGTTTCTTCGTGCTTATATTTACCGTGAATAATGGAGGTGTAAGCCACTTTTTTGTGCTTTTCCACGGTATTCCAGACTTTAGATACCCAAGGACAGGTGGTATCGACAATTTTACAACCTTGATCATGGAGAATTTGCATTTCTTGAACGCTGGCTCCAAATGCGGGTAGGATGACCACATCGCCAGTTTCCACAACCGAAAAGTCTTTTTTACCAGCTTCCATCGGCACAAAGCCGATATTCATTTCCTGCATTCGCTGATTCACAGAGGGATTGTGAATAATCTCGTTAGTAATCCAGATGCGTTCTGTGGGGAAATGCTGACGGGTTTCATAAGCCATAGCGATAGCGCGTTCTACACCCCAGCAAAAACCAAAGGCTTGGGCTAGTCTGATGGTGACATCACCGCGTTGCAAAATGTAATTGCGATCGCGGATTTCTTGAATCAAGCTACTTTGATACTCAGATTGCAACTGGGTAGTGACTTCAGCTTGGTGACCAAATCCCTTACGATTGTAATTTTCTGAATGTTGGAGTGTACGTTTAAAAGCTTTTGTATCCATTGTTTTTGCAGTTTAAGTCAGTATTTCTTATTTTCTCGTGCTGCGACACGATTTTATAGGGAAAGGGAAAATATTAAGTAGAAATCCCCACTCCCCACTCCCCACTCCCCACTTCCTACTTTCCACTCCCCACTTCCATCTTGCTATACATTTGTAACGCAGTCCGCCAAACTACATAACCTGTGGGATTGAGATGTAAACCATCAGTAGTAAATTCACTGCGAAGATTCCCCTGCTGGTTGGTAAATAAAGGATACAAATCAAGATATTTAACACCGACTTTGGTAGCTGTATTTTGTAGTTGTTGATTTAATTTACGAATCCGACTGTTGGGAATTTTCAGCAGTTTCGCTCTTCCCTCCCAAGTTGCATCTTCATCCCCATGAGGCAAAATCGACTGGACAACAATTTGCGCTTTGGGATGCTTCTGACGCAGGTAAGCCATAATTCGCCGCTGATTATTGAGAATAACTTGATCGCTGACTCCCCGGATGAGGTCATTAATGCCAATCATCACAAAAATTACCTCTGGCTGAGTACTGTCAAATAAGTCTAATCTTTTTAATAATCCATCACTGGATTCGCCAGAAATAGCCTGATTGAGCCAATTTCTGTCTTCGGGTAACAACTCAGGCGGAAACCACAGAGTCAGAGAATCTCCTGTGAGGATGCTTAAACGCTCAGGCGGCTGGTCAGAGGCTACTTTGGCTTCTTGCTGGAGAATATCTAGCCACTGCTGATAACTGAGTTGATGACGGGGGCCTAAATCTAGTGTAACGGCTTGGGTTTGACGAACTGGGTCGGGGGAGAGTGGATTGCCAAAAACAGCCTTCAATCGCTGCTGTTGCCAAATAAGCAAGATCACCGCCAACATTAGTATGCTGTTGGTTACCAGCAAGAAAAATCCCCAGAGAGGAAAAGTTTTTGCAGAAGTGGACACAAATAGCAAAATATACCAATGATTTGAATCAGATTTTAAATCGCCAGCGCCAATATGTCACACTATTTTGATAAATTAGCGGGAAACACTGAGTGCGATTATGAACTATAAAAAAACCCGCCACTAGAACCAATATCAAAGTTCTCATGGGCGGGTGTTGGTCAGAAATCAGAAAGAATTAATATTTGTCTTGTGATATTCCCGATGAACCATATCCTTCGGGGAATCCTCCAGGGCTAGTTTCTGTAACGAATCCACTGTAGGCTTCCATACCATGTTCGCTGATATCTAAACCTTCCAATTCCTCTTCGCGAGAGACTCGGATACCTAAAGTAGCTTTGAGGAACAGCCAGAAGATACTGCTGAGGACAACTGTCATCCCACCTACAGCCAGAACCCCAACCAGTTGAATGAATAACTGTCCCAAGCCACCACCAGCTAATAAACCCGCAGTCGGACCGTCGCCTTCACCATACCAGGAATAAACACCAGGACCAACAGACCAGATACCAACTGCTAAAGTTCCCCAGATACCGCAAACTAGGTGAACTGAGGTCGCTCCTACTGGGTCATCAATACGGATTTTGTCAAACAGTGTGACTGAGAAAACTACGATAACTCCGGCAATGAAGCCAATTATTAAAGAAGCTGGAATACTCACGAAAGCACAAGGTGCTGTAATCGCTACTAAGCCAGCCAATACACCATTGATAATCATTGATAAGTCTGGTTTACCTAAGTAAATCCAAGCTGTACCTGTAGCGGCAACTGCACCCGCAGCAGCAGCCATGTTAGTGGTGACAGCGATGTGAGCGATCGCGTTAGCATCAGCAGCCATTGTGGAACCGGGGTTAAAACCAAACCAGCCCAACCAAAGAATTAAACAGCCCAAGGTGGCAATACTCATATTGTGACCGGGTAAAGCCACAGTTTGCTGCTCTTGATATTTACCGATGCGTGGACCAAGAAATGCTGCCCCCATTAAAGCTGCCCAACCACCCACCGAGTGAACGACGGTAGAACCAGCAAAATCCCAGAATCCAAAGTCATCTAGCCAACCACCACCCCAAATCCAATGTCCGGTAATGGGGTAAGCAATACCGACCAGTAGGACGCTGAAGATTAAGAAGTCAGCAAATTTAATCCGTTCGGCAACTGCACCAGAAACAATTGTGGCCGCAGTTCCCGCAAATGCCAATTGAAATAAGAACTTGGCAGCTAAAGGTACACCTGCCCAACTCAGAGAACTGAAGACACCTTGATAAGCATCGTCTGTTAAAGGACTGTTATCTGTTCCTGAGAGGAAAAATCCAGAAGTTCCCAAGAAGCTATTACCATCGCCAAACATAATCCCAAAGCCAATTGCCCAAAAGGCAATACTAGCTAGAGCAAAAACAATTAAGTTTTTCGAGAGAACGTTGACAGCATTTTTTTGACGACAGAAGCCAGTTTCTAACATCCCAAAACCAGCATTCATAAAGAATACTAAAAAAGCAGCGATCGCTACCCAAAGAGTATCCAGCGCCACTTGCAGTTCTGCTGTGGTTGGCCCCGCATCTGGTGTTTGGGCAACTGCTACATAACCCCAGCTTAAAACAATCAAACAAGCTAAAGGTAAGCAGGCTTGCCAGCTAGGAGAGAGCTTCTTAATTCCTAGTTTAAATTTCTGAAAATTTGAGTTAAATTGTGTATTTTTAGGGTAGTTACTTACAGACAGTTGCCTATTTTTTCTTTTTGATTTTTGTTTGTACATGAGTTTGAATTTCAGCCTTTAACCTTGAATAGAAAACCGCAAATTCAGCCAAAAACTAATGCCAGAAGTTAAAACCAGTGGTTTTTGATATTTATCATGCAGACCAGTAGTTTACAAAGCAGAAAATTATCATAATCCAAATAGGAGTTTAAGAAACTATTGGTACATTTGTAAATATTTTTTGATAAATTTATTAAGAAAATATTATCTACTTTCTGATCCGGTCAATCCTCCTTCACTTGCGCTGGAATTTTAGATATAGAAATAGTCATCCCGATATATGACTAATACTAAAAATTGACAGTTTTACTGTAAAAAATATACCAAAGAGTAAAAAATATTACTGCAAACTTACTTGTGTTAAGGTCTCAAACTTGGCATTATTGCAGTAATTTATGTGGCAATTCTTGGTAAAACTGCCCGTAAAGTTGACTGATTCTCTATTTACTTGAACTAAAGTTCTGTATTAGCAGATACTTTTTTATTTTTTTTGACTCCTGTAGTAGCCTGTAAGTATTCTGGGCAAGAAGCTGTATCCTTTGCGTTGTCAGCATTCTCTGACTTTGGAAGCAAGAAGTCAAGAAGTTTATTAAAATTTTCTAAAAAAAATGAATAAATTGTTACTATCAACTCACATTTCCATGTTGATTTGCTGCTAGAAGAATCTGCAAAAACCAACAAATACCTTTTGCTATGAGAATTCTTGTTGCAAATATGCTTCATAGCCCAGTTGTTCTAGTTTGGCTTGCTTTGCCATTACCGATTCCGAGAGATTTTGGCGATATTTTTGGACTTTTTCCAGTAATTTTGGTTGCTGAGTAGCCAGAATTTGCACTGCTAAAAGTCCAGCATTCTTAGCATTACCTATTGCCACTGTTGCAACTGGAATACCCCCAGGCATCTGTACAATCGAATATAAAGAATCAACTCCTTGTAAGTTGCGAGTAGCTACGGGAACGCCAATTACAGGCAGTGGGGTTAAAGATGCTACCATTCCGGGAAGATGGGCTGCACCGCCCGCCCCGGCAATAATCACTTTCAAACCTCTTGCATGGGCTTGTTGGGCATACTGTACCATGTGTTCTGGAGTCCGATGGGCAGAAACGATTGCTACTTCAACTTCAACGCCAAATTCTTCACAAATTGCGATCGCATCTTTCATGGTGGGCAAATCTGAATCGCTGCCCATGATAATACCGATAAGAGGAGCCATGTTAATTTTAGATTTTAGATTTTAGATGTTGGCTAATTTAATGTGATGACCAAAGCTACACAAAAGCCCATAGATATTATCAATGCACGAGTACCTAGTTATCAAGATTTACAAAGAATCTCAGTTAACCATCAGGGGCTAATTGAAAAAATATTGCCCATGAGTACGGTAGTTGCAAGCTGTGAGTCTTCACTAGATGTTGCTGGTGATTGGATTTCGTTGGGCGGTGTGGATTTACAGATTAACGGGGCGTTAGGGTTGGCATTCCCGGATTTAAAGGCTGAAAATGCGGATATTATGCCGAAAATAGCGCAATTTCTCTGGGATGTTGGAGTGGATGGATTTTTACCAACTCTAGTTACCACCTCAGTAGAAAATATACAGCGATCGCTTGCCATAATTACAGATATTCTCCCCACTCAAAAAATAGGTGCAAAGATTCTGGGGGTACATTTAGAAGGGCCATTTTTAAACTACCAAAAGCGGGGCGCACACCCAGCCGAATATTTGTTACCTCTGACAATTGATCAAGTCAAAAGAGTTTTGGGTGATTATGCCCATATTGTAAAAGTAATTACCTTAGCCCCAGAATTAGACACTAACGGGGAAGTAATCCCATATTTGCGTTCTTTGGGCATAATTGTCAGTTTAGGGCATTCCCAGGCAACATCAGCCCAAGCACAAGCTGCTTTTAACCAGGGGGCAACAATGGTAACTCATGCTTTCAACGCTATGCCGCCATTACATCACCGCGAACCGGGACTATTAGGTGCAGCAATTACCCATTCTGATGTGATGTGTGGTTTTATTGCCGACGGGGAACACGTTACGCCCACGATGCTGCAAATTCTCCTCCGCGCCAGCAACGCAGCCCAAGGGCTATTTCTGGTAAGTGATGCCCTCGCACCCCTGGGGCGACCCGACGGGGTGTATCCTTGGGACAGTCGGCAGATTGAAGTGAAAAACGGTACAGCCAGATTACCTGATGGGACATTATCAGGGACAACTTTACCCTTATTGCTGGGAGTGCAAAATTTGGTGAAGTGGGGAGTGTGTGATTTAGACAGTGCGATCGCCTTAGCTACAAATGCACCGAGACAAGCGATGAATTTACCAGAAATTATTTCTAATCCAGCCGCCAATTTGTTACGCTGGCATTGGGATGAAAGCACGAAAGAACTCACTTGGCAAAGATTATTTAACTGAATTCTTGGGCATAAATACATTCAAAATTAAAAGTTGTTTAAAATTTAAAGATGCGCCTCTCCCAGTAAAACAATAGAACCTGTTAATTCTTCAATTACTTGAGTTGTGACTTGGCTGACGGCTAACCCGCCTGTGGTACGATAACGGACAGAACGTAACACAGCTAAATCAAAGGCTTGAGCTTCCCTAACTATGGCTTTAGCAACATCATCATCGATAATAATTTGAATATTTGTATTCACCTGTAACTGACTTTTAGCAACAAATTCAGACAACTGAGTTGTAAATTGTTCTACTAAATTAGAAGGAGTTTTGCTATTAGATACGTGTAATAGTACAACCTCCGCTTTATTCACATCAGCTAACATTTCCGCAAATCGCCAAGCGCTGATGGTTTGAGGTCTTAAATCTCCAATTGGCACAATAATTCTCTGGATTGTTTTGGGACTACTAACTAAGCGTGTGACTGCAACCGGACAGTGAGAAGACCAAAAAACGCTATCAATTACATTACCAAATAAACGGGCGCGTAAACCTGTGGTTCTAGACCAACCCATGACGACTAAACTAGCATTTTGTTCTCGACTGGTGCGGCTAATTGCCAAAGCTATATCATCATCAATGCGAATTGCACCGGAAACTTTGACATCAAATTCTTGACTGATTTCCTTAGCTGCTTTCAATCTTTGCTGACTTTGCTCTAGTGATATTCCTAATTGTGGGTCATCCATGTGAACATGGGCTTTGGTAATCGCTAATGACAAAATTCTTCCAGATTCATGTTGAGCTATTAAGGCTGCCATCTCAATCAAATAACGCTGGGTTTTAGAGTTATATATTGGGACTAAGACAGTGAATAAATTCTGAGTTTCTTCTAAGGGCTGTCCTTCATGACTTTCCCACCAAGTTGAAAGACTTTCTGTTTCAAAATCTGTCTGGGGCATTTGTAATAACGCGGCAAATCTGGCTGTAATTAATGGCCCCATAATGGAAGTAACTAGCATGAGGACAATCACGCTATTTAAAACACCTTCACTAATTAGCCTTTCACCAGCCGGATTTAAAGTTTGATAGGCAACCAAAGCTGCTGCTAATGTAGCTGCTACCTGTGGCAGTGATAACGACCACATTGTGAGCATTTGTGCAGTGTTGTAGCGGTAAATTAGCTTGGTTAAAAATGTCGCTATAAATTTGCTAGAAATCAAAGCTACTAGAATTACCACTGTTAGCCAAATTGAACTGAGGGTTTGGATAAAAGCCGGGATATTAATTAACAGTCCCATATCTACAAAGAAACAAGGGATAAATAAAACGCTGCCCATAAACTCAATTTTTTCTTTAACTGGGCTGCGTCCCACAACATCATTGACTGCTAAACCTGCTAAAAATGCCCCAACAATTTTTTCAACTCCAACTATCTGCGCTCCCACAGATGCTAGAAATAAAGCTAGTAAAATGAATAAAAATTGGTTACTTTGTTCATCTCCTGAACGGCGAAAAAATTCTTTCCCTGCCCAATCGAAGCCAAAGAGGACAATCACAGAATAAATTGCTAATCCACCTAATAAAGTTACTAAACTCAGGGCGGAAAATTCTCCCCCATGAATTCCCACACAAATTGCTAGGACTAATAAAGCACCTGTATCAGTAAAAATTGTCGCCCCTACTGTAACAGTAACAGCTTCATTCATCACAACTCCTAGACGACTGACGATGGGATATGCCAAGAGAGTATGGGAAGCTAGTAAAGAACCAATCAAAACAGAAGCATTCCAACCAAAATCAAACAATCTCCCCACACATATACCAGCAATTAATGGCACTAAGAATGTGAGCATTCCAAAGACGATTGAGCGATTTTTAGTTTTGCGAAACTGTCCCAGATCGATTTCTAACCCGGCAACAAACATTAAATAAACTTTGCCAATATCTGAAAGCAGTTTGACTGTTTCCGAGTTAGTGTCTAAAAGCTTTAACCCATTTTGCCCTAACACCACACCTGCTACCAGCAAACCCACTAATCCAGGTATCCGTAGTCGCTCGAATATAGGAGGGACAGTAAAAATTACTGTCAGGAGAATTGTAAACTGAATAATGGGACTGTCTAGTAAGTTTGATGTCATTGGTAATGAATAAAGCTAAATGAACAAATAAACTAATGTATAATAAATATACATATTTAGTAATTGCTAAAAAGTAAACGATTTACAGCATAACTACCGCAATTGTATTTTAAACAAAAATGCTAAAAAAGCAAAAAAATGGAAATTAATCAGTAATATGAGTGAAAGCCAAAAAAATCTAGATGAAAATTCCTAGTAATTGCTGAGTTTTTTACTGAACAGGAGTTTATTTGAGATGACCAAGTTTAGAAATTAGATTTTAACTCTTAAATTGATAAATACCAAGCTCACTAAGGTATTATCTATAATTAGTTAGTATGCCGTGAGTGAGAGAAAAACTCTTGAAAAAAAATATGTCAGAGTATTCTTAACGGTTGCTATTAATGATAATTTTAAGCATTGGGAACACTTAAAGATTTAAGTTTATGAACGTAGCTGACGATAAAACGATTGTTCGCGAGTATTTTAATTCCACAGGTTTTGACCGCTGGCGGCGAATTTACGGCGATGGCGAGGTCAACAAAGTCCAGTTAGATATCCGCACGGGACACCAGCAAACCGTAGATACAGTTATTGGCTGGCTGAAGGATGATGGTAATTTACCAGAGTTATCAATTTGCGATGCTGGTTGTGGTGTGGGTAGTCTGAGCATCCCCTTGGCCGCAGATGGTGCTAAAATCTATGCCAGTGATATTTCGGAAAAAATGGTCACAGAAGCCAAGGATAGAGCTTTAGCAACCTTGGAGAATTCCGAAAATACCACTTTTGCTGTCCAGGATTTGGAATCTTTGAGTGGTAGCTACCATACGGTTATTTGCTTAGATGTTCTGATTCACTACCCCCAAGAAAAAGCCGATGAGATGGTTTCTCACCTTTGTTCTTTGGCAGAATCAAGGGTAATTATGAGTTTTGCACCCAAAACTTGTGCTTTGAGTATACTCAAGAAAATTGGCAGTTTCTTTCCTGGGCCAAGTAAAGCCACTCGCGCCTATCTTCACCGTGAGGCTGATGTGGTGAAAATCCTGGAAAGTAATGGCTTTTCGGTACAACGCCAAGAGATGACAAAAACTCGTTTTTATTACTCGCGTTTACTGGAAGCTACGCGCAAATAAGATTAAAATTGCGGCAAGGTACTTAAATAGCCTTTGTCGCAATTATGAAACTTATTAAAAAAGTCTGTGGTGGATTGATGCTTTCTTTGGGATTGTTATTTTTGATAGCTAGCTTTGGCACGTTATCTGAATTAAACGCCGAAAATAACAGTCCAGAACAGAAAGAAGAGGCAAAAAATACGGTTTTTACAGGAATAGTTTTAGGTGTACCATTCACCGCAGGCGGAGGATATATGTTTTGGGGTTTGCGCCGGAGACATGAAAAAGAGTTAAGCGATCGCCTGGACTCTACTTTTTATCAAATCCTGCAAGCCAATCATGGTAAAATTAATGTTTTACAGTTGGCAATGGCAGCAAAGCTACCTGGAAAACAAGCCAAAGAATATTTAAATCAGAAATCCCAAGAATTCAACGCCTCTTTTGAACCCAGTGAACAAGGTGATATTATTTACCTATTTCATATTTAGCTGTTTTTAATGGAAGCTTTGGATAAGTCAGGTTAGAATCGCAAGCAAAGTTTAAAATCTGATGTGAAATTATGAAGACTGCTGAAAAATTGGCTGCGGGTTGGCTATTAATGCTGGGATTCATGTTTTTGACACTATCAGTTTCAGCCACAAATCAGAAAAATTCTATAACCAAGCCCATTTCCACAGGATACAATGAGGCTGTAGTCAAGGATTTTTCCAATGAACCCGCTCGTTATCTCTTTGAAAATATTGCCAGAAATGGTATAATATACGGTGTACCGACAATGGTATTAGGCGGTTGGTTAAGCTTAGGATTGTATCGTCAAAGCAAGAATGAGAAAAAAGCACAACAGAAACAACTAAGCGATCGCCTACAATCGAATTTCTATCAGATGCTGCAAGAAAATAACGGGCGCGTCACTGTGTTAGGTTTGGCGATGAATTGTCAACTACCAGCAGCAGACGCACAAGAGTATTTAGATATGAAAGCTAAAGAATTCAATGCTGATTTTCAAGTGAGTGAAAAAGGGGCTGTATCATATCATTTTGACATCTAGAATCAATTCTAATTAGGAATGGCACAAATATTTGTCAGTATAGCTGCCGTTTTAGGCGGTTTATCTGTAGCCGCAGGTGCTTTCGCTGCTCATGCATTGAAAGAAAAAATTAGTGAGCGATCGCTTGAAATTTTCGATACTGGCGCACGTTATCAAATGTATCATGCTTTGGCACTTTTGCTAGTAGCTTTATTGATTAGTCGTACAGAATCGCCTCAACCGATGTTAGTAGCTACTGGGTGGTTATTTATCGTTGGTATTGCGATTTTTTCAGGTAGTTTGTACGCCCTGAGTTTAACTGGTTTGAAATACTTGGGTGCAATTACGCCTTTGGGTGGTGTAGCTTTTCTCATTGGTTGGGGGACTTTGGCTTTTGCAGCTTGGGGTTTGAAATTTTGAGGAAACGAACCGCAAAGGACACGAAGGACACGAAGGAAAGAGGGTTTCAGAGAGTTTTTGCGTAAGTCCTAGTCAATACAGTCAAATTAAGCATTTCTTTTCCTTTTCTTTCTTCCCTTTGCGTTCTTTGCGTACTTGGCGGTTCGTTAAAAAAAATTGACTAATTGATATTGAACGCCGATAAACGCCGATAAGATTTGGTTTTATTCCGCGCCTTCAATTGGTGCAAAACCTTGACGCTGAATATTTTCTGTAACCGTGCGTGGTTCTAAGAATTGCAGAAGATAATCAGGGCCTCCAGCCTTAGAACCCACACCAGAAAGTTTGTAACCGCCAAAAGGTTGTCTAGCAACAATTGCACCCGTAATATTGCGGTTAATATACACATTCCCGACTTCAAAATCTGTCTGTGCTTGCTGAATGTGGGAAGGCGTTCTAGAATAAAGCCCCCCAGTTAAAGCATAGTTAGTCCCATTAGCCACTGCTAAAGCTTCAGCAAAATCCTTCACTCTCGTCACAGCTAACACTGGGCCAAATATTTCTTGCTGGGCAATGGTGGCATCGGCTGCTACTTCACTAAAGATGACTGGGCCGATATAATACCCCTGTGCGGGTGCTGTTAATTCCAGTGCTACTTGTGCTTCAGCCTTACCCTTCTGAATATACTCCAGGATGCGATCGCGCGCTCTAGCATCAATGACTGGACCAACTTGGGTACTGGGTAACTCCGCCTCCCCAATATTTAAAGATTTCGTCGCCTCTACCAATCGCCGCACAAAAGCATCATATACCGGTGACAGGACAATTACCCGCGAACAGGCAGAACACTTTTGCCCACTGTAACCAAAGGCTGACTGTACTACCCCGACCACGGCTTGGTCTAAATCAGCACTTTCATCCACAATAATCGCATTCTTACCCCCCATTTCCGCAATTACCCGCTTCAGATGCTTTTGTCCAGGTTTCAGCGTTGCGGCTTCGGCGTAAATACGACAACCCACTTCCTGAGAACCAGTAAAAGCAATAATGTGAGTATCAGCATGATTTACCAAGTAAGCCCCAACTTCGGAACCCTTACCAGGGACGTATTGAAAAACACCTTTAGGGATGCCAGCCTCAACCAATATTTCTGTAAGTTTAGCAGTAATTACAGAAGATGTTTCCGCAGGTTTGAGCAAAGTACAATTCCCGGCAACCAAAGCGGCAACAGTCATTCCACAGGCGATCGCTAAAGGAAAATTCCAAGGAGAAATCACCACAGCGATTCCCCTGGCTTGGTAAATATAACGATTAGTTTCCCCTGCTACGTCATAGATTACACCTGCATCCAGGCGTTCCATTTCATCAGCATAATAGAGACAAAAATCTATCGCCTCAGAAACCTCCCCATCTGCTTCCTTAACAGGTTTACCCACCTCCAAAACAATCCAAGCCGAAAGTTCAGCCCGACGTTTTTCCATCAAATCAGCCGCCTTCCTGAGAATCCCAGCCCGTTGCTGCACAGGCGTTTTCTTCCAACCAGGAAAAGCCGCCTTCGCAGCCTGCATCGCCTGTTCCGCCTGTTCCACACTCATCAAACCAACCTTACCCACCACCTCACTAAAATTAGAAGGATTCAGCGAATCAACAAACTCCGCAGTATTCACATACTCCCCATTCACCAAAGGTAAATAAGTCCGACCCAACTGTTGACGAACCAATGCAAAAGCCTCAGCAGACATCTTTCTGACCTCCTCCGCCGCATAATCCGTATCCGCCGCCCCAACAAACTCCCCTTCCTCTCTGCGCCTTTGCGCCTTTGCGTGAGACAACTCCATATTCGGAGCCGCCAACAACTCCTCAATCGGTCTATTCTCCAAATTTTGCCGTAAAAACGAACTATTAGCCGTATTTTCCAACAACCGCCGAATCAAATAAGCCATCCCTGGTAACAACTCACCATAAGGACAATAAACTCTCACGCGATAACCCTGATCAACCAAAGCCTTCGCCAACTTATCCCCCATCCCATACAACACTTGCATTTCAAAGTGACGACGAGGGACATTTAAACTTTGCGCTATAGCAATTGCACGAGCCTGCGATCGCACATTATGACTACCAATAGCAGCATACACATATTGGTGATTTTCTAACAACAACTGAGTAATAGTTTCAAAATTGGCATCTGTAGCCGCCTTATCGTTATAAACTGGCTGTTTCCAGTGCTTTTGTTCCGCCTTAATCGTTTCCTGATCCCAATATGCGCCCTTCACCAACCGGACTGTGAGAGGATAACCGCGCTGTTTCAACCAAGAAATCAGGTTTTTAGCATCCTCTTCGCTATCACGCAGATATGCTTGGATAGTCACCCCAATATCAGTACGTTGTCTAAACTCATCTTCCAGCAACAACTTTTGGAGAATATTCAGAGTTAAATCTTTGTAAGCGTACTGTTCCATATCAAAATGCACAGATGCGCCTAATTCCTGCGCCCGACGTAATAAAATACGAATGCGATCGCTAACTCTCTCCTCACTACCCTGAGCATCTAATGGGTCAAATTGGGAATAAAACGCGGTTAACTTCACAGAAACCTGGACTTTTGGGAGAGGTTCACCATCTGCTTGATCAATAGCTGGAATTACCGCCCAATTCTTTGATGCTTCCACCAATTGTTGCATTAATTCTAGATAGCGTTCTAGATAAGACTGCGCTTCTGCCTCAGTAATTACCGCTTCACCAAGTAAATCAATAGTGAAAGCCATTTTATCTTTTCGCAGTCTTTCAACTGTTTTAATGACTTGTTTAATGTTCTCCCCAGAAATATATTTATGTGCTAAAGTTTCCACCGCTGTAGAAACAGTAGTGGCTGCAACTTGTCCGGGCATAGAATCAGGGTTAGCAAAATTCAGCATCCCCTTTAAAGCTGAGGGTAACTCTACAGATTCTTCTCCTAAATATTCTTGTAAATGTGCGGCAATTTCTGCTTTATTTTGTAAAGCGGGTAATGTATCAATAAACCGAAATAGTTGCACCCGTAAACCAGGGTTACTCATCGCCCAAGCGAGTAATTTATCATCCCAGCGCATCTGGTCGCGTAGGGAACCTAAAAACGAACGATTTTCTTGGGTAGCTGAGAGCAGCTGTTTAGCAACTTCTTGAGTTTTAGCTTCATATGTGCTGGTTTCTACTTGTAATACCACTGATAACTCCTTATTGAGGTTGGGGACTAGGGACTAGGGTTAGAATCTGGGAAGTTTTTTCACTCCTACTCCCCCTTATTGTGACTCTTTAAATTTGCTGTCACCATATCTATAACGCAGGATAATTAAGTTTGTTTCAGGACAATGTTTGTATAAGTTGTAAAGCGATCGCAATTTATCAAAATAGACCAGTCTAACGGCAAAATACTAGATAGATACTAACGATAAATCATGACCAACTTAGAAGGAAAAGTTACTTTAGTCACAGGAGCTACACGGGGAATTGGCAAAGGCATTGCCATTGGTCTGGGTGAAGCAGGTGCAACTGTGTATATTACCGGACGCAGCCTCAATAACTCTGATGCTAGTGGTGAAATATCAGGCAATCTCAATGATACCCAAACCGCCGTTGAACAAGCTGGTGGAATATGTATTCCCGTCCAAGTAGACCACAGCGACGACGAACAAGTGCGTTTACTTTTTGAACGTATTGAAGATGAGCAAAATGGACAACTTGATTTGTTAGTTAATAATGTTTTCTCAGGAGTCCAAGCTTTAAGAGATAATCAAGGAAAGTCTTTTTGGGAGTGTGAACCCAGTCTTTGGGATGCGACTAACAACGTCGGTTTGCGTAGCCACTATATAGCTAGTATTTTTGCCGCCAGAATGATGGTCAAACTTCAACAGGGATTAATTTGTACCATTTCTTCATGGGGTGGGATGTCCCAAATTTTCAGTGCAGCCTACGGTGCGGGTAAAGCCGCCTGTGACCGATTAGCGGCTGATATGTCCGTAGAACTCAAACCTCATAATATTGCTTCTATGTCCATTTGGCCGGGTATTGTTGGTACTGAGCAAATTTCCCGTCTAGCAGACGATATGGCAACAGCAAACGTTACTGACCAAAAAAACTCAATATTTGCCGAGCGCTATAACTGGGAAACTCCCTTATTTACAGGGCGAGTAATTGCAGCCCTGACTCGTGATGCAAATGTCATGCGCCGTACCGGAAAAGTCCAGATTGTGGCCGAACTAGCTCAACAATATCAAATTGTAGATCAAGAAGGCAATGTCCCAGCATCCCTACGTTCCCTAAAGTTTCTCATCCCAGCCGCCTTACCCGGACTGAGAAAATCCTCGTGGCTCATCCCAGATATTAAAGTGCCGTGGTCACTGTTACTGCTAACAACACTCAAATCACCTCAAATTTAAAGCAAAAAACTCTCAAACTTTCATGACTCAATGTTCTCCGTATCTCTGTGATTTGTTTATACCTTCCTTCATATACGAAGTTATAAATTTAAACAGTTGACCAATAGTTACTGAATGGGACAAGTTCCCTGATTTATCTGTGGAATTAATCCAACATCCCAAATTGAAAATCCTTAAGCCCCTGCATTTACCTGTGAGGTAAATCCAAAATTTAAAATTCAAAATCTAAAATTGTTTGACCACAGTCATGGGTAATAACACAGTAGTACCAAACCTTATGGTAGTTTTAAGGTTACACTCGTACATTGCAATAGTTAATTTTTATCCTCATGACTGGAGAGTATAACCTTGGGAATAGAACTACGCAGTTTTGTATTTCTCGACAACCTGCAACCTCAACACGCAGCTTATATGGGAACAGTAGCCCAAGGCTTCTTACCATTACCGGGAGATACATCGCTGTGGATTGAAATCTCTCCTGGTATTGAAATTAATCGAATTACGGATGTAGCACTCAAATCTGCCTCTGTGCGTCCAGGAGTGCAGGTAGTTGAACGACTATACGGTTTATTAGAAATTCATTCTAGCTCTCAAGGAGAAACGCGGGCTGCTGGTCAAGCGATTTTGGCAGCATTAGGAGTTACAAAAGACGAGGGTCTGAAACCGCGTGTAGTTTCTAACCAGATTATCCGCAACATTGATGCTTACCAAACCCAACTGATTAATCGTACACGCAGAGGACAGTTACTCCTCGCAGGACAAACCCTATATGTCTTAGAAGTTCAGCCGGCGGCTTATGCTGCACTGGCTGCGAATGAAGCGGAGAAAGCAGCAGCGATTAATATCCTAGAAGTGCAAGCTGTAGGAAGTTTTGGACGGCTTTACTTAGGTGGAGCCGAGCAGGATATTCTCGCAGGTGCAAAGGGAGCATTAGCAGCCATTGAAAATGTAGCTGGTCGAATAAATCCCCAGGGTGGGGGACAGGAGTAAAGGAGAGAAAATGGCAAATCGAGAGCATCTAGTTTTACTCAAAGCAGGTGCAGTCCAATGGATGGAGTGGAGACAGCAAAATCCCCAAATGAAACTAGATATCAGCGCCGCGAACCTCAAAGGAGACAACCTCAGAGGCGCAGACCTCCAAGGGGTGAATTTAAACAAAGTCGATTTAAGTCATGCTTTACTGGTACGAGCGAACCTTAGTAACGCCGACCTGAGTGGCGCAAACTTGCACCAAGCCAAGCTGATAGAAGCTAACTTGAGCGAGGCTAACTTGAGTGTGGCTAACTTGAGTGGTGCGACACTGACCCAAGCAAATTTGAGTTACGCCCATCTCATTGGGGCTGACTTGAGCGCAGCAAATCTTCAAGGTGCGATTATCGTTGAAGCTAACCTAATTGGAACTGACTTGAGAGACGCTAACTTGAGAGATGCTGATTTAGGTGCAGCGAAGTTAATCAGGGCTAACCTGGGTTTTGCCAATTTGATTGAAGCTAACTTAATTGGTGCGGACTTAAGTGACGCAAATTTGTACGAGGCGCAATTAAACGGAGCCTACCTTTATAAAGCCGACTTTTACAAAGCGAATTTGCACCAAGCTCACCTCAGTGGTGCATATTTGTTCCGAGCTAATTTCACTGAAGCTAATTTGAGTGGTGCTAACTTAACTTGGGCTAATCTCACAGGAGCAAACTTAGCTGGGGCTAATCTCCAAGGTGCTAATTTGAGGGGTGCTAAACTCCAAGGTGCTAACCTCAACGGTGCTAATCTTCAGGACACAATTATGCCTGATTTATCTAAGTGTGATTAGGATTAAGATATTCGCTTTGTTTTTGGGATATAGGTTTGAGGCTCTTTTATCGGGATTTTTTGCCTAACTCCCAATAATTGAGGAAGGTTTTAAAATTGAAAGCTACAATCCAGGAGAACAGTGTATGAAAGTAAGACAAGAAATTTTTGACACCTATTGGCGATTTGCTGCTATGCGCCAAGAAGTATTTTTCAACAAAATTCAGAATGTACCACCACCTTGGACAAGCGATCCTATTCTGAATACGTATAAATTTTGTAATGCTTATCGAGCAAGCGATCGCGTTTCCCAATATCTGATTAAAAATGTAATTTATGGTGAGAATAGGAGCCAAAATGAAGAAGAAGTAATTTTAAGGATTCTCCTATTTAAAATTTTCAATAAAATAGAAACATGGGAATATTTAGAAACCCAAATTGGAGATTATATCACACTCTCTAACTTCGACTCAGACGTGTATTCTAACATATTAGAATCAGCTATGAATCTGGGATATGTCATATATACAAGTGCATATATGTCTTGTGCCAGCAAAGAATTTGGTTATGATAAGAAACACCAAAATCATTTGGCACTAATTGATAAAATGGTTGTCAAAGATAGAGTAATTAATCCCCTAGTCAAAGCCAAAACATTTGAAGATGTTTTTCATATTATTCAAGAATATCCATTGTTAGGTAAGTTCATGGCTTACCAATTAGCGACAGATATAAACTATAGCGAAGTTATCAACTTTGACGAAAATAGTTTTACTATAGCAGGACCAGGAGCCGAACGTGGTATTGACAAGTGTTTCATCGATACAGAGGGAAAAACATACACCGATATCATTCATTGGATAACTGAAAATCAAGAGAAAGAGTTTCAGCGTTTGGGGTTGAATTTTCAATCGCTTTGGGGTCGTCCACTACAAGCGATAGATTGTCAAAATCTTTTTTGTGAAACTGATAAATACTGTCGAGCCGCATTTCCTGATTTAAAAAGTAACCGCAAAAGAATAAAAGCCAAATTCACCCCAACACCTCAACCAATTGATTATTTTTATCCACCTAAATGGGGAATTAATGAGCAAGTTCAAGAAACTTTAGCGCAGAGATTACCACCATTAGAAATTCCTCATTTGCAACAACTAAATACTAATTGTCAGCAATTATCTTTGGAGTTATATTCTACAGTAAACACAACATTTGAAATATCAAATCATATATCAAAACATCGTAAGAAATATAAGCCAAAGACTGAGAACAAAAAAACAAAAGATTTACAAAATGCAGATACAGAAAAATCACAACAATTGTGTCTGTTTTAATGTCTTCTACTATTTATAAATCAATACTAATTTAGAGTAAAACGCATGGAAATGAAACGATATGACAAGATAGATGGAAATTATCGCTACTTATTAGGGCTGAAATGGGATGTAAACTTGCCACAAGTTACCTTTGTGATGCTTAACCCAAGTAAAGCTAATGCTTCCCGAAGTGATCCCACATTTACTAGATGTATTAACTTTGCTAAATCTTGGAAAAAATATGGTTCTCTAGAAGTTGTTAATTTATTCGCTTATATTGCGACCAAACCTGCTGAACTTGGACAAGTGGATGATCCTGTAGGAGCAAAAAATAACTCTTATATTGAATTATCAACACAACGCGCTGAGTTAATTATTTTGGCTTGGGGTTGTGGTGCGGGTAAACATACCAGAATTAAGAACCGTGATCAAGAAGTGCTAAGTCTAATTTCTGGTCAACAACCTATTTACTGCCTAAAGTTAACAAAAAAAGGATATCCACACCATCCTAGAGGTCTGAGAAAGAATCTAGAACCAATTATTTTTCCTTATCAACATAAGTAGGTGGGCGCGAAAATCTATAACTATGTCATTGCGAACAGAGCAACGCGGAGTGAAGCAATCACAATATTTTCAATGTTGTTACTTTTTGTTACATAGTTAGCTTTATTTGTGCCTACCTACTTAGCTAAATTTTAGATGATAATCTTGAAGCTTTTTAAGTATGATAAGATTTGTATTTTGTCTCTATAAAAAGCAAAACAAACTTTAAATTTCTAGAAATAGTATTATGAATTTTTCTGAATATCAAACACAAGCCCTAAACACAGACCAAATTCCTGCTGTAGAAGGTACTGAACTAATCATACCTCTACTGGGTTTAGTAGGTGAAGTTGGCTCACTAATGACTGAATATAAAAAACATTTACGCGACGGTGATGCACACAAATTATTTAAAGAGGGTATCGCGGAAGAACTAGGAGATATGCTTTGGTATATTTCCAATTTGGCAAGTAAATTTAACCTTAATTTAGAAGAAATTGCCAAAGATAATTTAAGAAAATGCCATGACCGTTGGGGATGGAGAGATTCAGATTCAATAAATGATAACGCGACAAGTTACATATTCGACCATGACTTTCCTGAACATGAAAGTTTACCAAGACAGTTTGAAGTAGAAATTACCGAAACAAGCAAAGATAATTCAGTCAGAATGAAGGCATTTATCAATAAAAAACAGGTTGGAAATGACCTCACAGATAACTTTTACTCCAGTGATGGCTACCGCTTTCATGACATTTTTCATTTGTCTTACGCCGCAGTTTTAGGTTGGTCGGTAGTCACTCGTAGTAATCTTAAATGTAAACGCAAAAGTAATCCTAGTATTGACGAAGTTGAAGACGGCGGTCGTGCGGTAGCTATTGAGGAAGGTATATCAGCACTCATATTTAGCTATGCCAAAGATCACGATTTTTTAGAAGGCGTTAAAGTTATAGATTACCAACTATTGAAGACTATCAAAAATATGACATCGCATTTAGAAGTTTCTCAATGTTCGCTGGGCGATTGGGAAAAGGCGATTTTCATGGGCTACGATGTCTGGCGACAGGTCGAAAAAAATCGAGGAGGAACGGTAGTTGTTGACCTTGATGCACGCTTAATAACCTATCAAATAGAGTAAGTTAATATCGAGTCTCAAGTAACAATATTATCGCTCGTCTGGGTGAAATTAGGTTTACTGATGCTTTACCAAAAACCAGTTCTGGCAAGATTATGCGGTGATTATTGTGGTTTTTAACTGCACAAACAGAGGTATTCTATGCTACTTTGGCAGTAGAAGAGTCTAGTCGGCGTTTAGCCTGCGGGGAAAAAAATGAGTTTTTGGTCATCACAAACATTGAGGTCTCGTCTTCCTAGATTAATTGAACCATTTCATCAGGAACATATTCAGTCTGCATCATACGAATTGTGTTTAGGGGATGAAGTTTATATTTCAGCCCTTCCTGATACGCCTCGGAAAGAACGTAAAAAAGTTATTCTTAGCAATCAAGAAACGATTCCTATCCCTCCAGGACAATTTGCATTTCTGATAACTTCTGAAACAATTAAAGTTCCAAACAATTCACTTGCGCTGATTTCAATGAAATTTAAATATAAATCAAGAGGGCTGATTAATGTTTCAGGACTTCATGTCGATCCTGGCTATAGTGGTAAACTAATTTTTGCTGTTTATAATGCTGGTCCGCTTCACTTACATTTAGCAAGAGGTGAGAGGGTTTTTACTATATGGTATACAGACTTGGATGAAGACGATGAAAAACCACGAAACAAGGTAGGTTATGATGTAATTCCCACTGATTTAATGAATAGTCCCGACTTAGTTACTTCTCTTCCTTTTTTGGTAAAACGTTTGGATGATTTAGAGAAAAAAATAGACATTTATTTTGTGAAACAGGCTATTATTTTATCGCTTGCGATTGGATTTACACTTATTGTTGCAAAAATGTTAGCAGATAATTTTATACAGCCATAACCCAGCCTTATTAAATTTTATATTGCCAATTTATTAATTCTGAATTGGTTAAATTAATTTGCTTCTTACGTTATATACTTACACAAAATATATTGTTTTTAACCATTATCCTAAGCAATAAAAGTAAGTCTATATTTACAGAATATAGTATGATGTTTACCACTAACTAATGGACATATCCTTAATAGGAATAACATCATATTCTGATTCTGAAGCGCTTACTGCTGTTTTCTAATTGCACGCGCAATGAGGGGAGCTTTCCCTTCTAATCCTGTGAGAGTAATTTCACCATCTAGATAAAGCTGATACCATTGTTGACGTTGACGGATGACTCGCTCATCATCACGCAGATGCAGTCTTTGCAGAGTGTATTCGGCTCTTAATCTTTCCTGTGCTGGAATTGCATCAGTTAGGACTAATTGGAGGGAAGGTAACAAAATGTCAAACCAATCATCCTCAACTAGAAATGGGTCAAGCACTTGCTCATCAACAGTGCCTTTGCTGCTATTTATCCAAGCAGAAGCAAAACGATAATTACTCCATTCGTAAGCCAAATGTCGATGATTTTGACAACAGAGATAATGATCTACAGTGCCAACAGGTTCAAACATGGCACTATAACCACAAAGACTACCAAAACCATCGGCTAAATCAATTTTAAATTTTGACCAATAATCTTTTGGTCTTTTTTTAGGTTCTGTATTTTTGACTAACCAATTATTACCTAGCTGCCGTGCTTTGGTATCAAAATCTGGTGGTTCTGCTGGAGGATTAAACTTTAACATATTTACTTTGCCCCTGATTAACCAGCATTTCTTTTTTCTGCTGTTACTATCCAACGAGGCCAAAAAGGATCGTGTCCGGGTAAAAGTTTTTGTAGTTCCTGATGAATTTGTGGCTGGCTTCTCAAGTGTTCTGGAAAATTATTCATATCATCATATCGCATCCATGCTTCTGCGGCTTCAATCGCTGTTTCTGCTTCTTGAGAACGAGCTTGTTTGAGTCCAAATATTTCTGATGTTAACCATCCAACTGTGTCTCCTTGTTTAATCCAAGATATTTCATCCAAGGAAACTTTCTCGCCTATCAATTCAAATAAAAATAATTTGTCTTCTTCTTCATCAAAAATTGGTTCTAAGGAAGCAAGAACTAAAGGAGAATGAGTTGTCACTAAAACTTGTATTGTCAGATTTGGCTGTAACTCATTTACCACTGACAAAATAGATGGTAATATAACTCTTTGCCAGCGAGGATGCAGATGAGACTCAACTTCATCAATTAGTAACACTATTTGATTCATCGGTTCCTGCTTTCGTAGTTCAGAAGCTTTTTCGTGTTCGTACCAAGCCCATACCAACAAATAAGCAAGTCCCAAAATCCGCTTCATTCCTGCTGATGCTTGGGTAATGGGAATATTACCGTAAGGAAGATTAATTGTGGGGATGTCGCGCACATCTTCTACAGATACTCGCGTTGGTTCTCCTATTTCTATCCATTCATCAGGATGAGGTGCAAGTTGTTTAATGACATCGGATAAAAGTTGAAATGGCGTTTTTTGTGGTTGATTTTGCCATGTTACCCAATCTTGAATTAGACCATTACAAACAACTTTACCTTTTGATTTTAAGCCATTCCAAAGTGTATATGGAGTAAAATTATACGCATCTTCATCATTGCGAGCAGGGTCAAAAATAGAGAAACTTCCATCAACGCGAACAAAAATAATTACTCCTTTTAATAAGGGAACACCATATTGAAAATCTTGCCATTTTTGTTTAGTAAAATTAAATTGACTTGAATAATTTATTCCTTCATCATCATCTAGAGTGATAATTTTGGATATAATTTTTGGTAAATCTTCTGTATTTCTTTGGGGATAAGCCGGTTGGTCTACCCAATTTCCAGTGAGTACCCACCAAGCAACATCAAGTAAGAAACTTTTACCTAGTCCATTATCGCCAGTAAAGATGTTGAGTCTATTAGCAAATTCAACATCAAATTTGGCAGCAGGTCCAACAGACGTTAAATGAAGTTCTTTTAGCATTTGACTACTCCTTGAGACCTTCACCATATTAAAAGCTACTGGGTCTAGTTTTCACTTAACGCAACGCCTAGTTAACAGAAAAACTGCCAACCCGTCATTACATCAACGCAAAAACTAGACCCAGTATAAAAATTTGAGACCGTTAGATTTTAAATTAAATCCTAGCGTCTGCTACCACCACGGTAAGGAACTGCATCAAGATAATCAATATCAAATGCAGACAACTTTTGCGCGTAGTTGCCTTTGCCACTCATAGATGCTGCCATGTCCGCATATTTGCGGGGGTCGCCTTCGGGGAGGCGTTTTTCTTGGAACTTGCGGGTGTAGAACTTCTCCAAAGTGAAGCGCCAATCTGTTTCGACTGTACCTACTTTTTCGCGGAAGTCTTCGCCGTAACGAGGTGTTACCAAGTTGTGAGGACGACCTTCCATGCGTTTGCGTTGGTAAGGTACGATGTTATCGCCAAAACTATTGGTGTACTCTTCGCTGTCTACTAAAGCATCAACGAAGCCGCTAAAACCCTTGGTAGCAATGATGATTGACCAAGCAATTTGTTCGTCTTTGTTGTAAGACGCACGGCCTAATAACCGCTTGAGGGTGATATCTACTAAACGGTAGTTGTTGTTTGAAGAAACAACTAAACGATAGTAGGCTTCAGACTTGGCTAAACCTCTGATGAAGTCCCGCACAGATAGGGAACCAGTTTTTAGTTGAGATTCCAGAGTCTTCTGGCGGTTGAACTTGAGAATTTCATGTTCACTGAAAAGTTGGCGATAGGCTGCCCAAATGATGCTTTGGATATCAGTGTAAGAACTGACATCTTCAGTACGGTAGATATAAGGTGTATCTTCATTCTGGTCAGCGACACCAAAGCTGGCGACTCGGTGATTTTGACTGCTGGGTTTGTATTGAAGTAATGGCAGAGACATACTGCTGTCTTCCTCTTATTAACAATTTAAACAAAAAGCTGCTCGGAAAAATCAAGGAGGTTTGAATCCTCAAATCCTCACTGATGCTTTACTTATTCTCCCCCATTATGTTAATAAGTAGAGCTAATTCCGAAGTAATTTAGCACACGGGGAAATTGGCGCTGGAATTGATGGAAACGGGAATACCTTGGGGGTTGATATCTCTGGCCATGTCGGGAATTTCAACGCTGGCTAGGTTAACTGGGGTAAATTTCAGCATCTTGATTTCGATGGAGTTGGCTAATTCCATGAAGTTCTTGATGTCGCCTTCTTTATAACGCGCATCTTCTAACTTGTCGCGCCAGTAGTTACCGTAGCGGGGTGTGACTAAATTAAAGGGTCTATCTTTGTTGCGTCTCCGTTGGTAAGGAACGATATTGTCACCAAAGTTGCTTTGATACTCTTGGGAGTTGATTAAAGCATCAACAAAACCATTCCAGCCGAGGGTGGCTATTTTGATTGACCAAGCAATTTCTTCGTCTTTGTTGTAAGACGCACGACCTAAAATCCGTTTGAGGGCAATGTCTACCAACCGATAGTTAGAGTTGGTCTGCACTACTAAATTCCGGAAGGCTTCAGACTTAGCTAAACCCCGGATGAAGTCGCGCACGGTAATGGCTCGATTCTTGACCTGAGATTCTAAGTTGGTCTGGCGATAGAATTTGAGGATTTCATGTTCGCTAAAAATTTGCCGATAGGCTGCCCAAATTAACTCTTGGACTTCACTATCAAAGGCACAGTCTTCGATGCGGTAAGTTCTAGGAGTATCTTCGTTAGGGACTTCGTAACCAGCAACGCGCTGATTTTGGGAACTGGGTTTGTATTCGAGTAAAGGAATTGTCATTTCAGTTATCAGTTATCAGTTGTTTGAGTTTGACTATAGCGGTTATCGGTTGAGTGAGATACAAGAACCCCACCCCTAGCCCTTCCTCGCAAGCGAGGAACCACTATGTACACACAAGTGATTTGATCCCCCTAAATCCCCCTTAAAAAGGGGGACTTTAATTCTAATTCCCCCCTTCTCAAGGGGGGCTAGGGGGGATCAAAACGTAATAAGGCAAATTGATAGGACTTGTGTGTACACCGTAGCGCAAGCGAGGAGGGGAACTGGATTTCCAGTTAAATTCTGTTCTTAGGGCTGGAAAATCTCTTTGTTTCAGGATGTGTGTACACTGTAACCCCGCAAGCGAGGAGGGGACTATGATGTACTTCATTCAAATGCATACCGCTATATTTAAGTAATGACTCAGGTCTTAATTTGTGGGATTTGCAGGGATGTAACGGTAAGGTAGGGCAACGGCGACAGGTTTCATGGTTGGTTGGGGAGTACCAATTTCGCGGGAGTTGTCAGGAATCTTGATATCTTTGATTTGTGAGGTGACTGTAGCTACTGTTCTTTGGTAGTTAAGTTCAGGGGCGAGAATTTGCCCGGCCATACTCATGAAGTTGGCGGGAATAACTCGACGAATCTCTTGTTTACTGGCAAAGCCTGTGGTGCGGGCGTTGTAGAAGGTACGACCACCGATAGATTCCAACATCATGCGATCGCGCCAATATGAACCGTAGCGAGGATTAACTAAGTTAAAGGGTCTGTCTTTATAGCGACGGCGTTGGAAAGGTACGATGTCATCACCAAAGTTTTGCAGATATTCTTCACTGTCTAACAAGGTATCGATGAAACCATGTAATCCTTTTGTACCAATCACAATAGACCAAGCAATTTCTTCGTCTTTGTTGTAGGCGGCGCGTCCGACAAACCGCTTTAAGGTGATGTCAACTAAGCGGTAGTTGGTGTTGATATCTGCTACTTGTGTGCGGTAAACTTCCGATTTACCCAATCCCCGGATAAAATCACGGACGCTAATGGCGCGATTTCGCAGTTGAGATTCCAGAAATTTTTGGCGATTACTTTCTATAATTAAGTGTTCGCTAAAGATTTGCCGATATGCTGCCCAGATAATGGCATCAATATCTGTATCTGAGGTAGCAGCCGCTAACCGATACATGGTGGGCGTATCTTCGTTGGGTACTTCGTAGCCTTCTACACGCTGATTTTGCGTGGTAAATGAATAATCCAGTAATGGTATTGACATATTTACTTTTTCCTTGTTTTATGATATGTAAGTCAGAAATCAGCGATCGCAGAAATTCAAAGTTACTAACTGATAACTGATAACTGTTCACTGATTTAAATAGCTAGCTGCACACGAGCGCGAATTGCTTTTTCGTCATCAGTGGCTAACATTTGGTCAAGTCTCGTCCGGATAGGTTGCTGCAAATCAGGTATTTTCGCCAAGGCTTGTAAACCGACAACAGCAGCATAACGGATTGACCATTCTGAGTCTTGGGAAATGAACAGCAGGGTTTCCAATGCTTTTTTCAGCGCTGTTTCCCTGTCGGCAGGTTCGAGTTTATGCCAGTGCAAATTTCCCAATCCTTTGGCAGCAGCACGGCGGACACTGGGAGCAAAGTCTGTAGCTGCGGCTGTGATTAAAACGTCGATAGCACGGGGGTCTGCGATCGCTGCTAAAGTACGAATCGAATAAGCCCGTGCGCCATAGTTATAATCATCTATCTGGGATAGCAATTGTGGTACTGCTATTTCTCCCATTTCAGTCAATGCTGCCGCCGCCACCGTCGCTGCGGATGGGTTGTTATAACCAAACACCGCAATTAACGTGGGAATAGCGGCGACATCTTTTGCTGCTGCCAAGTTTTGTACTGCCGTTACCATGTTGGCTGGTGTATCTGCCTGGGCGACGGCACGAATTAATTCATCAGTCAAATCCTGCGCTCCAATTCATGATTGATAATTCATAGGACGTAGTTACGAATTACGAATTACGAATTACGAACTACGAATTATTACAAAAGTGAATCCATCAAGTTCATCACCTGGATAGCATTGTCAGAAACAGATAAAACATCTAACTCTGGGATGAGTTGATGCTCTAGTAATCCTTTCAGGGCAATGAGTTTAAAGCTATTTTCTACCTGAGCGATCGCGATCGCCTCTGCTGCTGCCATGTATCCAATTGCACCCAAATCCGTTAAAACCAAGCGGCGCAATTTCAGGTCACTGCTGGACAAAGTTTTCACTAACCTATCCCCATAAACGGGGTCTTGTGTCAGCTGGTACATTGCTCTAGCGGCGGCACATTGTACCCCTGGAACTTCATGCTCTAAAAACGGTGATATTAAAGAAATAGCCTCAGTTGCACCAATAGCTCCCAAGGCTTCTATTACCGCTTCATAGGGCTGGGTGAGATGAGGGCGACCCATTACTTGCACGGCCTGGGCAACACCCCCATCTAACATTTTTATGAGGGCTGGGGCGGCAGTTTTGTCCCGCAACTTTTGCAAAGATTGGGCTGCTGCTTCGCGCACATAAAAATCATGGCATTCCAAGCTCTTAATTAAGCCTGGGATAGCTTTGGCATCACCTAATTTCCCCAATGCTCTGGCTGCATTGCGCCGCAGTGGATAACCTCCCATTTCTGTTCTGTCGGCTTCATCCTCTAACGCTGCAATTAAGGCATCTACAACATCTGGGTGGCTAACTCGAAATTTGCCCAGCCACCAAGCTGCGTAGTAGCGGAGACTTAAATCTGGTGATTGCAGGTTGGCGAGTGCTAACTCTGGTGTCAACTGGGGCGCATTTTCTGCTGAATATTCTGACGCACTGGGTTCGTTCATGCGGTGAAAATTAGTTTTCTTCTTCAGCGCTCAATGGTGAAATATTGATGATTCTGCCACCTAAGCGGTTAATTCGTTGCATTTCTTCGTTCATCCGGCTGTATGGCACTGTGATGAACACACTACCACTGCGACGAATATCGAATTGGTTTCTATCAGTTTCTGCGTTTTGGCGCAAGCCTACGACTTCATAACGAAAGACTCGGCTTGCAGATGAAGAAACGCTACCAGCCCCAAGTGTGGTTTGACCGAACATTACTTCTGATCTCCTGTATTTTTTGAGTAACGCTACCTTAAGCTGACGTGATGCTGACGATTTTGCCACCCTGCTTATGAATTTGCTGGATCTTGTCAGAGAGTCGCTCGTAAGGTACGATAAATGCTGTGCTACTCCGTCTGATACTGGGATAGCCTGAACCACGGATTGCTGTAACTTCGATGCGGTACACGCGATCGCCTACACCCACAGCATTTCCTAAATTCTTCTTGGGCGCGACATCTGATGAAGCACGATAATTCCAGTTATCATTGCTTCCTGATGGTCCCACAATGGAAGAAGATTTATTACTTGCTAAATCCTGCGCTAAACGGGATTTAGTACCTTCTACCTGGGTGCGATCGCTATTGGCATAACCCCGGTATAATCGAAACATCCGGGTAAAGCCGACAGTCTTCTGCCCTGGTTGAATATCAAAACCACGATAATAAGGAACGATACTGTCACCGAAGTTATTTTGGTACTCTGGAGAATCAATATAAGAATCAATTTCCGCGTCGTACCCTTTGTTCTGATACAAATCTAAGTGGTAAACAACTTCCGCTTCATCATAGGGTGCGCGTCCCAAAAGATGCTTGTAGTTGAGTTCAATCAACCGAGTTTGGAAACTGTTGTAAAAAAACTTGTTTTTGTAAAGCTCTGATTTCGCAACACTCCGCACAAACTCGCGCACTGACGAATTGCCATCCCGCAAAAGTGATTCGGCACTAACTAGACGTTCTGATGCCATCAAATAGTCGTTACCCAAAACTTGCCGATAAACAGCGCGGATTACAACCTCTGCTTCATCCTTGCTGGCGTTGGGGCGCAGTTCAACTCGACGTGCATCACTAAAAGGCTCTGTTCCGAGCCTAGATGCTGCTGTTGTAATTGCCATGATTTTTCACCTATTTATTTGCATTTCGGCGATTTATACCGAATGCTGATTTTACTCAAACTTTTATTTCTTTGCTAAATAAAAGTTTGCCCGGAGCGAGATTCAACTGCTAGATGAGCCAGAACAGTCTTTTTGTGTGACAAAACGAGCGACTGGTGAACCCCAAAAGGTTCATTAACTTCATCCAACACTTGCATCCTGCTCCGGGCAAGATACTATTTAGCTAAGAGCGTTGATAGCGTAGTTAAAGTAGGTGTCAGCTTCGTTTGCAGCTTGTCCACTCAAACCATGATTAGCTTTCATGTATTTGATAGCTTCAACGTACCAGCTAGGAGACAAGTCAAAGGAGCTGTTGATTTCAGACAAGCCAGCAATCAAGAACTCATCCAAAGGACCAGTACCACCAGCAACTAAGCTGTAGGTAACAATGCGTAGGTAGTGACCAACGTCACGAGCGCACTTGGACTTACCACGGCTGTCAGCAGCATACTGAGGTCCTGCTGTTTGGGTGGTGTAGGGGAATTTTTGGTAAACAGCTTGGGTTGCACCATCAATCAACTTTTGAGCGTTGGTGGTCAAAGCACGAGCAGCTTCCATGCTAGCAATAGCCCGGACATAACGACCGTTAACTGCTTGCAGTTCGGTGTTGCCTAAGAAACGGCCTTGGGTATCAGCAGATGCGATCGCTTCGGTAATTGGTGTTTTAACCATTTTCTAAAATCTCCTTGGTATTTCGTAAATTTTTGGTCTGATTACCTAAATATTTAGGTGTTGGACTTTGTTATTGATATTAAGCAACAGCAGCAGCAGCACGGTCAAAGTAGCTGGCTACTTCAGACATCAATTGGCTGCAATCGCCCTTGGTGATGCCGTTAGGATCGTTAGCTAGACCAACAGCAGCGTCTTTCATTTTTTGAACGCCGACAGCTACAGAAGATCCAGGAGTTCCTAGAGCTTGGTAGGTTTCGCGCAAGCCGTTCAAGCAACGATCATCAAGAACACTAGCATCACCAGCCAAGATAGCGTAGGTAACGTAACGCAAGATGATTTCCATGTCGCGCAAGCAAGCAGCCATACGACGGTTTGTGTAAGCGTTACCACCAGGAGCAATCAATTGGGGTTGTTCTTCAAACAAAGAACGAGCCGCGTTGGTCACAATAGCTGAAGCGTTGCTGGTGATGCGGTTAACAACATCTAAACGCTTGTTGCCTTCTTTAACAACGTTGGTTAAAGCGTCTAGTTGCTCGTTGCTTAAAAACTCGCCTCTGGAGTCAGCTTGAGAAACTACCTTGGTAAATACATCTAATGTCATGGACTTTAATCTCCTAAATTGTGAGATGTCTAGATTAAAACTGGCAATGTTTCTGGTTAAAAACAGACTGGGGATCAAACCGCTTCTCTCGTTAGTCTCATAATTCCCTGTCACCAGATGAAAGAGCAATTATGAGAACCTGGGGTAATTTTATGAGAAATCGGCAAACTTGATTAAATGGATGCCTTGTTTGACTTCTGTCTGTCATTTAACCCCTTCAGCTTATGTTTATACAATGCCATAGATCCTTTATTCGTTACAAATTATGAATAAATAAGATGACCGAATAAGAACCACCTCAAATCCTTTACATACAAGGATTTTGCCTGGGAAAACGCTCGAAATCGAGTAACATTACTTCATGTTTGTGACAAATCGGCGGAAATTTTCTGAGTTTTAGGTTTTATTAATTTTCCCAGAAGTATTGGAAATAGAGGACATGGCAGTTTTTATGAGTATTTTTGGTTAGTGTAGTTTTTATTAAAAGATGTTAAAATATAATGTTAATCTGTTACTAAAAATGCTGATTAACTGATCTTTCTACCGCAAAAAAAACCAAAAAACTTTACAAATCTAAATATTGGAGAATAGGAAGGAGGAAAATCCCACCTATTTTTGTTTGTCCTCTACCCCTTATTGCTTAATCCGTCTGCAACGCTAGTAATTCACGCATCTATCTTAAAGGTGATATGTTCAAAACTCTAACTAGCAACTCGTCGGCGGAGAATTTCTAACAAAGTTGTGAATGTTTGGGGAGGGGGCGCTGTTACCTCAATCAAATCTTCAGAAACTGGATGTTGCAATTTTAATCGCCAAGCGTGCAGTGCTTGACCGGGTAACTTGACTCCGACAGAATGACCAGAACTATAAATGGGGTCGCAGACGATGGGATGACCGATTTTGGCGCTGTGGACACGAATTTGATGGGTGCGTCCCGTTTCTAATTGAAAGAGGACTAATGTCTGGTTTCCTAGTCTTTCTAAGATTTGCCAATGAGTTACCGCATTACGCCCGCCTTTTTCTATCGGGACAACTGCCATTTTTTTTCTATCTTGGGGATGGCGACCAATAGGAAAATCTATAATCCCACTTTCGGTTTTTGGCGCACCGTAAACTACACCCAAGTATTCTCGCCTTGCGGTTTTTGCTTGGAGTTGGGCTTGGAGGCTGTGATAGGCAATATCTGTTTTAGCGATCGCGATCGCCCCTGTTGTATCCTTATCCAATCGATGCACAATTCCCGGACGCTGGACACCGCCAATTCCGGGTAAATTGGGACAATGTGCTAACAAAGCATTTACCAAAGTCCCATCAGGATGACCGGGTGCAGGATGGACGACTAAACCAGCAGGTTTATTGAGAATCAGTATATGGTCGTCTTCGTAGAGGATATCTAGCGGAATATCTTCGGCTTGTACTTGTAGGGGTTGAACTTCTGGAATTTCTAAGATAATGCGATCGCCTGCTTTGACATTAATTTTTTTAGTTGTGCAGATGTGATCATTGAGGTGAACATTTCCCTGCTCAATTAATTGCTGAATGCGAGAACGGGATAAATCAGGTAATTTTTGTGAAAGGTAGCGGTCTAAACGTTCACCGGAGGTGTGAACGAAGCTATCGCTTGTTTCTTCAACTTGTAAATTAAATGTGGTCACAATTGTTCTGAATTAATTCCTCTTTCTTGCAGTAAAGCACGGAGAGCTTGCCAATTTATTAATTTTAGCCAACTGCTGAGGAAGAACCGGAATTAAGCAGCGATCGCCAGTAAGTGCAAGTGTTTCTGTTTCGGTTCCGCAAGTGAAAAAGAGGCAAGGGAGCAAGGATCAGGGAGCAATGGGAATAATTTAGATAGAGATTCGACTATCAGAGACTTTGGTAAAATAACACTACAAATATAAACAAAGGATTTTATGAATATTTAGGACTGCCATATATATTTGAATACTGATTCAAATTACTGTTATTCTATGTGTTGCAAATATCATGTAGCAACATAATTGTTTGTTTATTTGACAACACGTGTAATTACTGTATCTCTTGTCAAAGTAGAGTTTCCGGAAAAAATTAGAGTAAATTCCCCCTAACTTTTATTCACCTTTTCTTTACTTATTTATTATGATATTTACAAAAGTTTTGTTGTTTTTTCTAAAAATTATAGTAACCTAAAAATTAGTAAGCAACCTATTTGCTATCTACCATTTAGCTGAATAAATCTATTTTGTTGCTCTGTACTATACTTGTTGGATTTCGTTGTAAATTATGTTATGTGGCACTCAAAACGGTGCAGGGTGACTATTTATCACTACACAAGACTAGAGATTCTTCCCGTGCTTATAAACTGTAATATCAAGTCTGGATATACTGTTCTTGTTGTGCAAGCAAAAGTTTAGCCTAAACCGTACTAGAGAGAAACTTCACAATCTCAAGCACCTTCTAAGACACTAGCCCGAATAGATACTTAGTCAATTGAAATACAGTCTATCCTAGTTAAGCCAATCTTTAAGTGCTGATTGAGACGATATCAATTTCAAAAATACGGTGAATAGCAACAGTTTTTCTACTGATGGGCTAGAGCCAATAATCTGAGTGCAGGAGTTAAGTTACTGTGAAATTAGCCAATTTAGCACAACAATAGACAATCAAACTGGTTTTTGAAATCCTATTTTCCGGCAACCAGTTGAATTATTCTACTGTTTTGCAATAGCATCCCTGGGTCTAACACATTGACACTCCTCACTCTAAAGAGATGAGGATTCTTGCTTCATCCGTCCGAACTAGAAACCCGAATACAAGTATTCCAATTTCCCCGTTTGGATACGTCCACAAGCACACACGGACTGCCCGACCGCGTTTGAAAAGGCTTTTGATTTCTGGTTTTTACTCCCACATTTGTACAAGATTTAGGATTTATACTACCAGGGTTCCGGTTCAGGAGTCGTCCGCTTGACCTACTTCGTTTTTTATTTGTGCGCTTTACCGCTAAAGCTATAATACCGCGAAAGCCGCCCTTCTAGGGCGGGGCTTTAAACCTCAAGTTTTCGGTAAATTGTCGTTTGTTGAACTATAGCTTACCAGATATTGGGAAATTAGGAGTTAGGGGTGAAGAGTCTCTGTACTAACTCAAATGTGACCGCTATATTTAGCTATACACCAATTTTGAAAATCTCGTTGTGAATTCTGAAAAGGTTATTCACTAATTTTGACAGCGGATGTTAATTATATCTCAAATCTGTGCCGATGAAGACACTTCCCATTAGTAGATATAGATTTTTCCAAAAACTTCAACCCATATCGCTACTAAAAAAAATTACTAGTAAGACTGTTAATGGTTGTTTGCAAGTCTTTAGCACATCTGGCTCTTGGTCAATCTATATAGAAGAGGGTAAGCTGATTTATGCCTGCTACTCCGAAAAGATGTTTGAGCCGCTTTACAGACACTTGCAAAGCTTAAGCCCGCAAATCTCGTCTCTTCCTCACGGAATTGATGAGCAGTTGCGGGCAATATTTGAAAATGGTATTGAGAATCAAGCAATCCCAAACCCAGATTATCTGGCGATTTGTTGGTTAGTCAGCCAAAAATACATTAGCCCTGCTCAAGCAGCGATGCTAATAGAGAAGTTGGCGCTCGAAGTCTTGGAGACATTTTTGAGTTTAGAAGAGGGAAGTTATGAATTTGTCCCGGAAAGCTTTCTAGATGATATGCCCAAGTACTGTCATCTAAATATCCGTTTATTAGTCGAACAGCATCAAAAGGGTAGCCGTGAGGGAAACTACGGTGAGACATCGCCTGTTTATCCAGTACAAACTTTGCCAGTTGAGCGGTTAAATCAGCCACACCCTCAAACACAACCTACAAAAAAAACTCCTAGAGTCAGTGAAGCCAATAAAACGGCATACTCTCACGGCACATCAACTCACAATATTCATAATCTTTATAATAGCGGTCAGGGAACTACACCAACTACTGACAAAAACCTCTACAAAATACTCTGTATTGATGACAGTCCTACGGTATTAAATACTATTAAAAATTACTTAGATGAGCAAATGTTTTCTGTGATGACAATTACCGATTCTTTGAATGCTTTAATGCAAATTATTCGTACCAAACCGGACATAATTTTATTAGATGTTGAAATGCCTAATTTAGATGGGTATGAATTATGCTCTTTGTTACGTAAACACTCATCTTTGAAAAATACACCTGTGATTATGGTAACTGGTAAAACTGGGCTGATAGATAGAGCTAGAGCGAAGTTTGTTAGAGCTTCAGGATTTTTAGCTAAACCTTTTACACAAGGAGATTTATTGAAAATAATCTTTCAATACATTAGCTAATTTGCGTAATTTCTGAAGCGGCTATGAACCCTCTGTGTTTGAGCTTTGAAAAAATATATCTTTCTGTTTATTGTTCACGGGTTATTTCTTAATTATTAATATACTAAGTCCCCAGATTTCGCTGCACCTGGGGATAAAAGTTAGAGATGGCTAAAATTACTGACGGCTAGCACTCCACTCAGAGGCTAAGTTAACAGCCCACATACTTAATGCAGTGCCAATGATAACTGCTAACCATGACCCCCAAAATGGGAAGGCTACTGTCCCAATTTGAATTTGCCAGTGATTAACCAGTCGGATAAAATGCACTATTGCGACTAAAGCAAAAACTGTCGCCGAAGTTACCAAATATGCTTTGTTAATCATTTTTATTCTCCCTTTGACGTTAGGGACAATGGGTATTCAATCACAACCCATACCTTTATTTTGCATCAATTTAAGAGCTATGTGCTGCACATAGCTCTATCTGCAACAAATAGTAATTATTTAATCAGTTTTACTTAGGCGACACAGATAAAATCTTCTGATTTTTTAGTCAAAAATTACACTTTTAAGCTGACCTGTATTATGCCCTCGCGCATTTCACGTTGTCGCCTTAACCAAGATTGTTTAATTATTGTCCGCAACAAAGGCGCAAATTGAACCAAGAGCGATCGCACTAAGGCATTTTTTCGCAGTAATTCGCCTTGTGCGGCTTCGTGTAACTGGAGTTGCTGGGCGCGGATAATTTCTGGCTGACGTTCTGCTTGAATCTGTGATAGTGCAGTATCAATTTTTTGGTGTTCCGCGTCTGCTTGCAATATCGGTACAAGATGATTAGCAGCAACAATCACATCACGCAACGCTATATTGATACCCTGAGCGCGGACAGGAGACATGGGATGTGCAGCGTCACCTAAAAGTAATATACCGGGTGCGTGCCATTGTGGACAATTACCAACCACAACAGACAGTTTAATGGGAGATTCGATAGTATCTGCATGATTGCGAAAATGTTCTGCTAACCATGCTGGGGATAGTGAGGCGAAAATTTCTGCCCAGTTTGCTTGTTTGTAGTCGGTTTTTTCGTTGGCGGAGATTACATAAGCTAAATGTAGTTTACCTGACTCTGCACCATGAAAGATGCTAAAGATGCAAGTGCTATTTACAATTGTCCGAAACACATTATCATCTGCAAACTGGGGACTAGCTGCCAATTTAAACCAGAGAATATCTATATTTTTGGGTTGACGTACTAATTTTAATTCAGCACGTTCCCGCACAATTGAGTTGCGACCATCCGCCCCAATGACTAAATCAGCCGTAATTTGTCGCCCATCACTGAGTATCACACCTGCAACACGTTCATTACTCCAAAATAAATCTTTGACAGCAACACCTGGGATAAATTCAAATCCATCATGGGTTTGAGCTTGGGAAATTAAGGCTTTGAGCAGTGGCGGTTGTGATACCAGTGTACAGGGACGAGTTGACCCCATTGGCTCGTCTACGCGAAATAATTTTTGTCCTTCAATAATGAATTCCCAGCCATCGAGTTGGCGAGTAGGAATCTCTTCTAACACTTTTGATAGTCCCATTTGTGTGAGTGCATCTAACCCACTAGGCATTAAACCCTCACCGCGAAACACCCGATGAAAGTCTTTTGCAGCTTCAATGAGGGTGACATTAATACCACGTTTTACTAGAAGTAAAGCTAGTGCTGCACCTGTGGGACCCGCACCGACAATGATAATTTGTGCCACTTCATACCTCCTAGCAACATTTAGCGGTGACTATCAATCATGCTTTTTGGCAACATCAATATCATTCCCATGATATATCCACATTGGTGTGACACCTTGTGAATCCTGAAAACCAAGTTTTTCGTAGAAGGGAACAGCATGATCTATTGACAGTAATATTTGCTGATGGAAATTAATATAACGACTTTGTAGACGTTTCATAATTTCCCGTCCTATGCCTCTTTTTTGATATGCTGGCAATATTAATAAATGAGAGTAGTAAACAACCAAAGCACCATCTGAAATGGCATTACCAAGACCAATCAGCAAATTCTCATGCCATGCTGAAATCACTGTGTGCGAGTTGGCAAGTGCTAACAAAAGTTTCTCAGGCTTCTGTGCTGATGACCATCCACATTGCGAATAAAGATTGATTACTTGATCACTGGTCAGTTCTGTTTTGTCCTGATACTCAATTTCTGCAAAAATCATTTCTGTCCTGCTGTTATATATGAATATCAATCATCAATTACTTTGCTTTTATTGCCACACCTTTATATAGATATCCGGCAATTTTTGGTAAGTTTTCACCAACAAATTCTTCTAAGGTGACAGTATCGAACTGTTGCTCAACTAATTGTCTAATATTGCGATTCAAATGACACCCATCTCCAATAACTTTCTGTATGGGTGTTAATCGGTTTTGCCAAACTTGGATTTTGGGTTCGTTACTCAATCCATGTTCTACAAAGAAAAATTTTCCTCCAGGCTTCAATACCCGATAGACTTCTTGCAGCGCTTGTTCAACCTTGGCAATACTACATAAGGTGAAAGTGCTGACCACACTATCAAAGGTGTCATCTGGCATGGGTAAATTTTCACTATTTAAAATGTGATTGTCTACTGTAATCGAGGATGATTGAATACGTTTTTGCGCTAATTGATTAACTCCAGGATTAGAATCAATGGTGATTAGCTTTGCCAGTGATTGAGGATAGTAGGAAAGATTTAAACCTGTACCAAAACCAATTTCTAGCACTTCTCCTTTTACTTCTACCAAAATTTCTCGTCGATATTTGGCAATACTTGGATCTGATAGTGACCAATCCAGTAGATAAGGAAGTATTCTTTGTGAGTAAAATCCCATTTTCTTAAAAGCATCTTGGAATCTATTGATTTATACTGGGCGACACCCAGAGAGAATACTGTGCAGATTGACTACTGAGCCAATTACCGCGATCGCAGGGGCGCTAAATCCTGTTTCTTCAACTTGCCCAATAATGGTGGCTATAGTGCCAATTAATTCTTCTTGTTCTGGTCTTGTACCCCAACGGACTAAGGCTATAGGTGTATCTGAATCTAACCCAGCTTGCTTTAACTCTTCCACAATATAAGGCAGATTGTGAATGCCCATGTAAATGACAATGGTTTCCGAACCGTGAGCGATCGCCTGCCAATTTACCTGTGGTTTATACTTACCTGCTGATTCATGCCCTGTCACAAAAGTAACAGAAGAACTGTATGATCTATGAGTTAACGGTATCCCCGCATAAGCAGAAGCCGCAATTCCGGCTGTAATTCCCGGCACAACTTCCACAGATACCCCAGCTTGGACTAAATCAGCCATTTCCTCGCCACCGCGACCAAAAATAAACGGGTCGCCACCTTTTAAGCGCACCACTACAGCGTTTTCTTGCGCCTTTTCAATTAACAAATGGGTAGTTTCAGCTTGTAATAATGAATGTCTCCCCATACGCTTACCAGCATTGATTTTTTCAGCTTGGGGATTAATCATAGCCAAAATTGCTGGACTGACCAAAGCATCATAAATCACTACATCTGCACCTTCTAATAAACCCTTACCTTTAAGGGTCATGAGTCCTGGATCTCCTGGCCCCGCACCTACCAAATAAACCTTACCCAAACACTTTTGCGCTTCTTTCTCTGTGCGGCTCATGTATCTATTAAATCCCCAATTATCTCGGCTAATTCTGCACTTGCTCCCAAAGGCGCAGCCAGTTGGAAAGTCACAGTAGGAAATTGTAATTTTAGCTTTTCTATGGACTGAGCGATCGCATCGGTAATCCCACCTGTAAATAAAAAGTATGGCAAAATTGTAATTTCTCTCTTACCAGCAGCTACCAAATCTTGTATTCGTGATTCTAAACTAGGAGCTACAGCCCAATAAGCAGTAACTGCTCCCAACTGGGCGGCTATGGTTTCTATTGGCTCTAAGGAACCAGTACGACGGCTACCATGAGCTAACAAAATTGTGGTTTCAGCTTTCATCGTCGCCATTTGCTGAGATAGTAATTTCACTAAATCCGGTTGACTACCGAGATGGGGTTGCAGGTTAATCACTATATTTTCCCCAAGAGCCTGTTTTGCCAAAGCAATCTGCTCAGGAATATCCGTCATCACATGGACACCTGGGATCAGAAATAGCGGTATAACTTGCAAGCAATCAACCCCGTCAACTGAAGTAGCAAATTGTTGAATCTGCTGATGTAAAGGCTGAGGTTGTAACTCCAAAGCAGCTATACCTACGGGATATGTGCTGTTACCCAATTTCTGGGATACAAACCCTGCTAATTGCTGCATAGCAACTTCTGGGCGAGGGTCACGACTGCCGTGGGATACTAGTAAATACGCAGATGTCATGGAAAAAGTTTCACTCTTAGTAGCTCTTTTTAGGGTAACAGGTTGGTAACTTCGAGACTAAAACCTGCGTGTGTTGCCAAACTTGCGTCCCACCAGCCCAAATTCTGGAAGGGAAATATCCTTTGGGAGCAAACCAACTAAAAAAGAATTCTGGAATAGAGTTGGAGTAATAAAAATTCCAGCTAATAGCAGCAGCAAACTTGCCATAGTCACCGTCAAAATTTTCGTAAATTTGCTTCTGGACGCTAAAGCCAAAACGCCCGTTGCTATACTTCAACCATAATTGGTCAATTGTTTGTAAAATCTCATCTGGCAACTTTTTTAAATCACTACAAAAAATATAGCTACCAATTGGCTTAGAGAGTGCTTCACACATCAACGCCCAAGTTTCTCGGTCTGCTTGTTCCCATTGTCGTAAACTCAGTGCATCGCGTAATCGGCTGTAATCAAGTTCTACCTGGAAATTATCTAGCTGTAGTTTGTATATATTCAGGGCTTGCAGAACTTCATCGGCAGATTGATAACGTTGAGGAAGGGAATGGTGCAGCAGTTTATCCAAAACTTGACCGAAGGCATGGCTGACTTTATTTTCACTCAGTATATAGTCACGCCATACCCAGCGATCGCTCATGACATCAAACAAATCAAAGGGAGGAATTCCCGTGAGTAAGTGAATACAGGTAACACCCAAACTGTAAAGGTCACTGGCTGGTAAAGCTTTTCCCCGTGTTTGTTCAGGAGCAATATATTCTGGGCTACCGATGGTTGTCCCTGTCTTTAGCAATGCTGTAGCGGTGATGTGTTTAGCAACCCCGAAGTCAATTAACACCAAATCCCCTTGGGGTAGACGACGCATGATATTGGCTGGCTTAATATCTCGGTGAATAACTTTTCGGTCATGAATGAATTGCAGCACTGGTAACAAATTTTGGAGTAATTCCCCAATTTGGAATTCGCTTTTAACTCCTTGTGCTTGCAACTCTTGTGCTAGGGTTTGCCCTAAAATCAATTCCTGCACCAAATACAACTGATCATCCTGTTCAAAGTACCCTAATAATTTAGGTATTTGGGGATGCTGCAATTCATTCAGACTCACTGCTTCCTGGCGAAATAATTCTACTGCTTTGTGAAGGCTTTCCCTATCTGATTCTTGAAAATAAAGTTGTTTGACGACACACCTGAGTTTGGAGGGAAGGTGTTCATCCACAGCCAAATAAGTTTTGCCAAATCCACCCTGTCCAATACACTCCAGTAAGTGATAACGGTCTTGGAGTAAGAGTTGTCCACCACATTTGGTACAAACTAGAGCCGTGTCGGGGTTTTGCGAATACAGACAGCCATCATGGGGACAGAGTTTCATTTCAAGTTCAGCATTAACTGGGCTTACTGATCAGTATTCCCAATTTTCGGCTTATTGTTTTTCGGCAGTGTAAGTATAAAAGTTATTAAATGCTCCCACCGTTTCAAATTTATAAATAGGTATCAAGGAACTCAGTTTTAAATCCGTCCTGTAAATACTAAAGATCACGAAATTCTGCTGTTCCGTACTTCGTCCCAGAATTTCTTGCATTTGGGGAGTGGCTTGATCTACCAGGGTTTCGCATTGAGACTTGATTAAATTTTCGAGAAAATTTGTGGTTTTTTGGCAAACGTCCTTTTTGAGATATTCTGTAAGCCGTTGTGCTGCATACTCTTCGTATTCAGGTTGAGAAGGATTTGTTGTTGCCATTGCCACCCCCAAGGCTGCTAGTCCTACTGCTCCCGAACATGCAATAATGGTAAGTGCTTTCATTTGTTCTAACTTTGATTCTCTATAGTTATTGGAGTCCAAAGACTCTAAATTCACAAAATCCGTTCCTTGAAAAAAAAATTCTTGATTATTTGCTAATCATGGTGCTATAATCAGGAATATCGAATGGCGAGCGTAGCCAAGTGGTTAAGGCAGTGGTTTGTGGTACCACCATTCGTGGGTTCAATTCCCATCGTTCGCCCTATTTTAACTTAATACTGATATGTACTCTGCATTTAGAGAGACTTTTTTCTCTCAATGGTGAGACAAACTATTTAGAAATAGACCGAATTTGAATATGTGTCTTCGGTGAACCCTTGTAGATACTTGATATGTCACGTATCTATATTCTTTATATTCAAGAAATTATTTTTTCGAGAATTTCAAATATCTATCTAACTTTGTGTGAGAATCATGACATACAGAGGCGGGATGAAAAATTGTCCGTCCTGAGTTAGAGTGCAAAAATACTGAGTAGCATATATTCTGACTAAAGAGAAACACGAATGAAGATGCCTACTCATGGGTGAGCTAAGGAACACAGATAGAGAATTCGTCTGTGTTTATTTATGTTTATATGTGATCAGGCTAGAGGGGGAGATGTTATAGCAAAAGTCAAAAGTCAAAAGTCAAAAATCAAAATTGAAATGCTTGCTGTGACTGGATTTTAGAATTTTGTCATGTCTTAACCGTCAAGGTGGTTGCTATAGCTCTGTCCTGCCAGTCAAGAATATAAAATCAATGTTAGGGGTTACCATGTCTGAACTGATCCAAGCAATCCTGGATAGCGAAGAAAAAAGCGATTTGCGTTCCTTCGTGAGTCAGTTACGCCAAGAAGAAAAAAATTACTTGCTGCGTAACGACATCCTGAATGTGTTTCTTGATTATTGCTCCAAGTCCGAGAAGTCAGAAACTTCTGCCGCTTCTTCTCGCTTAGGCAAACTGATTTATTATACTCAGGAAATTATTCAAGAGGATTCAAGCTTTTGTTTTATCATTCGTCCTCAAATTGCTGGACAAGAAGTTTATCGGCTAACAGAGGATTTGAATGTTGAGCCAATGTCAGTACAGGAACTGCTGGATCTACGCGATCGCTTCGTGGATAAATATAATCCCCAAGAAGGTGATTTGCTGGAACTAGATTTCGGCCCCTTTTATGACTACACCCCAATCATCCGCGACCCGAAAAACATTGGTAAGGGGGTGCAATTCCTCAACCGCTATCTATCCAGCAAAATCTTTCAAGACTCGAAACAATTGCTGGACAGCTTATTAAATTTCTTGCGTCTCCACCAATACAACGGTGTACAGCTGCTGATTAACGATCGCATCAAAACTCAGCAGCAACTTTCCACCCAAATTAAAAAAGCGATCACCTTTGTCCGCGATCGCCCCAAAGACGAACCCTACGAACAATTCCGCTTTGAATTGCAAATGATGGGATTTGAGCCGGGTTGGGGTAACACAGCCCTACGGGTACGTGACACCCTTGATATTTTAGATGAATTGATTGATTCTCCCGACCCCCAAACCATCGAAGCCTTTATCTCTCGCATCCCGATGATTTTTAGAATCGTCCTGGTATCGGCGCACGGTTGGTTTGGTCAAGAAGGCGTTTTGGGTCGTCCTGATACTGGCGGACAAGTGGTTTATGTTCTCGACCAAGCTAAGAATCTGGAAAAGCAACTCCAAGAAGATGCCTATTTAGCAGGTTTAGAGGGGCTAAACGTCGAGCCAAAAGTAATTATTCTCACTCGTTTGATTCCCAATAGTGACGGGACACTGTGTAATCAACGGCTAGAAAAAGTTCACGGTACAGAAAACGCTTGGATTTTGCGCGTACCTCTGCGGGAATTCAATCCCAATATGACGCAAAACTGGATTTCTAGGTTTGAATTTTGGCCTTATCTGGAAACTTTTGCCATTGATTCCGAAAAAGAACTCCTCGCCGAATTCCAAGGTAGACCCGACTTAATTGTGGGTAATTACTCTGATGGTAACTTGGTAGCGTTTTTATTAGCACGACGGATGAAAGTGACTCAGTGCAATATCGCCCACGCTTTAGAAAAATCCAAATACCTATTTAGTAACCTGTACTGGGAAGAATTAGAGGATAAATATCATTTCTCCTTGCAATTCACCGCCGATTTAATTGCGATGAATGCGGCAAACTTCGTGGTTAGCAGTACCTACCAAGAAATTGTCGGCACATCCGATAGTGTGGGACAGTACGAGTCGTACAAATGCTTTACCATGCCGGAGTTGTACCACGTAGTGAACGGGATTGAATTATTCAGTCCTAAATTCAACGTTGTACCTCCTGGAGTTAACGAAAGTTACTATTTCCCTTACACACGGAAGGAAGAACGAGTCGAAGCTGATAGCGATCGCATTGCTGATATACTCTTTACCTTGGAAGATCCCAACCAAATCTTTGGTAAGCTGGATGATCCTCACAAGCGTCCTCTCTTTTCAGTAGCGCGTCTTGACCGAATTAAGAATCTCACAGGTTTAGCAGAATGCTATGGTAAGAGTCCAGAATTGCAGGAGCATTGCAACTTAATTTTAGTAGCGGGTAAGTTGCGTGTAGAAGAATCAGGCGACAACGAAGAACGCGACGAAATTATCAAACTCTATCAAATTATTGAAGAGTACAATCTCTATGGAAAGGTGCGTTGGTTGGGTGTACGCTTAAGCAAATCTGATTCTGGTGAAATTTACCGAGTCATAGCCGACCGTAAAGGTATCTTTGTCCAACCAGCTTTATTTGAAGCCTTTGGTTTAACAATCTTGGAATCTATGGTTTCCGGAATCCCAACCTTTGCTACCCAATTTGGTGGGCCATTAGAAATTATTCAAGATAAGATAAATGGCTTTTACATTAACCCCACAAATTTAGAAGAAACAGCCGCCAAAATCTTAGAATTTGTTACCAAGTGTGATCAAAGTCCCCACTATTGGGATGCCGTTTCTGAAGAAGGAATTAAGCGAGTATTAACTACATATACTTGGAAAATCCATACCACTAAGCTGTTATCTTTAGCACGGATTTATGGTTTTTGGAACTTTACATCCAAGGAAAATCGCGAAGACTTGTTGCGCTACCTTGAAGCTTTGTTCTATCTAATTTACAAACCCAAAGCCAAAGAATTATTAGAACAGCATCAGCATCGTTAGAAAGATAATTAGTCAGTTGTTAGTTGTTAATTTCAACGCTGACAACTGACTATATTGATAATTGTTGCCAAGTGACTGGCCCCACTATGCCATCAACCCCGACACTACGCTGGTTCTGAAAAGCTTTAACAGCTGTTTCAGTCAGTGGACCAAAAGCCCCATCAACTCGAATAGCATAGCCGTTAGCAACTAATAACCGTTGTAAAATTCTCACAGAAGTACCGGAATTACCAAAACGCAGAATTGGCAGAGATGGGCCGGTAAATACTGGCGATCGCGCTGCTATTTTGATACTATTATTATCTGCATCTGGAGCATCGTAGTTCTTCGCCAGAGTTAACGAACCTGGAGAAAGATGCCTTTTTGTGATTTTCTCCAAAAGTTTATCTTTAGCTAGTTGGGATGCAGATGAAGTCGTGGGAGAAATTTCATCTGTTTCGATGAATTCAGGTGGTGTGACTTCAGCATTGGGAACTAATTGAGTCAAGTTACTCTGTGTTAAATTATCCGAGTTATTTTCCATCTCCAATGGTTGCTGCTTCGGTAATTGATTGGTTAAAGATAATCGTTTTGCGATTAATATCCCCGAGATCAGCAGGCCGATTTCGCTCATTGTCATTCATTTTACTAACAACCTGATCTCTAACTTGACAAACAAACGTGCTGTGAGTCTGGAATAGTTTATACAGAAAAATTTTCCAAAATTATCTGATAATTTTTTAGCAACTGTTATTTAGAAACAATTTTATATTGCAGTCATCCAAGCTACATCCTGAGTGACAATTGTTTTACCCTGATGAATCTATATAGATATAATCAGTATAAAATTGGTCAGTATAGCTTTTCCTGAAATTTTATATTCATAATTATCTGTGTTCATCTGTGTTTATCTGTGGTTAATTAATTCTCACTCACTCAGGTAAGAACTGCTATATTTAAATTTAAGTTAGTTAAATGTACAGTAACCTAGTATTTGCTGTCTTCCTCCCAAAGTCTCATCAACTGCCTCAGTAATTAAGCGCTGTATATAAATATATCTATTAAATACTTTAGTTGGTAATAACACTTATAAATTCCCCGCTAATTTACATTTTAGGGATGATATAGCTGATGATAGTGGGTAAAAGTTTTAACCTCAAACCAGTTATTTCTGTAAAAAAAATAAATTTTTCAATTCCTGTTAAGTGCTAAAAATAACCACCTCATTCCTATCCCAGACATCAAAAATGCTAAGTGAACAGTCAGTCCAGTAGGGTGTGTTGTCGCGTAGCGCAACGCACCATCCTAAACGAAAGGTTTTTGGACTTGTGTGTACACCGTAGCCTTACCAAGAGAGGAACAGGTTTTATACAGGAAAACCAGGGTAAGATTATATACTAACCAATGCCATCAATGACTGGATGGAAATAGAAAGCGAAGCCTAAAACTGTATAAGCAGCTAATAGTAAAACCCCTTCTAACCAATTGGATTCACCATCAGAACTAATACTATTGGCAATTAAAACCGATACAGCCACAGCCACTAATTCAAAGGGGTTAAAATCCAAATCCATCGGTTTATCAAGTACCCACCCAGCTATGACTAAAACAGGCGCAACAAATAGGGCAATCTGCATACTTGATCCCACAGCGACCGATATAGAAAGATCCATCTTATTCTTCATAGCCACAGTTACTGCGGTGGCGTGTTCAGCCGCATTACCAACGATGGGAACCAAAATCACCCCTGTAAACAGTGATGTCAAACCTAGTTGAGCTGTGGCTACCTCCAAAGAACCCACCAACAATTCTGATTCCAGTGCCACAAACAGAGTACATACTAGCAGCACACTACTCCATAGCCATATATTGGGTTGAGTATGAGGTGTTTCTTCCTCTTCGATCTCTGCAACACCCACATCATATAAATAAGCGTGGGTTTTCATCGAAAATAGTAGCGTCAGTCCGTAAACCAGAATTAACACAACAGCAACTGCAAGAGAAAGATTTTGCAAAACTTTTTCGCTAATTCCGACGGAAGTGTAGTTCATTGCTGTGGGTAACAAAATGGCAATTACTGCCAAATTCATCGCCGAAGCATTCATCCGCGCTACAACCGATTGAAATTTCTGTTCCTTGTAACGCAGTCCACCCAAAAGCATGGAAAAACCCATTACCAGGAGTAAGTTGCTGATAATCGAACCTGTAATACTGGCTTTGACTACATCCACCAAGCCGGCATTCAGGGCAACTAAAGCTATAATTAATTCTGTGGCATTGCCAAAAGTGGCGTTGAGTAATCCTCCCAATGAAGGGCCAACTACCACAGCTATTTCTTCTGTAGCTGTACCCATCCAGGCTGCTAAGGGCAGAATTGCTAAACCAGCTGTAATGAAAACTATCAAGTCTCCCCACTCTAAAATGTGGGCGGTGACAGAAACTGGAATAAACAGTAATAAAACCAGAAGCAGTATGTTTTTCACTGGCGTTTGTTACCTTAAGGCGAGAGTATTATGCACAGATGACAGATGTTTTGGATGATTCATAATATTTTGCAACCAGATACTAGGATACTCTGAAGTGTCTGCGGTTTTTTGAAAGACTGTACTGTCTCTAGACTGGCACTAGATATGTCAAATAAAATGGCAATTGATGGAGTTTTAGCAAACTTTTGTAGCAAAAATATCAATTATCGCTCAACTTTTCCGGGAAATATCGGGTTCAACAGATAAAAATACCCTGATATATTTGACTGAAGCTACTCATCAAAACCTCTAATGGCTGTGCGATAACGCAGATTTCCGGCTCTAGTCAAACAGTTTTTGGGAAAATTTAACTGTATCCTCGAACCAAAGTTTTGCTTTATACCGGATTTTGTATTCAAACCTGTGTAGAAAGGTTTAAATCCAAGTTTTCGGCGCAAACGTAAGTTTTTTATTTGGATAAATATACATGACTTCTGCTGCTGAAATGCCAGTTAGCCCTGGCGCAACCTTGACATCACATTTTACTCCCAACGATACTCACCAAACTGATCCCCTAAAACAGGCGACTGGTGTTTATGTGACGGTGCATGGTCATTTTTATCAGCCACCACGGGAAAATCCTTATTTAGATGCGATTGAACGTCAACCTAGTGCCGCACCTTTCCATGATTGGAATGAACGCATTCACTGGGAATGCTATCGCCCGAACGCTTTTGCCAGGGTCTGCAATGACCAGGGTGAAGTTGTAGAGATTGTGAATAATTACGAATATTTCAGCTTTAATATGGGGCCAACGCTGATGTCGTGGCTAGAACGCTACGATTTTGAAGTGTATCAGCGAATTTTGGAGGCAGACATCAAGAGCTGTCAGCGCTTGTATGGTCATGGTAATGCGATCGCGCAGGTATACAATCACATTATTATGCCTCTGGCCAATGAACGGGATAAATACACCCAAATTCGCTGGGGGAAAGCAGATTTTCGCTCTCGTTTTGGGCGTGATCCCGAAGGAATGTGGTTAGCGGAAACAGGTGTGGACTATGCCACTTTAGAAGCTTTGGTCGCCGAAGGTATTCGCTTCATTATCCTCGCACCATCTCAGGCGCAGCGTTGCCGTCCCCTACCAACTGAACATGATCATCATCCAGAATGGCAAGAAGTTGGCGGTAGTCAAATTGATCCCACCCGTCCTTATCGCTGTTATCTCAAAGAAAGTAGCGGCACTGATACCCGCCCTTATATTGATATCTTCTTCTACGATGGTCCCATTTCCAGGGATATGGGTTTTAGTGATGTCGTCTATAATTCCAGTCATTTTGCCGGACGTGTCGGTTCGGCGGTACGTGGGGATCACCGGCCAGCACAGTTAATTTCTGTAGCTACAGATGGGGAAACCTTCGGACACCATAAGAAAGGGACAGAGAAGACTTTAGCCTACGCTTTTATCAGCGAGTTTCCTAAACACGGTTGGACGGTGACAAATTTTGCTCACTATCTCAGCCTGAATACTCCCACTTGGGAAGCGGAAATCAAACCCGCCACAGCTTGGAGTTGCGCCCACGGTGTCGATAGATGGCAGGATGATTGTGGTTGTGGTGGTGAAGGTGGTGTCTGGCATCAAAAATGGCGGCGACCTTTGCGGGATGCGTTAAATTGGCTGCGGGATCAACTGATTTTGGTGTATGAGGAAAATGCTGGGCAGTTATTTAATGATCCCTGGCTAGCACGAGATGAATATATTCAAGTGATGGGCGATCGCTCTCCTGCTAATGTTAACTCCTTCCTGTCTCGCCATCAAACCCACAAACTCACCGCAGCCGAACAAGTAGATGCTTTGCGGCTGTTAGAAATGCAGCGTCACGCTTTGCTGATGTTCACCAGTTGCGGTTGGTTTTTTGAAGAAATTTCTCGTCCAGAAGGTACGCAAATTCTCCGCTATGCTTCCCGTGCTTTGGAATTAGCTGGAGATGTGGCTGGTGTGCAGTTGGAAAAAAGTTTCCTCAAACGCTTGGGATTAGCCCCCAGTAATGTGGATGTTTTTAAACATGGTGGAGAAGTTTATCGTCAACTGGTGCAAACTGCCCAAGTTAGTGTGAAGCAAGTAGCTGCTCACTATGCCATTACTTCGTTGTTTGGCAATCATAAATCCACAGAGAAGCCCAATCCTCATCCTGGAAAAGCTAAATATCCTCATCCTGACCAAAAGCGGGTTTATTGCTACACAGTCAATGAGATAGATTACCAACTGCAACGCATGGGATCATTGACTCTGGCGGTAGGACATTTACAGTTAGTATCAGATATTACTTGGGAAAGTGAGAGTTTGGTATTTGCCGTGTTGCATTTAGGCGGTTGGGATTTCCACTGCTGCACTCAATTATTTACCGGACGACGTAATTACAGCCAATTGAAAGAAAAGCTGTTTACTTCTTTGGTACAGGCTAGTGCAGCCCATACTATCTTAGTGATGACACAGCTATTTAAGGAAGAGACATTCAGTTTACAAAATCTGTTTGCGGAAGAACGTCACCGGATTATGCGGCTACTAAGTCAAGAAACGCTGACACGGCTAGACCAACTTTATACCCAAGCATACCGTGATAATTACGGTGTATTAATGGCCTTTCACCGGGATGAACTAGAGGTTCCCCAAGAGTTGCAGGTAGCCGCCGAGATTGCCTTGGGATCGCGCTGTATGATGACATTGCGATCGCTTGAGCAAGATATTACGGAATCGGGATTGAGCTTAAATCATGTTGTCGAATTAGAGGCGATCGCTACTGAGTCCAAACAACTGCATTGTCGGCTAAATATTCCCGAAGGCAAGCAGATATTAGAACAATTGATCATGCGCTTACTTTGGCAATTGTTACACGATGCCAATGGTAGTTTTGCGACGGAAATTCAATGTTTAGAACGGTTGATTGATGTCAGCTATGAACTAAATATTGGTATTTCTTTGCATAAATCGCAAGAGTTATACTTTAGCTGTCTACAAAGTCAAATTGTGCCATTGTGTCTCACAAGTTTTAGCAATAAAGAGGAGAATAATCAATGTCGTCAATTGCTGAAGTTGGGGAAAAAGTTAGCAGTTGATGTTAGTAAGGTTTTGAGTAAGTTTGGTTAACTGAGTATGAAGTTGGTAGGGTGTGTTGTCGCGTAGCGCAACGCACCTTTTTTTTTAACGCAAAGTTCGCGAAGGTTCACGCATTCGCCGTTAGGCGTTCCCGCAGGGTAGGTTCGCGGAGGTTTAAGAAGGGAGAGGAGAATTTTTAATTAACTGGATTTGGTTTTGTACTCGGATTTAGATATATATGATTTTCCACACTTTTATTTGAAAAGGTGACCAATAATAAGTTTTAAAATTTTGAATTGCCTATTATAAGGGTAGATTAAATTAAAATATCTGGAGTTACTATGCCGAAGCGGGTGATTGCAGAAGTACAAGGTTGGTTTAAGCGAGAGAGAATTGTCAGCAATTTAGAAATTTTTCAAGACATCATTGTTATTTCCCTCTGCTTGGGATTATTTGGTGTGATGCTGATTCGATTAGCAGATATGTTTTCCTCTTTTTTACATCCCTTGGATTTACGAGAGGTAACTTCTGATATTTTGTTTATTTTGATTTTAGTTGAGTTATTTCGGCTGTTACTTGATTACCTACAACAACAGCATATATCTGTAGGTGCAGCAGTAGAAATTACTATTGTTTCGGCATTGCGAGAAGTAATTTTACGTGGTGTCCTGGAAATTCCTCGTGACCAAATTTTTGCACTTTCTGTATTTCTAGTAGTTTTAGCGGGAATTCTCGCCGCTTTACCTTGGATGTCTCTTTTTTTTGAAGGTGCGAAAATTCTCACTCCCGAAACCACAGAGGAATAATATTAAACTCTTCCTAGACTAATTAAAAATTAAAGTTTTTAACCCGCACAGGTGGTCACTGAGCTTGTCGAAGTGCGGGTTTGTCTCGTATTGACATAATAAGTTATTCAACCCTGTAGAAGGTTTGCTATTCCATCCACGGTTGAACTGCCTTCAATCATTTCTTGGAAATATTGATTTAACGAATTTTCTCTACTGACGGTGTTTAAAATAATTCTATCCTCTTGGAAACACTTAATAACTTTATTTGCCAACAAAAATTCTTCTGAGCCTGGTTGACAAAAGCTGGAGTCATGAGCGCGAAAAGTCAGGAGATAAATCAAAGATAAAAAAGCATTTTGTTTATATCCAACAGAGAATTTTTTATAATGTTTAGTCAACAAATAATACAGGATTTTCGTAAAATGTTCTTGATAATTTAGAAATGAATCTGATGAATTAAAATTATAGTGCCAAAGTAAAATCCTTCCATATCCCCATAGGTATTGACTTTTTTCTAAACTATATTGAGATTCAAATAAACTGAAATACAAATCTTGTGATTTTTCACTTACAGCTATTCTAGCTAGACATTGTAGATATTCATTTTCAAAATTACCAGACTTAATTCTACTAGCTTTATCAAATTGTACTTGACCAAATAGTCTATCTGATAATAGATTTTTTGAAAATTGATATAATTTACCAGTTAGAATAATTGCATTTGCTAAAAAATCTTTTTTTTGGTTATTTAATGGTTGATTGTAAATTAGTGTATTATATATAATATCAACTATTGTGGGAATATTAGCATTCTTTAATTCAGTTATCAGTTCATTAACAACTTGCTCCTTTGATGAAATATCTATAAACTGTAATAAATCAGGTTTTTGATTGAGGTCTTGGTGAGCATTTTTAATACTTTTAATGAGTGAATTATAGCTATTATGTGTCTCTGGGTTACTATTAATTCTATCTAATATACTGGTGATTTTATTTAAATGTTTTCTAAAGTCTTGAAAACTAATACTTTTTTGTAACCGTTGAATTTGAAATAATGATTTTTGCTGACGATTTTCAGTAATTTTTGCAGGTGGAATATAACTATAACTATCAGATATATTTTGTCTATCTATAAATTCAGTATGAATTTTATATTTATCTTCTAAATCTCTAACCTTGAGTTCTGGAAAAGAACCAGGTTGTAAATGAAACTGAATTTGAACCAGAATTTCCTCTAATTCTTGTTTTTCTTGATAGTTCTCAATTTCGATTCTGTAATCTTGTGGTACATGATTGATACAGTAATCATTACCATTAAGTTTAATAGGTAAAGTAGCATTAGTTCTACCTTTGGGAATACAAACAAAATCTTGATTTTTGTTAGGAATACTTCCTATTAAAATAGTAAGTTTACCCTCATAAGAAATAGCATCTCTTTCATGAGATAATTTAATCCATTCTTGCTGATTATCAATAGCAACAGCAAATTCAATTTCATCTAAGTAAATAGCAAATAGAGGAAAATTTAAATTATTCTTCTCTGTCCATATTCCCTCAAACTCTTGATAACTAGGTTTAAGACAAATAAAATTAGATAATTGTGGATTAATTTGCTCAAACATATTATATTTACTAACTAATACAAACTGATATTGAGAATATGTATTAGCTAGTTCATTTAGGTACTTAAAATTTAGTTTCTGAACAAGAATATTAGCAATGTCTGATATTGATAAAATAACTTCTTTATAAAAAATTTGGTTATTGTGTTTAATTTCAATAATTAAGTTTATAACTTCTTGTTTTATGTATGAATGGATAAGGTGCAAAAAGTTATTCTTTTTTAAATAATCAGATAAATGATTAACTGTTTCTGCATTGTTGAGAAATGCAGGAAAATTATGCAATAAAACCTGAGATATTTCATCACAAATAATTGCATATTGTTCTATACAATCATAACTCTGATCGAGGTTTAGTCTGTTTCTAGTATCAAGAATGGGAATTTGGTAAGAACTATTTTCTGCTTTTGTAAAACTGATAGGAATTAAATTAGAAATACCAAAACTATCTAAATCGACAAATATTAATGGTTTTGTAATTTGATATTGATTAATTTCTGTATAATGATTCCAGTAATGGTAAGCACTACTGTATAAATAACTATCTTTACGCCCCAAAATATTACTTGTACTCAGTGTCATTAAGTCTAATGTATCACTTATAATAAATAAACGTTGTTTTTCTCCCTGAGTTAGTTTAGTTCCTACCGAAAGATAATTTAATTGTGTGGGATTAATAATTAACTGTGATGGACGATTATTATTAATAATTGGTGCTGCTAAATAACGATGTTCCGCATATTTATCTAATAAAAACTTGTATGCTTCTCTAGATTCAGGAATTAATTGGTCAAATGAATCTTTAAATATAAGAGCATATTGACACGCGTCAATGTAGGATTCCAAATTGAATAATATAGTCATAAATTATGAATGTAATGATGGTAGTTGACTAATTATTTGAGAAATTTCTCTTTTATCGTTAGTTTTATACATTAAATCATGGAAATTTAAATCCCTAAAATTGAAATTAATTCCCCCAATATACGCTACTTGGTTGCCTAAAATAGTTACTTTAGCGTGAAGATTATTAATTCTATGAATATTAAAATTTTGATTCTTAACTGACATTCTTGAATCAATAAAAATATTTGAATCTAACAAACGCAGATAAGTTGCTATTTCTGCTGATGGTTGGAAACTGCGACTATAAATTTTTACTTGTCCCCTAAAAACCATCAAATTCTTAATTAAATCTCTTTGATATTGTGATGGAGTCAAAAAACTTGGATATTTTGCATATTGCTCTTGATTAGAATATAGCAAAGAACGCCAACGAAAGCCATTAATATTATGATCAGGTATTACCTCATATCTACTGCGTTTTTGCCAAAATTGATGGAATAAATCAATTAACGGTTGATGCAATAAATTATTACTAACAATTATCCCTGCTTCTTTATTAAAATCTAAACTTCCACGAGTGAGATTACAAGAACCTAAATAAGCATATTGTTCAGAGATATAAGTTTTTAAATGAAAAGCACCGCTACGAATCGGAATATTCGCATTTAAGAGCATTTTTAAACAAGTTTTTTTGCGTTCATCTGTTATTTGGTATTGTTCCGGTAAAGATATATTACCTGATATTTGTTCATCAATGCGATCTAGGATTTCGTTTCTTAAGTCCGTTAATATCCAAACTCCTTGAGGAAGTTGTGATGATTTTTCAAAAATTAATTCTGTTAATTCTTCATCCTCAATAATATAGCTAGAAATCAGCAAAAATTGCTGGGCATCTTTAATGATTTTCTGGATAATGCTCCGATTTTTAGCACTACGAATTAAAAACCCGTTTTTAGGATTTAAAAAAGCATTAGGTTGTAGTTTATCAGGTATATTGATTGGTTGATATTTATATTTTGATTGATATTCCTCAACTAACAATCTAACTGATGTTGACAAGCTTGATATCTGACTTTCTTGATTTAATCTTAAAAATGTAATTGCTGTTCTTAAGTCTAAAGATAATTCTTGTATGGAAATCCAAATCTTAACTTGTTGATAATTAATACAAAATTTATTTATGTCACGAGATGACAAAACATATTTTATTTTTTCAACCTTGGGTAAATCATGCCAATAATCTTTGCTATACTTCCATATTTTTTGCGTAAACTTATTATCTAAGCCTGGATAATTAGGTTGTTCTATAGTAATACTATAAATCCCTGATTCTTCAGAAATATTTTTAGTAAAAATTGGTATTTGTGGATCATCTGGTGTTAGTTTTAAATTACCTTCTCGAGAAGTGAATTCATAATCATAGGTGTTAGCAATCTGGTGATTTAATTGAGATTTAATTGGTTGTAATAATTTCAATGCTGGTATTTGATAAAGTTCACTTTGATTAACATTAATCTGTACTTGTTTGCATAAATTAATTAATACTGTTTCCGGGATAAAGTCTAAGCCAAAAGATTGACGTAATAATTGGGGTGTTCGTCTGCGGTTTTGAGTAGCTACTGCTTGCACTTCTCGCATCAAATCATCTAAAGAGGTAGGTGTTGTGTTCGTACCACTCAATAGTAAACGGTGAAATGTTCCAGATAGTTGAATTTGCAATTTCATGCTAATTTAATTAAACGTTCCTGATATAATCCTGTTTGATATAATAATGATTTGATTGGAGAATTATGTTGTTTCCATAAATCATAATCACCAAATAAAAATAAATAATCTCTTCCTCTTGTTAGTGCTATATTGATATCTTCTGAAAGAATAGTTTGAGGATTACCTGAGCAATTAAGAATAACAATCTGTCTTTCATTTCCATACCATTCTGCTACTGCACCAACGAATATTTTACTATTCTTGACATTATCTTTAGATAAATTCTTTCTAAGATAATCCCGCTCTTCTATAGAAAATGTAATAATTCCGATTTGAGAAATAATTTCTGGATTCAAACTTTGAATAAAGTTAACAATTTGCTTTCCTGCATTTTCGTGAGCTACATCTTGCCAAACTAATCTTTGTGTAATTTCAGGAAGAGGATCGTCAATATTCCAGTATTGAGTTTGTATCCAATCGTTACAAATACATGGGTAAACAAGTTCGGCTATTTCTCTATGTAGTCTAAAATGTTCTTTAAGTTGATAAACATAAGCTGGAAGTAAATGCTGTTTTAACCATGAGAAACATTGATGAAATCGGATAAAAAATGAGTTTATGTTTCGAGATAAATGATAATTTATGGGTGTTGATTCCCCAAACAAAACCATTTTATGACATAATCCAGATAACAGTATTAATTCTATCCAGTTTAGATGCTGTGCTTCTTCTACAATGATTAAATCAAAATTTGTTTGCCATAATGATTGATTTTCTGGTCGCATAAATTCGGCAACAGTACCCAAAACTGGGACTTGTGAATTTTCCATAAGTTGATTAGCAAGTTCTTGAATTCCTTGTGCTGACAGATTATTATAAATTTGATTCAATTTTAATTGTTGTTGTAATAATGGGGCTAATTTTTTGAGCCTGTAAGCTAATAGTTGAATGCGTGGTTGTGATAAGTGAGTAAATTCTGATGTTAAGAGTTCTGTTAATTCTGGATATGAGTTATTTTCAATAATTGGCAACCATTTTTCTAATTTGGCTCGTGTTCGCAGTTTTGCTAATTCTGCATCTGGTAGCAGATGTAATGGTAAATAATCCATCTGCGGTTGTGCTAAATTTTGAGAACGCAATTGATTAATCATCCATTGATGATATTCTTGGTCTTGGGATAGTAAGAACGGATATGTTACTAGGTTGCGATAAGCTGTTAAAGATACAGGGTGATGAGTTAAAATTAGAACTCGATGAGAATGGTTGATAGCTGCATGAATCAAATTATGTGCAATGCGAGTTTTCCCTGTAGCAGCTGCTCCAGAAATTAAAGAAATAGAACTATTTGAAAGTGCCATTTCTAATGCTATTTGTTGATTTCCACTCAGGGGAATATGAGGAGTAATTGCAGGGAAGTTTAAATGCGAATGCTCATTCAAATAAACTGCACCATTGCAAACTGTTTCAATAATTAATTGTGTGGGTAATGATGGAGAATTATAAATCTCAACTGATTTCTCCCATTGTGCTTGAATAACTTCTGAAATTTCACCAGATTGATAGATGAATTTTTGCAATTCTCTCCAAAATTCTTGTTTATTCATACTTATACTGATAACTCTACAGATTTTTTAATTAAACTTGTGAGCATTCCCACAGTTTGAGCAAACCCTTGTTCAGTGAAATTTTCGGGTAATTTCACTAAAGGTAAGTCTTCTGATATAATTGATTGATTTTGGTTTTGTAAATAAAATACAATTCCTTGTCCAAAAAGATAATGCTTTTTTAAATTTTGCAAATATTTTTGTATCTGAATAATTGCATAATCATTGGGACGATACCAAAACACCCAAATAGGAAACACTAATTTTTTAGTTTCTAACTCCATCGAATCTAATTGGTGAATTTCTAAAGTTATTATCCAATCAAAAATCATGTTTGTAGGTGGTCTTTTCAAACTAAATACATAAACCTGTTTTTGGAGAAATGCATTAACTGTAATATTTTGTTGCCTTTGAATATAACGTCCCTTATCGGGAGTAAAATTACCAATAATAGCTAAATTAGCATTTATATTTATTGCCTGAAATTTTAATAATGCTGCTGTTAAATAAATATAAACGCTATCAGATAATAGGGCATTTCTGAACATCCATAATTTCTGTTTTTCATACTTTTTGTGCAGATATTCTAAATAAGCTTGGTAAAAACTTCTATATATAGGATTTTGTTGTAAAACATAATTCGGTTTTTTAAATTGATAGGTTCTATCTTGAATATTTTTAACTATCGGCTGTTGTTGAAATAAATCAATTGTTAACCTGATTTTTTCAATTTCTTTTTGGAATTGACTAGCTCCATTTTTCTCATATTGAAAACAGTTTAAATGTAAAATTTGACTAAAATAAACTACGAATTTATTCTCAGCAGTGTTAAAATCTTGATAACGTTGAATACCCATTAACTGCTGCTTTGAACCTGATTTTTCTATAGGAGTTACACCAGGTCTGCGGACATAATCACGGAGACAATAACTATCCATTTCTTGAATTCTACCTACAGGCATCAATTCTGCTTGTCTTCTGAGTTGATGGCGTAATTTATTACTTATTTCCTTTAACTTGCGACGTAGTTTGTATCTTTTATCTAAACTAACTACAATTGGCAAATTTGCATCTTCAATATCTACTAAATTTAACTTTTCGGCTAATTCAGTTAGTAAAATTTCTGCTTTTCCTGTTTTTTTATTCTTCAATATTTCCGCAAACATTCCAATAAATAGCCGCATTAGTTCAGATGTTGTTTTATCTAAACATTCACCTAACTTATTTTCCCATTCTGCTATTTCTGCTTCTTCCTTGATAGTTTCTAAATCTAGGACTTCATCACTAACGCGCAAAGTATAAGACTGTCCAGAAATATCTAAATTTAATGCAGACTCCAATTCAAAATTGTGATGTTGTAAATTAGTAGGTTGCAAGTAAGGAAAACAAATTTCATAAACTCTATCAGCAATAGGAATTAACCAAGCTGGGATGATTAAATCCTCATCTGATTCTAGAACAATGATCGGACGTTGACTAGCTTGTAATTGAGAATGCTCTGATATCGAAGGAGCGTTATTTAGATAAGCAAACAAACCAGGATAAATTTTCATTATGCTTGTTCGTCCTGATAAATTAAACCTTGCCAGCTAAATTGTCCATAACGTCCTTCTCGCGCTTTTTCAAAAGCTGCGATTAATGCTATATCTCCAATTTGCGAAATAATTTCCTTAAGTTCATCCAATTGTTCATGTGCTTCATCAACCATCACGCCTCTCAGTTTTGGTAATAGTTTTTGTCCAAATTGGTCTGCAAGGGCAAATTTAAAAGCATCTGAATTAATATTGTCTACCCCTGGATAATTAATCACATATTGAGTAACCGCTTGATAAACTCGATGGGCAAAAGGATGACCCATTTTTTCCATAACTTCATTAGCTTGATTCAAAAAGTATTTAATTTTATTGACAATTTCGGAATTAGGATCTGGGATTTTAATCCAGTTTTGGAAATGAGAGTAAGATAAATATTCTGAAGATTGATTGCTAGTATTTTTAATTGTATTTTCTTGACGTAATTTTAATTTTTGCGGTTTCCCAAAAGTCAAAACGTTTGCTCTATCTAATACCTTATCCGATAAAGTTTGTGTAGTCTCATCTTCATTCATTGTTCCTACAAACAAAAAAGCATCGGGAATTTGTAATCGACGTTCATTTTCATTTATCCGTAAACTACCAACATCAATTTCTAAATAAGTCGCATGGTTACGACGACTTTCTAACTTAGATAAAAATTCACTAAAATAATATTCAACTCTGGCCAAATTCATTTCATCGAGCAAGACAATTACAATTCTATCTTGCATTTCTGAATCTTTATTATATTGATATAATCCTCTCATTAAATCAGTGGGTTTAAATTTTTTTTCGACATAGTTATAAAACCCTTGTAGGTCTTGTGGAGAATCCCACCGAGGTTGTACAGCTAGAGTTAATAACTGCGCTCCAATGTAATTAGCATATCGTTGTGGAAGTTCACTTTTACCTGTGCCACTAATACCCGCTAAAATAACTAAAGCGGAAATATCTTGTACTTTTAGAGATGTATGAAATGCGTTAATAACCCGTTTTGAAAAAGTTAATCCTTGAGATGTGATTTGGTTGATAAAATTATTTATAAAAGCTATTTCTTCTAGTTGTAATTCGATTTTTGGTAAGTGATGCCAAAGTTTTTCTCTGAGAGATTGTAAGGCTAATTTAGCGCTACTTTCTATTTCGGTAATTTCTCCTTTTAATCTGGTAATTATTTCTTGAAACTCCTGTTTTTCTTGCTGCAAACGGGCATTATTTTCTTCTAATGCAGCTTTAATTCCTTGTAAGTTATGGATTTCTCTTTCAAGTTCTCGTAATTCTGACTCTTGATCTCTAATGGCAATTTTTAAGCCATGTAATTTTCGTCGCAACTCTTCGACTTGATGATAATCATTTTGGTTTTCTTGAATTGCTTGTAAAATACGTTGTTTTTCTGACTCTAATCTCTCTATTTCCGGTTTTAGCTGATTAACTCTTTCTTCAAAACTTCCTTTTTGGCTAAAAAGTCCATCATAAGTAATACGCAAGAACTCTAATTCAGTCGCACGTTGTTCTAGTTGTTGAGATTGAGTTTGCAATTCTTCAACTCGTGTGGCTAGACTATCTAAATCAACTTTTTTAGCAGCTAGCTGTGATTCAATACTATTGAGATTTATTTTTTGGGATTCTAAGGATTCAACTTGAGAACTAAGTGCATTAACTTGACCTTCTAACCCACTTTTCTGAATTTTAAATTGTTCAATTTGTCCTTGTAGTTTTTCCAGAACAGATAAATCAGGTTTTTTTTGGTTAATTACAATAATCCGATTTTCTAGTTCCTGTTGTTGTTCTTTCAGGGTAGTTAAGTTTTGGTGAATCTGTTGTAATTCTGCTCGCTTTTCCTGATATTTTCCTTTGACTGGTGCTAGTTCTGCTTCCTCTTGTCGTAATGCTTCTACTTTTGGTTGGATAACTGACAATTGTTGAGTTAACTTTGTTAATTCTTGTTGTTTATCTACCAGGTTACTGAGCCTAATCAATTTATTGGATGTATCACGCTGTCTATTGTCTTGTAATTTACTGACAACAGAAGCTCCTATAATTGCTCCTGTAGTGCTTCCTAATAAACCTACACTTACTTGGCCTGTGAAAGAACCAGTTATACCAATACCAAATGTAAAAGCACCAACTATTATCCAGTCTGAAAACTGCCCCATCTCGATCCCTTAACTATTTTTATACTAAGTTACGTACTTATTTTTATTAAATCACACATTGTGTAGGTAATCATCTTTGAATCTTAGCCACCAAAACACCGAATCTAAATCTACTTAAGTAGGTATAGGAGGAATGAACCGTATTAACGCAGCGTATGCCCCCAGGGGTTTAGGAGGCAAAGTACACAAAGAAAGAAATTCAGTGCAACTTTACCTAAACCATAACAAAGCCTATGTATTACGCCTTATTACACAATCTAGTACAAAGTAAATAGGATTTTTGGGAAATGCCTAACCCTGAAAATGTCGCTGGAATCGAGGGTCAAGTTTATCTGTTTTTTTCTGGTTACAAGTAAAGCAGAGGGTGTGTAAATTGCTCATATCGTTTTGACCGCCACGGGCTAGGGGGATGATATGGTCAATGGTGAGGTTAGTTTCTAATTGGGTTTTTCCGCAGCTTTGACATTGGTATTTGTCGCGTTCAAATACATATTTTCTGACTGAAGGCGGTATAGGAATTCGGGGTGTTTTATTCATGAATTACCCTGGTTAATTATCTGGATGAAGGTGAGAAAGTGGAGAGTAATAAAGTCCTCTCCAGCCACTTTTAATTATTTACAATATTCAATTTATCCCATCCATGAAATCGCCGGAATCGAAAATGTTTTTAGTCACATTGTCTTCCACAACTTCTGCATTTCTTGTATCCTGGACATTTTCGTTGCCAATCACAGGCAATAAATGCTTATACAAGTGCATGGATTCTAAGCAATTATTAACCTGCGAAACTGCGGAATTATAAGCTGCCATTTTTTGTTCAAGAACACTCAATAAACGTTGATTATTCAGAATTTTTTCCTCAGCTTCTTCTTGCAAACCTTTCTCTAAGTAAGCACGTGCTTGGGGGTATTGCTGCAAAATTTCATCTGCTTGTTGTTCCGCCATTGGTAATAACTGACTAATGAGGATTTGGTTGATGGTTTGGCGGAAGGTTTGGCGAATTGTTTTGGAAACCTTTGGTTCAAAATCTAACTTCAACAATTGTCTAATTGCTGGTTCTGCTTCTACTATGCTTTCCGCATCATAACCTTGGGAGGTTTGCAGCAAAGTTTGGCGAAATTGATAGATGGAAAAAGTGCCTTCATCATAAAATCTATGACTTTCTCTCACGAAGCGATCGCATTCGATACTAGCAGCACTTACCAACGCCAAAGATACTGATTTTTCTAAAGCTTTGACCTCTTGTTCAATCCCGCCATCATTACCTAACAACCGATATAGTTGACGATAGTATTCTGATTTGCGAATCTTCTCCATTAATCTCTGAAACAAATTAGCAACTAATTCTTGCGAACAATGTATCAAAATATCTTCTAATTGATTCGCTAAATAATAAAATGCTTCAACTAAAATAGCTAATAACGGCGCAGTTGAATTTCGGGGATGACTCAGTGTAGAACGTTGATAAGCATCAGCGACAGAAAAACCATCTAGCAACTCATCTAAACGCCGAATCATCCGTGATTGTAGTTTCCCAAAATCTGACTCAAAAGCATCAGAGGAATTATTAATTAATTGGTTGACTTCTTTTGTGATGTGCTGGCTAAAATCTTTACCAACTTGCTGTAGCTGCTGATTCAGGCGTTGCAACTCTTGGGCTTTCATCGCCTCAATTTCTCGCGGTTGACTATCTAAATCTCTTACTTGACTTTGATAATATTTTTTTAAGTTAATACAAATTTCTTCCAAATCATCAGCCAGATTTTGAAAAAGCTGTGGACGCTTTTCTTCTGCCAAATATCTGGTGATAGCTGTGCGAAATTCCTCAATACCACTATCTTGAATTAGCTGATTAATTAAAGGCGTTCCATGCTCAGATAAAATCCGCACATAATTTTTATTGGGAGCGTCATTATTGAAGTAAATGTTGAACTGAGTTTGTGCAAGCTTACCGGAAATACAGTATTTATTAAACTCATGAATAAATTGCGGGGTTTCTTCTGTACCATTGAGACTTCTAATACTCTCCGCAAAAATCGAATCTAAACCAAATCTATCCTCGATGCTGGTCTGTTTAATCTGACTGCCATAAAATCCGAGTAATCCACTGGTTTTATAAACCCTACTCGCATCACGAAATTGGCTACTAATTAAATCATCTAAACGCTGCCTTAGCTGGGTATTATACCAAGTTTCGTCAATGCGGTTAAAGGTGTAGAAGATGCGATCGCGTATTCCCGCATTGTCTCGCATTGTTTCTAAAAGTTGCGTTTCTTCCTTAGTCATATCACCAGAAGAAGCAGGTTTTAACACACACACTACAGCCGATGTATCGGGATGTTGAATTTTGGCGTAAGTTAACTGTGCATCCTGCTCCACTGGCGCATCAATTCCTGGTGTGTCAATGATGACATTACCATCCTGCAAAAGGGGATGATGGCAATAATATTCAATTCGTTTTAACACAGCGCTATTACTACCACGCCGTGCATATCCAGCCGCTTCCTTGAGATTAGAGAAATTAAATTCCTCCATCGAATATGTAGCATTCTTTATTGTATGAATATGTTGCCGATTTGCCTCATAACCATCAAGCAGCAATATTAAAGCCTTTGCTTGTTTTGCACGTTCCGATCTACTTTCCCCACCTTCATTCTGAATAATCGTTTCACAACATTTATGCAATAAATTAACTATTTCAGCTTCATTGATGTTAACAACTGCTTGCAATTTCAAATTTTCACATAAAAAACTAGCTTGTTCCCGAATCTCCACTTCACTTAAAAACGTTAAAACAACCTGTTCGTTATTCGGTTCTGCATATTCAATTTTGCATTCTGTGCCTGTAGCGTGTCCTTCTGCACTATATAATAATTCCCGTTCTAGCAGCGCATTAATCAGCATCGACTTACCAGCACTAAATGCACCAGCAAACACAATTTCAAACTTCGGAGAAATCACTTTACCCAGAGAAGTCCGCACAGGTATAACATCTTGAGAACGTAAAGATGGTTCTTTCTGTAAAAGTTGTAATATAGACTCAACTTGCTCTGCTAAATTTTGACACTGAGTAGGCACGTCTGACATGATTTATTATCTATAAATGTCTAAGTATATTTTAAGATTAAATCGCAGAGCTTACTTCAGTATTTTTACTATTAGTATATGTCTTATTTAGCTGAGTATAACCATAATTTTGCTTGTATTTATCTATAGATTAGACATCTAGTGGAAAAGAATGTAGAGACATTCCATGGAAATTCTCTACAAGAGTTCCAGAGGAAGCATATTTTATTTTCACCAGATTTCTATTGAGATAGGGATTTATCTGTGTTCTCCGCCTCTGGGTGGTGCGTATTCATCCAAACCCCAGATAAATTATCTAAATCTAACTCCTGCGCCTGACCCACTTCAGTATTTTGAAAAAGCACAGTAAACGCACCCGCTCCCAGCCTATCTTGGGGAAAAATTCGATAACAAGGAATATTACTTAAATGGGACTGATATTTATCTAAATAACTAACTCTCACTGCTTGGAAGTGCGGAAATTTTGACAAAAACCATTCACAAACCTGCTCATTTTCCTCAGCAGAGTAAGTACAAGTCATATAAGCCAGATAGCCTTGTGGTGCAACTAATTGAGCCGAGTTAGCGATAATTCTTTTTTGCCGATTGGCACTTCTATTAATAGCCGTGGGATGAAAACATCCTGGTGCTTTTTCACCTTTAGCGAGTAAAGATTGCCCAGTACAAGGTGCATCAACTATGACTAAATCGCTAGATAATGGGATTTTTTCGGCAAAAACACTAGAATCTCGATTAACCACAGTACAAGGGCTAATTTGACAACGCTTCAAATTAGAAATCAAACTCCCCAAACGTTTGCCAATAACTTCATTACTAATCAGTAAGTCAGGTTGCAAAGCTTTCCAGACAAAAACACTCTTTCCTCCTGGGGAAGCACACATATCAAAAACTAAACGCACCGGCTGAGGAATTGTTAATAGAACGGAAGCTGCAAATATTGAAGAAAAATCTAAACAATAGTAATAACCTTGTTGATGTAGAGGATATTTACCGGGCTTTTCTCCCAATAATAAACGGTCTACGAATTGCGGTTGCCAAATTGTTGGTACTTCTACTGTAAAAGGTAAGGTTTCTGGCTTATTTTGACACCAAATAATTCCAGGATGAAAAGGTTGAGGATTAATTAACGCATCAATAAATTGTTCTTGTTTATCAGGGTTTTCAAACAAACGCCGCGAGAGTTTAAGTAATAAATTTGATGGTTTTTCCATTAGTAAAACTGTTACAGAAGAACAATGCTATCCAGGGTCTTGGCTGCATACTGAAAGTATAATGACCGCCATTCTAAAAGTGATTACCAAGCTAACCCACCGCACTGGAGATGGTCATAAATGTTAGATGATTTTCCGCAGAAATTACGCCGAGAAGCACAATTGTGGCGAGATGAAGGACTAATTAGCGCTTCGCAGTACGAAGACTTAGCCGAACGTTATCGATTTAAGAACCTAGAAGCGGCAGCACGCGATCGCTTTGTGGTAATTGTGGTTTCTATAGGTAGTATCCTTTTGTGTTTAGGTGTAATTACCTTTGTAGCAGCAAACTGGCAAACATGGTCACGAGAAGTCAAATTTGTCCTAATGATGAGTTTGTTTCTCTCAACGAGCATCACTGGTTTTTCTACATGGAATCAAGCTAAATCAGGCAACAACGAAAAGAATAAACAGCAACAAAGCAAACGCATCCTGGGAGAAGCACTACTAATTTTAAGCGCTTTCATTTTAGGTGCAAACATAGTCCTAATGGCACAAATTTTCAACATTAACGGTTCCATGGCCGAACTGTTTTTTGCTTGGGGATTTGGTGTTTTGGCTATGGCTTACAGTCTGTCCTTAAGTTCCCTGGGAACTATGGCAATTATCCTCATCCAAATCGGGTATTGGATGGGAAGAGGAGATTTGTCATTTTCACCGGGCGATTTAAATTGGGTTCGTTTGCTAGTTCGACATATGCCTTTGTTGTCATGGTTACTATTTGTACCCTTAGCATACTTTTGTCGCTCGCGCTGGATTTTTGCCTTAGCAGCCTTAGTCTTTGCTGGTACTTTGCAGTTGAATCTCAATCCTCTACCACTGCTGAATTATTCTAATATGGCTCCTTGGGTGGCATCCTTTGCTTTTGCACTGCCACCTGCATTATTCTGGAGTTATGATGATTTGCTGTTCCCGACCATCAACTACAGGCTATTTCAACCTCTCGCCCGTAACCTAGCGTTGATATTTTTCGGACTTGTGTTTTATGCCTTGTCTTTTCGTTGGCAATGGGTAGCGCCGACGTTGAATTCTTTTCTGCCAAATAACACAAATAATCTGTTCATGTCCCTTCCTGTGATCGATTTAGGGGTTCTCAGTGGTTTAGCAGTATTACAATGGTTGTCGCTGCTGCGTCTGAGAAATAACTCTCCTCGCCGGGAAGTGATTTTCACTCTTGCTGTTGTTAGCACCTTTTTGGCTTTCATCATTATTACACCTTTCTGGCATCTAGCTATTACCCGCATAGATGAATTAGGCAGCTTCATCTTCAATGTACTTTTGGCATTCTTGGCATCAGGGCTAATCCGAGAAGGATTAAAGTTAAACAACAGAAGCAGCTTTTGGGGTGGTATGTTATTGCTAACACTGCAAATTATTAGCCGCGTGCTAGAATATGACACTGACATACTTTTTCGCTCCCTGGTCTTTGTTTTATGCGGTTCGGCATTAATTAGCGCTGGACTTTGGTTTGAACGTCGCCAACCTGTGGGATCTAATTCGTAATTCGTAATTCGTAATTCGTAATATTTCCTTCGGAAACGCTACGCGAACGTAATTCGTAATTCGTAATTCGTAATTACAGTTTTGTAAGGGTTTGAAACATTTCAAATGGTTGACCTATGTTTAGGTGATAGAATCTCTGTGCTTCACCCTTTTTAGAGGATCTCTGCGTCAGTCCTAATTCTGGTAGTTTAACCGGACACATTTGTGAAAAATAACCCTTCATTTTAGGACTACGCTCATGAGAAGTAATTCCTCTGAATCGAGTGGAAATAAATCATTTAGAACATTATCCCCAGAAGCCGAATTTTCGGAGAAGCTAACTTTTCGAGATTACCTAATTGCTACTGAACAAAAATCTAACCAACGTCTACCTTTTTGGCGGCTATTAGTTCCCCTGTTAATCCAAACAGGAATAATTCTCGCAGTTCCCACCCAAGCAATTTATACGAATCTAACGGGTAGGGATGTAATTCTGCAAACAGTGGCTCAAGACCCGAATAATGTTGTTCAGGACTTTTCCCTAGAACTGGAATACAATATATCCCGTGTGGAAAATTTGCGAAGACTTTCCGGTTGGGATGATTTACTCCGGGGAAGTCAGGGAAGAAACAGACAACTGCTATCAGGAACCAATTTGTATGTGATTTTGCAAGAGCAAGGAATTTCTTCTGGTCGTGGTGTTCCCAGCGCTTGGAGACCGATACGAGTGAGTAGCAATCTGCCTGAATCTCTTCCCAGCAATCAAGTAGCTTTGAGAGGTGTGTATCAAGATAATGCTGTTACCTATGGAGTGGAAACATACTACCTTCCAGAACAACAACGGCAACAAATTCGTGACGATATCTTCCAAAGCGTTCAACAAACTAGAGGAAATAGAGGTAGACAAATCCGACCAATTACTGTCAGGGTCAAAGTAGATCCTCAAGGTAATGCTGTACCCGTTAGTTTATGGGTGCGCGATCGCAATTATACTTTTTAACCTTGATTTGGCACAAATGCCCAGAGGTTAGTGTTTGCAAGAAAGGAGCAACGCCTGAGCGTTGCTCAAATTTTATATCTAAAATAGGGATGTTGTCTGAAAAATTAATCTTCGTGACGGATATTCCAGGCTGCACCAGCCGCCGCACCTGCTCCTGCTACCAAACCGGTACTCATGCCTTGGATAGTTTTTTGGATAGGTTCTTGTTTTAAACAATTGCTCGTCACTGTCTCGGATTGCAAGCAAAGATTACTTTCTGCCCAACTGGATGTACCGCCTAGAATTACACCAGTTAGACTACAGGAAAAAACGAGCATTAACAGGCGCTGGGTTTTTCTATCCATAGATGGATGCTTTAAAGGTGAGGATAATATAAACGGTCTCAACTACTCTACACCCGTTTTAATAAATTGGCTACAAATTCTCCTGGGAAAAATATTTGTATTTAGTGGCAAGTGACAGGTTTATCAATAATACTTGGATACAAATCTTCACTCCCAAATATCATACTTTCAAACTGAAACCAATTGCCTACCACATAGCTTATGGAATAGCATCGGTAATGGAATTGATAGTAAACACGATTTTATTGGGCAAAGAATCTATTTTTACTCGTTATACATTGGGATTATTAGCTTTTAGTCAAACTTTGAATATTACAGCAGCAGTCCAAGAATTAGGCTACAAACTTCGTGTAAGTATAGAGAAACGATTGGATATTTTTGCTAAATGGTGGCAGGAGAAATAGGATATTAGCTGATTGTTTTTATTCAGGTTAGTTACTGAATTTTAATACCAATATAACCAATAATAATTTGAGTTGGTTTTAAAGGATAAAAATGAAGTCTCCATGCACCTGGAGTCATCCGAATATGCCAACTAAATAATCTTTTTTCTCCATCAAGACATTCAAAAGTTAACTCTTTTTCCAAATTATTTAATCGTGATTGACTCTCTGGTGTTATTCTACTAGCAAAATCATCTTTATTAAAAGCACCTGATATCCATCTTTTAGAATATTCTTCAAGTTCAGATAACTTTTTCATAATTTGTTGGAATATAGGATGACTATTATTAATATTTTCTAATTGTTTCTCTACAGAATTACAAAATACTAAATGAGGAAATATTTCTTTTCTGTTATTCCATAAAGTTAAACCACTATTAATATTATCTGTAAGAAGACGTTTAATCCATTCTTGATGTTCAATAATATGATTTCTATTGCTTGCGTGTCTAAGTTCTATAATTTTTTCTAGTAATTCTTCATCTTCATTATTTGTAATTTGCAGAAGAGATATAACACTATTATTCCATAATTCATGCGTTGTAAAACTAACAGATAATACTTTTGATGTAGAAGTACAAGCATAAATAAATCCTTGAGGGGTTTCATTATAATCTTCACAAGCATATAGGACTTCATTGGACTGAGATTGATAAAAAAAATCATCAAACTCATTGTCATTGAAGTTAAAAAATTGCATACTCAAGATAAAAGATTGTTCAACTTGATCAACATTTGGATCATTAAGCCATTTAGATATAGGATAATTAGAGGCAAGATCAATATTATGAAAACTATTATGACTGAGTAATTGTTGTTGTATTCCTTGATCTAATGCTTCTGTTAAAGTTTGAATAAAGTTAGACATTAATTCTCTAGCTTTATATTCGTCATTTTCTAAAGTTAAAAGACATAATTCATTAAATACCAGTTGAATATCCATTATTTAATCTCCCACTGGTGCTAATAATGCTCTGGAACTTTTATTCCATTCATCAAAGAAATTTTTAGGAATTGTATTAATACGTCCTTTTTTGTCTAATTTAGGGGAAATAATTTTAATTTCATTCATTTGACTTTGTATTTCAAAAAAATGTAATTGTACATCTTCTGGCTTAATTTTACCATCATGAACAGCAATTCTTATACCATTTAAAATATGATCACTGTGACTTTCAATAAGGACTTGAATCCCATGATTTGCTGCTAAGGCTAATAATTTACCTAATTGAGATTGTCCTTGAGGGTGAAGATGAGATTCTGGATTTTCAATAATTATCATTGTTCCCGGTTTAGAGGAAAGAATGGCTGTTAAAATAGGTAAAGAATAAGTAACCCCAAAACCTACATTAAAAGGAGAGTATTTTTTACTCATTCCAAATGAATATTTTAATGTTATTGCATTAGCAACTTTTTCAAGATGGGTTTTAATATTAGGGCTAATTTCTCCCATCCAAGCATCTACTTGATCTTTTAAACTTTGAGATTCAACACTAGGATGCTTTAACCCATGAATAGAAATATCTTGATTACCAAACTCAGCTAGAAAATGTGCTGTATATTCTCCTTTTTTACCTATTTGTCTATGTTTAACAACATCATTTTCAGATAAAGGATAAGATTCCTCTGGTGTAATTCTTTCAGCACCTAAATAGTGAAAATTATCATTAAATAAATTAAATTCATTAATTATAGAATCATTAAATATTGATGCAACTGGTAGCACATTACTACTAGGAGAATCATAATCAAAACTCCAGATTGTTTGCTGATCATTTTCCCAAACAATACTAAAGCTAATCAACTCTTCTTCTGCATTTTCATATATAGCATCTTCAGCAGTACCTATATAAGCTATTTGATTATCAAGTTTTAGTCCATTATTAGGTAAATAATCTGTTATATAAGAATAGCGTAATAAAATCAATGATTGAATTATAGAAGATTTACCTGTACTATTTAAACCAGAAATTAAGGTAAGAGATTTAAAATCAAAATTTTCATCTGCAAAGGCTTTGAAGTTTTTTAAATGTAATTTTTTGATCATGATAATATACTTTGAATAATTCCTTGAATATGTTTAAATCGTTCTTTCACGCTGTTAGCATCTCCAGCACTTTTATATAAGATAATATCAAACTTACCATTTTCTTGTTCTTTTAATAAAACTTTAAGTAAATCTTCTTTTCTTTGTTTAAGAATATCGATTTCCCGATCATTTAATTTAGCAAGGTTAATTGACCATGCTTCTAATAGTGCTTTATTAATAGGATATCTTGGTTTTTTTCTTGGTTTTCTAAATGCTTGTCCCTCAAATAAATTATACGCAAGATTCATAATTAACAAAAATTTTTCTTTAATTTCCTCTATTTGAAAGTCATCCATTTGATTCATTTCGGTCATTTTTTTATCTAAAAAATAATCATAATCTTTAAAATTTAGGTTATCTATATTACTTGTCATTAAAGATAAAACTTTTAAAATACATTCTTGATCAATCATTCTTTTATCTTTAATTCCCTTATCTGTTGTTCTTTTAAATTCTAGAGATTCAGAAAGTTCTTTTAATAAGTTTGTTATTTTATTTGAAGAGTTTTTAGCATAACGCATTTCTTGAGCAGAAAGTGCAGTTCCTCCTTGATTAATACGTTTAAATATATTAAAAGTAATTTCGGATGATGTTCCTCTTAAAATTAAATATACTGTTAATTTTGTTTCTTTAATTCTTCTTTGCCAACGAGGTGTAAGTTCCTGATAATTTTTACCATGTAAATCAGTGAAAAAATCTAATCCATCCAGAATAAAACTTTTATCAGTTACAAATTCTTTAAATGTTGTTATTCTTTGCATTCCATCTATAACCAACCATTTATCATCATTAGTTGCATCAATATAAAAAGCAGGTAAAGGAATTTGCACTAAAAGAGATTCAATTAACCGACTTTTTGCAGTTTTAGTCCAAATACCTTCTTTTCGTTGAAATTCGGGTGCTATCATTCGATGATTATTTAATCTGTCCAGAATTTGCTGTACGGTCATGATATTAGTTCCCATACTAATGCAAGTCGGATCAAATCCTTGAGAAAGTGTTGGTTCTTCTTCTTTTTCTTCTTCTTCAATATCTATATCTTCCTCATATTCTAAATTAATATTATTTTGTTCTAAATCGTTTGCTTCTGTCATATTATATACTTTGAATTTTGATTAATTTATTTTAAATTTAAAAAAGATGATCACATTGGATCTTATTTTCTATTATGGTCTGGGGTTTGAACCCATTTATAGCACTAATGAGTTGGTTGAATCCAAGCAATAAATCGGAATTGGGAAAAACATCAAGCCAGGGATAAATCAACTAAAAGAGTAACAGTGGTTGGACAACTACAGCATATTTTATATAATTGAGGTCTACCTGTAGTGGGCAAGATGCCCGCACCACAAGAATTTTAAGATTTATGGTTGTACCTCTTTTATCTGCAAACTGCTGTAAGTGTAGATTATTGAGAGTATTGTCCTATTCACACAACAACCGCTTCGGCAACAGCCCCTTGCATTTTATTCATCGCATCTAGCAAACTTTGCAATTGTTGGTCAGCTTTCAACACTGCTAAACCGCGTACTGTCACCTTACCAGGAGAGTAAACAAAACGCGTCTTCAAATGTTCCGGTAAATTCGCCGCTAGTAAATTCCAAGCAGGTTCTTCCATTGGCGTTTCTAAAACAATGTGCTGCTTATTCTCTGGTTTAATGCGGCTAAATCCTAACTTTTTCGCTAACTGTTTGAGTTGCATGACTCGTAAAAGTTGATTCGCTGGAACTGGTAATGCACCATAGCGATCGCCCCACTCAGCCGTGATATATTTTAATTCTTCTGGAGACTTCGCCGCCGCCACTGCCCGGTACGCACTCATCTTTTGATCCACGTCGGGAATATAATCGGAAGGAATAAATGCTGTGAGGTTGAGGTCAATTTGCGTCTCATCAACTTTCGGTATTTCTTGTCCTCTAATTTCTCGAATCGCCTCTTCCAACATTTCCATATACAAATCAAAGCCGATAGCTTCCATTTGACCCGATTGTTCTGCACCCAGCAAGTTACCCACACCCCGGATTTCCATGTCGCGCATCGCTAGTTGATATCCAGAACCGAGTTGCGTAAATTCTTGAATCGCCCGTAACCTTTGCCGGGCTGCATCTGATAAAGTTCTTTGCTTGGGATAAAATAACCAAGCGTGTGCCTGTATTCCGGCACGTCCTACACGTCCACGTAATTGGTATAATTGCGATAAACCGAAGCGGTGGGCATCTTCAATTAAAATGGTGTTGACTCGCGGAATATCTAAACCAGATTCAATAATTGTTGTACAAACTAGAATATCCGCATCACCATTACTGAAAGTCAGCATGGTTGATTCTAAATCGCTTTCGTCCATTTGACCATGCGCGATCGCAAACCTAGCCCCCGGTATCATTTCTCGTAAATTGGCTGTGAGTTCTTCAATGCCTTCCACTCGTGGAACTACATAAAATACTTGTCCACCTCTGTCTAATTCTTGACGAATCGCACTGCGGACAATTTCCGGGGTTAACGGCGAAAGGTGAGTTTTAATCGCTCTTCGGCTGGGGGGTGGTGTGGTAATTAAACTCATTTCCCGAATCCCCGACAAAGACATATATAAGGTACGAGGAATGGGAGTCGCGGAAAGGGTCAGGACATCAACTTGAGTTTTCAAGCTTTTAATTTTTTCCTTTTGATTTACCCCAAATCGTTGTTCTTCATCCACCACCAATAATCCTAAATCCCGAAAGCTGACATTTTTACCTAAAAGTTGGTGTGTCCCCACGACTATATCTAATTCCCCTGTGGCTAATCGCTTTTGAATTGTGCGGCGTTCTTCAGCACTGCGGAAACGATTCAGTAAGCCGATATTTACCGGGTAAGGGGCAAAGCGTTCTTTGAGGGTGTGGTAATGTTGCTGAGTCAGAATGGTAGTGGGTGCTAACAAAGCGACTTGTTTACCTGATGTCACAGCTTTGAAAATCGCCCGAATTGCTACTTCGGTTTTACCAAATCCTACATCACCACAAACTAAACGATCCATTGGGCGATCGCTTTCCATATCGCGTTTGACATCTTGCACAGCTTTTAGCTGGTCGGTAGTGGCTTGGTAAGGAAAAGAATCTTCCATTTCTTCTTGCCAAGGCATATCTTGAGGATAGGTATAGCCTTCTTGCTTGGATCTGGCTGCATAAAGTTTCAGCAAATCCACGGCTAACTTTTTGATGGCTTTACGAACTCGGTTCTTCGTATTCTCCCAAGCCTTACCAGTCATTTTGTGCAGTTCTGGGGCTTTATCTCCTGTGCGGCGAAACCGGGATAAAGAAGCAACTTGATCAGCAGCAACTCTCAGAATACCGTCAGCATACTGTACTACCAAATAATCACGGGTTTCGTGGTTAATCGTGAGACTTTCCAGCTTGACAAATTTACCAACTCCGTGACTTCTGTGAACGACATAATCACCCTGACGTAGCTTATTCGGATCTACTTGCTTGGAAGTTGCTTGGCGACGCTTGCGGATATACCCAGGTGTGGCGAGGGAATGTTGTCCGTAAAATTCCCGGTCTGTGACGACTACTAGCCGATATGTCGGCAAAATAAAGCCTTCGAGTTCAGCTAAACCGGAATATTTCAGGGCTATGGGTGTATGGTTAATTTGTAACTTGTCTATTGCTTGGTAGTCGCGGGGATTGGGGATAAATTGCGCCGGACAATCGTGTTCTTGTAGAAGAGAAACAGAACGGGAAGGTTGGGCAGAAATTAGCCAAATGGAGAAGTTGCGATCGCGCTCTCCTCTAAGTGTTTGCGCTAGTTTATTAAATTGGTGCGGTGTCACTGGTAACGACCGACTCGCCAGATTTGTGCCACTGTTTTCCTCTGATAGTTCTGATAAATATATCGTGAGAAATTTAGTCACATCAGCTAGACATTGATCAAAATCACGGTGGATTTTCGGTAATTCTAAAGAAATCGAGCTAGATTCTTCCCCACTCCCCACTCCCCACTCCCCACTCCCCATTCCCCATTGTTCCTCCGCATTTTCCACCCAGCGATCGCTATGTGCATGACACTGTTCTGGTTCATCAACAGCAATCAAAGTATTTTCACTTAAGTAGTCTAAAAGAGATGCCGGTTGTTTAAAAGCCAACCCCAAAAATCTGCGACTTCCTTCTAAAAGTTGAGAATCCGTAGAGACGCGATGAATCGCGTCTGTAAAATCGGCATGATCTTTCAATGCTTCCGAGACGATGGGAGCAAAGCTAGTGGGGGTAAGGGTAATTTTGTCAACTTTGTCAAGGGCAGAACGTTGAGTTGCGGCATCAAATTCGCGGATTTTCTCGATTTCATCCCCAAACCACTCTAATCTCACGGGCATTTCTGAAGAAACAGGATAGACATCGACAATATCACCGCGCCGACTCCATTGACCTTCTGTTTCTACCAGTGGAACTCGTTCGTATCCCAAAGTCGTAATTTTTTCCCCAAAGGTATCCAAATCAAATTCCATACCCCGCTTTACAGTCAGACAGAAAGGGATAAAAGCATCCGGTGGTGGTAAATGGGGTTGTAACGCCCCAGCCGTGGCGACAATTGCCAAAGAAGGCTTGGCTGTAAAATTTTGGCTTGATTCCCAGTCCCCATTGATCAAATCAGCGAGAACCTGCATCTGTCCCCAAGTCATTTCCGTTTCCGGATCAAAGGGTTCGTAGGGAGAGGCTTCAGAAGTGGGGTAAAAATGCACTGTTTGCCATCCCATCGCCTCCAATTGGGCAAAAGCGCGTCCAGCTTCCTCCAGGGTTGGCACTACTACCAGTAAATTTTTGCCTGCATTTTGCGCTAATGCCGAAGTTACCAAACCTTTCGGTAGGCGAGAGATGCCATTTAACCGCAACTCTTGTTGGCGATTCAACTTGGAAAGTAACTCAGTACTCAGAGGCGATCGCGCCAAGGCACGGACAATAGAAGAAAATGCCATAAGTTTTACTACAGGAGGAAGTCGTTAAAAATAAGAAAAATTAGAGTTAGTTTATATCTACTATTTTATAAGTGTTATAGCCTTTCCTGATTTTCTGGCTACGGAATTATCTGTGTACCATGCAGTCAGTAGGGGTTGGTTTACAGATATTATCAACAATTAACAATGATTGAAATCAACCCTTCCCTGCATTCGCTTTGACCAGCGACGATTCTAAAAAATGTCCTCCATCAGTTTTGAAATTTCTATCCTTTTGGTGCTAATTATTGCCAGCGGCGTGTTTTCGATGTCAAAGATGGCAATTGTCTATGCACGTAAAGCTAGGCTACAGCAGCAGGCAAATCAAGGGGATACTAAAGCGAGGGTAGCATTGAAACTAGCTGAATCGCCAAATCACTTCCTCTCAACAATTGAAATAGGAATTACCCTGATTGCTATCCTGACTGGTGCTTTGGGAGGTGCAATAATTGCGCCAGTATTAACCGTATATATACGCAGTATTCCCTTTTTAGTACCTTATAGTCAAGCGATCGCTTTCGGGGTAGTAGTTCTGATCATCAGTTATTTATCCCTGATTCTGGGTGAATTATTACCAAAACGTTTCGCCTTAAATAATCCAGAAGCTATAGCCTCCTTTGTGGCTATTCCCATGACAACCCTCACCGCCCTAGCTGCACCGATAGTTTATTTTCTCAGTGCTTCTACAGATATCATAGTCCGCGGATTGGGGATGACTCCCTATCTGGAACGACAAGTAACTGAGGAAGAAATTAAAATTTTAATCGAACAAGGCACAGAAGCCGGAACCTTTGAGGAGGCTGAACAAGATATGGTTGAACGCGTATTTCGTTTAGGCGATCGCCCTGTCAATTCCTTTATGACACCCCGTCCTGATATTGTTTGGCTGGACTTAGACGACTCTCCCGCCGAAAACCGCGAAAAAATCATTGACAGTGCCTATTCCCGATATCCAGTTTGTCAGGGAGGACTAGATAATGTCCTGGGTGTAATTCCCGTTACCGACTTATTAGCTAGGTGTTTTCGCAATGAACCGATGGACTTAACAATGGGATTGCGGCAGCCCGTCTATGTGCCGGAAATTACACATGGTTTAAAGGTTTTGGAGTTGTTCAAACAAACCATTACTTATATGGCCTTGGTAGTGGATGAATACGGTGTCATTCAAGGATTGGTAACTCTCAACGACATCATGAGTGAAATCGTCGGTGATGTTCCTGAAGAACCAGGAGAGGAGGAACCACAGATTGTACAACGAGAGGACGGTTCCTGGTTATTGGATGGGATGTTACACATAGACGAGTTTTATGAACTGTTCAACCTCGAAGAGTGGGAAATTGGCGAAAGAGGTAGCTATCAAACATTAGGTGGTTTTGTTATCAATCATCTTAGCCGGATACCAGTAGTAGCAGACTATTTTGAATGGCGGGGGATGCGGATTGAAGTCATGAATATGGACAGTAACCGCGTTGATAAAGTCCTGGTAATGCCAATAGTGGAGCAGGTAGCAGGGGAGCAGAGGGAAGAAGACGGTAACTTCCTAATGACCAATGACCAATGATTTACCCTGAGCGAAGTCGTTCGCGTAGCGTCTCGCAGAGAAGGGCTAATGACCAATGACCAATGACTAATGACCAATGACTAAGTTTTCGATAACCGCTTAACTTCAGCATCTGCTAGCATCTCATGGGCTTTTGCTAACATTTGCGGAATCTTTTCGGCGTGGGGACTATTGGCGAGAGACTGTCGCAGGTCTATTTCATCTAGTTGGTCTGCTTTGTTACCGGGGAACCAGTGGCTACCATTACCCAGCAGGTTGTAACGCATTTTGGCGTAGTCTACTAAATCGTAGGCGATCGCTAAATTCAACAACCACAAAATCACACGAATATTCACTTCTCCCGGTGTTGTTTCCCAGGTGGGTAAATTAGTCTCCCAAGTTTTTACCCAATCTTCTCCTAAAGTGGCGATCGCTTCTTGTTCTAACTTACTCAAAATTGGCGGCAGAATTGACTCCGCTTGGTCTAAATAATCTAAAGTTTTCAGATGTTCATCAAAATCTTCAGGTCTAGCTGCACCCAAACTCAATGTATGTACATTTTCATGACTCAGACAAAATAAATCATTAAACACCATCGGACTTAAGGGGGCGCAAAGATTAACTAACTTTTGCGATGGTTTATATAGCATACCTCCTTTATCGGAAGGACTAATAATAAATACCCCCATATCATGATTGTTAGCGGCTGTAATTGCCTCCCAATTCCATTGATTAATATAGTACCAATGCAGGTTAACATAATCAAATTGGTTAGTATTAATCGCCTGCACAATCACATCTTGAGGTCCATGAGTAGAAAAGCCGATAAACTTCACTTTTCCCTCTGCTTGTAACTGTCGCGCCACATCTAAACAGCCACCAGGACGCATAGTGTTGTCGAAAGATTCAGCATGATTGATGCCATGTATTCCCAGTAAATCAACATAATCTAACTGGAGATTTCGCAGTGATTGTTCAAAAGTTTGGCGAAATTTCTGGGCATCTGCAACTGGTCCAACTTTTGTTTGTACAATTAATTTCTCACGGGGGAATTTAGGTAATATTTGCCCCAATTGTATTTCTGATGTACCATAACCGCGAGCAGTTTCTATGTGATTAATTCCTACTTCTAGAGACCGGCGAATAGTCGCTTCTAAATTTGCCTGATTATCCGCCGGAATTTCGGAATTAGGTACATCTTGCCATTTGAACTGGTATCTCATCCCGCCACAAGAAAAAACAGGCATCTGTAATTCTGTGCGGCCAAATCTTCTATAAAGCATAAAGACATAAATATAGTGGACTTTGTAGAGACGCGATTCATCGCGTCTAAATTCATCGCGTCTAAATTTATCTGAATTTACCGCGTCTCTACTTACTTTTAAACAGGATCTTGTAACTCAGCCGTGCGGATGGAAAGCAGCTGTATCTGATTACCCCGTTGGACTTTCACCTGCAACAGCTGACCCAAGCGACTATTTTCCACAAGATTTTGTAACTTATCAGCACTGGTGACAGGTTCGCGATCAAGTTGCACAATTACATCGCCGCGTCGCACACCAGCAGATGCAGCTGGGGAATTAGGGACAACTCGCATCACCAAAACACCATTAATTTCTGGTATTTGTACAGGAGAGTTGGGATCAGTATTATTTTGTTTTGCGAGTTCGGGCGTTAAAGTTATCATTTGTACACCTAAGTAAGGGTGAATAACTTTGCCGTCACGTTGTAATTTTAAGGCGATCGCTTTAGCTTTATCAATCGGAATCGCAAAGCCAATACCCATCGCGTCTGGACGAATAGCTGTATTAATCCCAATCACTTCGCCCCGTTCATTCAATAATGGTCCCCCAGAATTACCAGGATTAATCGCCGCATCGGTTTGAATAAAATCTAAGCGTTTATCAGCAATTCCGACTTGGGCGCTAGAACGTTTCAGGGTGCTGACAATTCCCAAAGTCACGGTATTATCAAATCCTAACGGATTACCGACTGCGATCGCCCAGTCACCCACTTGTACTAAGTCAGAAGAACCCAAAGGCGCAACAGGTAAATCTTTATCAGGGTTAATCTTCACCACTGCTAAATCTGTGACTTCATCAATCCCTTGAACTTTGCCTTCATAGGTGCGACCATCTTTAAGTCGTACTGTAACTTTATCAGCTTTATCAACTACATGGGCATTGGTCAAAACCAAACCACCTTTGTCAATAATAAACCCCGAACCTAGACCGCGTAATTGTTCCGAAGGCATTTGTTGAGGGAAACCATCACCAAAAAATCGCCGAAAAAATGGGTCTTCCATAAATGGGTCCATACGACGAGTAACAGTGCGTTCCGTATCAATCCGTACTACCGCTGTTCCGACACGATTTACAGCTGCTGTGACAAAGCTAGTGCTACCTATAGCCGCATTTGCTGGTGATTGTTGAGCAACCATATCTGAGGCATCAGTTGTAGAGACGCGATTTATCGCGTCTGTATAAGCAGAATAGGGTGCAGGTTCGGCTTGAGAGGGCAATACCTGCCAACTGCTGACGGCTAGCGTAACGCCGATAATTATAGCTAAGAGAGATAAACTAAGTTGACGGAAAGAACCGCCTAGTCGAGAAAATCGCATAATCACAACCCAATCTAAAAGCTTAATCGTGAGATAGGTTTGAAACTCTATTTACATTTATTTTGACAAAATCGATGATAACGCTTATATATTGGCGTTTGCATTCTTGATATAGTTTTTCTCGCCCAAATTCTGATTATCTGTAATTAAATTACCGTACAATAGCTGAAAATCTGTGTAATTTTCAGAAAAAGTTAGCACAATGGCAGCAAATAATGGCTCTCCTGAGCCTACACAACCACTGAGTGTAGACAAGGTGATCACTGCTGGAGTGCAGTTGTATCGTTCCCATCTTCAAGACTATTTTTTAATGAACATCCCTGTTCAGATTGCACTGCAAATTCTGTTTAACATGATCTCAGTTTTCTTACCCTCTTTACCCTGGATGTATGGAGTAACACTCATAGCCATCAGCTTTAGTGTTAGTGCTTTGACTTTGCCGCTCTATCAAACTATCATCGCCGTAATTTACTACGACCTCCGTAGTCGCCGGGAAGGTTTAGGCTTAAAACTACGCGATGGCGAAATTTAACTGCTTCCCATGAGGCTAATTCCAGGAAATAGTTTTTCCTTGATTCTTGATCTTCTAGGCTAGGATCTCAGTATTACCTGTGCTTAGATAACCAATGAATGGACAAAAGCGATTAGTGAAAGAATCTTTACCTATATCCGAACCGACAAAAGACCATGAGCATGGAAAGTCGGCACATCCTCACGTTCATAGTGAAGAGTCACTACGGAAAATTGTCAATCGCCTATCTCGGATAGAAGGCCATGTTCGTGGTATTAAAACGATGGTGCAGCAAGATAGCCCTTGTCCTGATGTTTTATTACAAATTGCAGCTGTGCGCGGCGCTTTGGATAAGGTCGCCAGAATTGTTTTAGATGAACATTTAACTGAGTGTATTGCTAGAGCGGCTCAAGAAGGCAATATGGAGGTGGAACTTGAACAGTTAAAAGCGGCTTTAGATCGGTTTTTGCCTTAAGACTCCCCACTTCCCTCAAAACAACAAGCGATCGCTAGTTCAGCGTGTTGCTGTAGGATATTTTTATCCAAAGCATGAATCTTATATTGGGGAGTTACCGCCAGTAGTTTCTCTATTCTATCTTTAGCTGCGGTTACCACAGATTCATCCAGGCGACCTTTGCTTAAGGAATCAGCAAAATCTTCAGCCATTTGATAGGTACGCTCAATAGATAATGAATTAATATTTCGCGAAACAATAAACAAGTCACAGCCAGCATCAAAGGACTGCGCGACTGTCCCACTTTGGGTAAACATATCTGAAACAGCTTTCATATCAAGGTCGTCAGATACCACGACTCCTTCAAATCCCAATTCTTCCCGAAGTATCTTTTTCAGGATAGCTGGAGAAAGGGTCGCTGGAAACTGCGAGTCTATCTTGGGAAACAGAATATGCGCTGTCATGATTAAAGGAATTTGCGCCGCAATCAGCGCTTGAAATGGTATCAGTTCTCGAATGCGGAGGTCTTCCAAGGTGAGATTAAGTATTGGTAATTCAATGTGAGAATCTTTACTGGTGTCTCCATGTCCCGGAAAATGTTTAGCACATCCTAAAATTCCCGCTTCCTGAAGTCCTCTGTAATATTCACATACACCTTCCGCCGTGGCTTCCGGGGTGCGACCAAAGGCACGAGGCCCGATAATGGGATTTTGAGGATGGGAAAAAATATCTGCTACAGGGGCCCAAGATAAATTTATCCCCAGTGATTTTAACTCTAGTGCCGTAGCTTTTGCTACTTTCCTGGCGTGCGATTGGCTTCGCCCCGCCTTTGGCGAACGCAACAACAAAGCATAAGGAAATCGGGTAATTGGTAACGGTGTCCGAACTACCCTTCCGCCTTCGTGATCTAATGTCATAAACATGGAGTCACGTTCAGTATATTGTCTGATTTGGGCGTTTAAATTCTGGAAGCTTTCTAGCCAAACTTCATAAGGAGTACCATCCAGGAAATTTTTAGCAAAGAATATCACCCCAACTGGTTTTAGTTCACTCAGTGTGCGTTTATCATCATCACTTAAGGAAGTACCTGAAATACCAATTATCAAGTGATGTCCAAAGCGCTCTAAATCTTGCAATACCGCCATAATGCTTCACCTATAGTTATGTAACCAATGACTGGGATGTTCAATTTTGAGGAAATAAGGTTTTATCTTACAGGTTTATAGCAATTTTCAAAATCTTTACGACGGAATAAATCGTCCGTAGAGGCTGACTTATGATGCTTTTACTTACGATAATGTAGTAAATTTTTTACAATTTCCACTTTACATATAGATACTTTAATGTATAAAATACTGGAAACCCGCATGAATACTAAAATGGTTATGCACTATTGCAAAATGCCTATGCGGTTATCCAATGAGTCCTTTTAGTTCTCAGGATATGAAAATTTGTGATGCCTATTTCAACTGGATATTACAACTCATTCTACACTTGTCAAGAGCATGATCTATAAACCTACTTTCTATAAAAATGAGGTTTTTTAATGCGATTTTTAAATATTTTACGCACGAGCTTTCGTAAACGAGCATCTCCTCTTAAAACTATATCTCTCAGCTTCTGTTCTGGGCGACCTCTAAAAGAAGTAACATGATAATAATTTTGTTTATCAGCAGGTTTTGGTGAAAAATAGTAGTTAGACACACAACAGCGCTGACCATGATGATTAATTGGGCTAACGGAGTGCAAAGAAGTTTTATTAGTAACCATAATAACTAGCCGATTGAACTTACTATGAATAGTTCTACAAGGATGCTTTAAATCTTGATCCCAAAGTTCTAAATTACCGCCATAAGTCTCTAGCCAACTGGGAGTTACATAATAGAGTAAATTTAGAACACGATAGTTAATCATATCTTTATCATGAGAATTATCCAGATGAGGATTTAAAAAACAACCATGTTCCATGAGGCTAACGCCACCAGCGTAAAGGTATTCATCTGGCATTAATTGTTCAAATCCGGTTATTTCGGCAATTAGTTGAACTACCCTGGCATCCTGAAAAGCATAAACAATTTCTTCTAAAATAGGATTGAATTTATTCAGTTGTATGCCAACATATTTATATTCTCTCAGGTCTTTTAACTGTAATAAATATTTTTTGTCAGGAAATGCATTATAAATTTTTATTACATCATCTACATTTAATAAATCATCTAAATAACACGTATTAATCCGGTTATCGGTGGCAAATTCTTGTTGTAAATCAAATTTAAACTGTGCGAGTTTATTTAAAATTTGCTCGGCATAATAATTTCTGGAAATTGGATCTATCATTGGTTATTTTTATCCGGATTTGCTAAAAAATATGGGAATCTTATTAAAGATATTTTCTAAAAAATACCATACCTAATTACTGCAAAAATTCTCACTATGACAATAGGCAATTTGATTCCACAAAAATAAATATGAATGGGTTGTGTAATTCTTTGAAGAATTTATCCTATTCCCAGGTTTTTAGCAATAGATTTTCCTAAATTTATTGTGATTTTAAAGAGATAATAACTCAAGTCAAGTATGATTTGTTCTATTGTCAGCTACCTCCAAACGTTTAAGTAAATGTCCACCTGTCAATTGTAAAAAATGTTAAAGGGATTACATACAAACTGCTTGCAGTATTTTGCTCAATCAAACAAAATTGATACATGGGATGAAGATATTATTATTTGCCAGATTTCAAACCCCACTCCAGCTATCCAAGCTAACAGCTACTACTTTGGGCATCCAGATTGGGGATTAAATTATTTTGCGGCTTGTCACAGAGATGAAAAGTTTGTAGAACTCTGGCAAGCCGTGATTGGTAGTTGGCATGACAAAATAGTGGTGGATATCGGTTGTGGGCCAGGCAATGTGTATGCCTCTCTTAAACAGGTTTGTGGTGAACCGCAGTTGTTACTTGGCGTAGATGTTTCTCTCGGCGCACTAAAAATGGCTCATCAACTGGGATATACAGCAGTTTTAGCAGATGCCCAAAATCTACCTTTTGTGACGGGTTTTGCTGATATTGTGATGCTTAATGCTAGCTTGCATCATTGCGATGATATGGTAAAAGTTTTGCAAGAGGCAGCTAAATTGGTGCGTCCTGGTGGGCGGTTAATAACAGATCATGATCCCCAAAAAAGTGCCTATCAGTTTAAAGGTTTAGGTTCGTTATTGTGGCAGTTACGTTTGCCAATTTATCAGTATATACAACGAGGGGGACATTCCACCGCAGAGGAGCAATTATGGGGTTTGGCAACAGAAGTACATCACAAAGCTTGTGATGGTGTCACATCAGAAATGTTCTATGAAACGCTAGAACCGATGGGGTTTGCAGTTAAGGTTTACCCTCATAACCATATAGTAGGCGCGGAAGCATTAGAGGGTAATTACGGTAGGCCTTTTTGGAAGTATCGTCTAGCTCAGAGGTTATCAGGTATAGACCCTAACTCCCCAGAGGCTGCATTGTCTTTAATGTGTGTTGCTACTCGCATTAATTAAGTATCAATTAAATTCAGCATGATTTCACCAAAAATTTGGGTATCTTAACTTTGTCACTAACGTTTTAATTTTTCTGCTTCAATTATCCGAATTGCCAGGATAGTTTCTGCTAAGACACGATGAAATACGTAATACCAACCATACCAACCATCGAAAATCCAGCCTTCGACAAACAAGCAATAGAGAAAGATCATCCAAGGAGCTAAGATTTTTCGTCTGCGGATACGATCAACCCAATCGAGTTCGCTGATGGGAGTTTCTAGTAGTTTCTTGGCTTCCAGAACTGTATAGCGTTCTTGTGACCATAACCAACGACTAAATGGTTTGCGGTCATCGTGGTAGAGATAAGCAGAAAGTACATCTGATTTACCAGTAACTTGTAAAACTTGTGTATGTCCATCATCAATATAAATAGCTTTACTTTTTTGAAATAGAACTTGACGCGGAGGGAGGATTCTGGTGTTGCGAACGGGTTTGCCAAACACACAGTAATTAAACCTGACAAAGTAGCCATCGATTTCTCCATCGACAGGTAAGGTGGCCATTTCCGAAATTAAATCATCTGTAACTATATAATCTGCATCTAGAGAAAGTACCCAGGGGGTTGTTACTTGCTCTAAGCCATAGTTCCATTGTTTGCCGTGAGTATCGAATTTACGTTTAAATACCTGGACTTGTGAATATGAGTTGAGAATGTCCAGGGTTGTATCGGTACTATAGCTATCAATAACTATGATTTTTTTTGCCCAAGTGAGATGCTCAAGGGTACGACCAATATTGGCTTCTTCGTTATAAGTAAGAATCAGAGGAGTAATGTGTTCTAACCTGGATACAATCATTCGATCAGAATTAGACCAATTCTCTGTACTAGGTGTTGGCATAGAATTTGAGATGATTGATGAATGTAGTTTATGATTGATTCTTGTTATTGGATAGCATACATAAGCTAAAATTTGTCAACTTTTCAGCAATCAGTCAGATGATTTCCTACGGTGATATCTCATTTGAGTTATGAGAAAGCTGCTGCAAACCCCTGAGCAACAATAACGTAGTTGTGTTCTTTGTATTTGCGTAGTTGTATAAAAGCTAACGATATTATTGATAATGCCTTGATGATAAAGTGGTTTGGGCAGGTACGGCTCATCAATCTGTTGAAAAATATAATCTGGCCTCATAGCTCTATGGTGTACCTTGAACTCGTCTGCATTGAAAACTTATAAATAAGTTTTTGAAGAAGCGATCGCACCACCCCTGCCAAATGTAACGGATTGCAACGTATAATGAGAACGACAAAAGGATAAAAAATATTGGAAGGCAGTAAGTTTAAATGCGAGTAGCGATCGCGGGTGCTGGACTAGCAGGACTA
>REBL01000071.1 GCA_007692755.1 Nodularia sp. (in: cyanobacteria) | reverse complement strand
CAACTGGTTGATGAAAATGACTGTGCAGCCAGATTTACCTATGTTACCAGTAATTTTACGTAGGGCTTGGCTCATCAACCGGGCTTGCAGACCAACGTGGATATCACCCATATCGCCTTCAATTTCCGCACGAGGAACTAGTGCTGCTACTGAGTCAATGACGACAATATCAACTGCGGCGGAGCGAACTAGCTGGTCGACGATTTCTAAAGCAGATTCGCCTGTATCTGGTTGAGAAACGAGCAAATTTTCAATATCTACACCCAAAGCCGCGGCATAGGTGGGATCTAGGGCGTGTTCTGCATCAACGAAGGCTGCAACTCCGCCATTTTTTTGGACTTCGGCGAGGGCGTGTAGGGCTACTGTGGTTTTACCAGAACTTTCTGGTCCATAAATTTCAATTACTCGCCCTTTGGGTAATCCTCCGCCCAATGCTAAATCTAAGGTGAGCGCCCCTGTGGAAATTGTCTCTACTCGCATCCGGGTAGCATCACCCAGGCGCATGATTGCTCCTTTACCGAAGCTGCGCTCAATCTGGTTGAGTACGATATTTAATGCTTTTTCTTTGCCGGAGGTATCTGTATTGATAGCCATTATGGACCTCTAAATATAGGAATTATATGGATGTCAGGAATCTTGGGCTGGAGTCTGAGTAGAACAGATATACTATTCTAACCGTAAAATTCTAGAATAGGACTTTAAAAAATAAACGTGACCAAATCGTAACGCGATCGCTCTCAAATGAGGTTAGCGATACTACATAATTCTATGACAATTTTTTAACGGCAGAGGTACGCAGATTAAACGGGACTTGCTGCTATTATCAGGCGATCGCTTAAATTTGACTACCTCCCCAAAAGCATAGATTGTCTAGTTTAGACCACAGCACCATGATTTCTTGGCTATTTATCTGCGACTAACTCCAGTTTACAGCCAAGCGCACCACTGGCTACGAGTAAGTTAGGGATAGTTTTCACGTTGTAAAGTTTTGTATCTAAAGTCAGTGAGTATCTGTTCTTTTTCGGGCGCGGACAAAATCAATTAGCGAGTCGTAGCCCAAAGTTGGAATTGTCAACCAAGGAGATACGGACGGGCTTTGTCATAAATTTGGTAGACATCCACAGTATATGGGTATATTAAATATCAAGCCATTAGACTCAAAGCAGGGTACAGAGTATGTTGACGAAACAGTGTCAAGAGAAAATCACATCATTACAGCAAAACTTGAAACGTGAAATTAGTAAAATCTCAGGTGGTTCAGAAATTAATGTAATTAAACATATTTGCATCAATAACTTAAAATCAAAGCTAGAACGATTAGAAGAAATTCATAAACTTCTGAGCATAGAAAAGTATAAAATTGTTTTTATAGGTACTATTGGAGAAGGAAAGACAACAGCTATCTGTCATTTGTTTAACCTAATTAGTGATTTCAAAGTTTCCAAGACTATTAATAAAAAAACTAAAGATGTCATCGAAACTCAAGAGTTACTATCAACGGGTTCAGGCAAAAGTACTATATGTGAAGTAATTATCAAAGCTGCTGAAAAAACTTACATAGAGATAGATCCTTATACGGTTGATGAGATGGAAAATCTTATTTTTGATTTTTGCGATTCTATTGTAAATAAGGATAATCCGCAGTCAGAAAACAAAATAATTATTTCCCAAGAAATAGAAAGGGCTATTAGGAATGTTACACAATTAAAAATCATTTCTAGATCAGTTGCTAATGGTGGTAAAACTAAAAACATTAGAATTGATACAGCTAAGGGATTATTTGAGGAATCAGGAGAAGATGTACTGAAAAAAACTGCATTGAATAATGCAAATCTCGAATCTAGAACTACCACTAAAATTGAGTTTGATAATAAGACTAATGAGCAAGAATGGATAAAAAATACCTTTGCTGCTATTAATAATGTCCAGTTAAAGGAATTTGCTATACCGAGCAAGATATATCTTTATGTGAGCTATGATATTTTGTCAGGCTCAAATCTGTCTCAGTTCGATTCCGTTGTTGATACCAAAGGACTTGATGAGAACCCAATTCGTAAAGACTTACAGAAATATATTGATAGTCAGGATACTATATGTCTGTTTGTAACTCCCTTCTCTTCTGCTCCTGAAGCTAATATTACTAAATTAATGGGTTATCACTTGACATCAAAATCAAAAGAATTTCATCATAGATTTGTAACATTGGTATTACCTCGCAAAAATGAGCCTGAAAAAGTGCATGGTTCGGATGGAGATAGGGATTTAGGAATTCAAATTAGACAAGAAGAAGTTCAATCTACATTTAAGAATTTGAATTTAGAGTTTTTCCAAGACAATATTTTGTTCTATGATGCCTTGAGATACTACCGTGATGATATAGTCAAGTTAAATGAAAACTACGATGAAGAAGATGTACAGGCAGATAAAAATGAATTTATCGAAGCAATAGCAGGAGTAGTAGAACGTAGACCAAATAATTTATTAGACGAAATCAAGAATATCCGAGAAAGTTTCGAGACAATCAAAAATGGTAATGCTTTGACAGATTCAGAAAATACAGCCATTGAAAGTGCAATTGAGAAGATAAATAATTTACGAGACTTAAGTAAAAGAGTACCTAGTTTTGTTTATGAAGATTTTATTAATAAATATTTAGAATACTATCATACAACTTATCCAGCATGGAATACTAAACACGCTATCCATAGACATTTCGGTTACTATGACCCAAGGGATATAGACATATATTACGATGCTAAGGTTGTGGCTGAGGGAACGAATGAAGATGAAATGTTGAAGAAATTTACTAGAGACGTAAAGCAGGAATTAGAAAATATCTTGTCTGAGCTTACCTCTGTAAATGAATCTTTAAAGACTCTTATTCCTGAATTAATAAAAGAATTTTACGCATTGTATGACGATTTTGTAACCCAAGTAGGGGAAGAAATTGACAATAAACTTAAATCTAAACTATCACCTCCAATATCTCCAAGTGAAGATTCTGAGTTTTGGAAGGCTCTAATTGCTGAAAAAGGGAAGGAAAGGAAGAAGGGAGAAACTTTTACAGGTAATGTATGTGAAATATTTAAGCGAGAACTTGAATTTGAAACGAATTTAAATAAATTTTTTCAGAACACAACAGAAGAACATTGGAAAAAGTTAGTTATTAAAATACTCAAGTTTTTTGGACAATAATAAAAATTTATTTTCTCAATCGCATAATTAATATACAAGTTAGGGCGCAATATAATTGTGTCCCTAAACCTATTTTATTCACAATTATTTATTTTTAAAATGTTTATGACTTATTTCAATGAAGAAATGCGGCAAAAACTAGATATATATTCTAAAAAATATAATCAACAATATACAAAATGTTTATTTAGGGGAATTGAAATACCACTTAATGGAAGACCAGAGGAATTAGTTAGACAACTATTCCTTCATTTCATGATTAAAGAAAGTGGATTATTTCCAGATTTAATCAATATTAAAGTTGAATCAAATAATCATGATATAGAAATATATAAAAAACATAAAAATAGTAATTTCACTCCTCATCAAATTCCTCTGGTAATTGTGGAAGTCAAACGAGAAGATGTGAATTTGCAAAATTATTATAATCAGATACAAAGATATTTAACCAAGGCTGGTTGTAATCTGGGGATTTTGTATAATTATCATGAGATTATTGCTTTCATTAGAAAAAAGAATGAATTTGAAATTATTTATCTCGAAAGTCTGAAAGATATACCAAAATTAATTATATCAAAAGATAACAGCGTTGATAATGGTTTATTAGAATTTGAAAATGCTCAAAATGGAAATTTTAAAAGCTTTATTTATCTGATTAATAAATATGGCAAATACACCACTAATACCGTAACTTTTAAAATGAAAAGCGAGCAATCTGAAATAGACGGATATTTATTCGATGTGCGAGAAAATAAAATTTACTATAAAATATGTGGCAAATATTCCAAAAAAACGCAAAGTTTTGATGCACAAGATTTTGAAAAACTAATTGCTATTAGATATTAAGAAATTTATATGTTATTATCTTGGATTTAGATGGAGGGCAACACAGACAAGAGAGAAGAACCTGCTAAAATCATGGCGAAACTTGATACTAATACTATAAACGCCAATTATCTAGTTTGAGTGAATAACCTAAGTTTTGAATTCTTTGATAATGAGATAAATTACCAGTAACTAAAGTCAAATTATGATGGACAGCAATAGCAGCAATCATACAATCAGGATAACCAATCCTTTTTCCTATTGCCTCTAAATCAGCGTATATTCTGCCGGCTAATACTGCTTCTGTTAATTCAAAAGATAATATCTCCTGTGAATTTAAGATATTTAAGAATTGCTGAAGACGTTGCTCCTGCTTGCGTTTTTGCCAACCTTCTGCAATTTCCATAACTGTGATTACAGAAATTGTATATTTATCAAATTCATTTAAGTAAATATTAGCCTTAGCAATAATAACAGGATTTGCTCGTTTAATAATTTCTGAAAGAATATCCGTATCAAGTAGGGACTTTTCTACTTTATTCATCCGCTAAATTATGCCCTCTTTTTTCCATTGCTTCGGCAAGAATTTCATCTACAATCTCTGGAACATCAGCATATAATCCCATTAATGGATCTTTTTTCTCCTGAATTTCTGCTAAACGCTCAATTACGTGAGTAATCAATTCTGATAGGCTTGATTGATTGACTATTGCTAGAGTTTTTGCTCGTTCAAAGGTAAGTCTATCTACTTCAACTTCTATTTTTTCCATGATGGTTTTACCCGTCTACATTAATCAATAGATTAGTTTATAGTGTAACGCAACCTATAAAATTTTAGGCGTTGCTGAATCAAAGTATGAAATGCCAAAATCACCTTGATTTTTCTTCCTACCTTTGCGCCTTTGCGCCTTTGCGCGAAACAAATTCATAGTTGAAATCAGCAACGCCAAATTTTAAATATCACAAGCCTACCTCGCAGACTAGATTATTTGTTAAAATTTGACTAGGCTTTTGCTTCCACGCATATTTGATGACTTTTAACTCTCTGATTCCCGATGCAGCGCTTTCAGTAGCTGGATTAACTGACTATATCCGCTTGCTGTTAGAACAAGATAATCAATTACGCCAAGTTTGGGTAACTGGGGAAGTTTCCAGTGCTAACAACCATCGCAGTGGCTTATTTTTTACCCTACAAGACCCAGAGGGGACAGCCGGTATTAAGTGTGTGGTCTGGAAAAGCCAAATTCCTAAACTCGCTCAAATGCCAATTGCAGGTGAGCAGTTAATCATTTTGGGTAGTATCAGAGTTTACCCGCAACGGGGAGAGTATCAATTATCGGTTTGGCAAGCTATACCTGCTGGTGCTGGTTTACAGGCGCTACGCTATCAACAATTAAAAAACCGCTTGCTGGCTGAGGGGTTGTTTGATACAGAACGCAAACGTCCTCTGCCTCTGCACCCCCAAACGATCGCAGTTGTCACTTCACCCACGGCGGCGGCTTGGGGCGATATTCAAAAAACTCTTAAGCAAAGATATCCCGGTTTACAGGTGTTATTTTCTCCCGCTACGGTACAGGGTGAGCAAGCAGCAGATTCTATAGTTAAGGCGATTAATCGGGTCAATCGTGATGGTCGCGCCCAGGTGCTAATTTTATCACGGGGTGGTGGTGCGGTTGAGGAATTGGCTTGCTTTAATGATGAACGGGTGGTGAGGGCTGTTGCTACTTGTTCTATCCCGGTAATTACTGGTATTGGTCATCAACGCGATGAGTCTTTGGTGGATTTAGTGGCTGATGCTTGTGTACATACACCGACGGCGGCGGCGGAAACTGTTGTCCCTTCACTTGCAGAGTTGTATTTTCAGCATCGGCAAAGGATAGTGGCGCTGCATGAGGCGGTACGGGAATTTGAGGAAACGGCTGAGGATAAATTGCAAGGTTTGCGCGATCGCTTGCGGCGTTTGGGGTTAGACCGCAAGGTGCAGCAGGAGATGCAGCAGCTAAGTTGGAAAAGACAACAATTGGTACAGGTGACAATGGGGCGATCGCATCAAGCCCAGCAGCGTTTAGAATTGTTACGGGAAAAGTTGGCTAGTCTTGACCCCAAAGCAGTGTTACAGCGTGGTTATGCTGTGGTTAGACAAGAAAATGGGGAAATAGTGCGTTCGGCTTCTGAGTTGGCTGTGGGGCAAGATTTGTTGATTCAGTTGGGGCAGGGGGAGGTTAAAGTTAAGGTGATGGAAAAGGAACCACAGAGGCGCAGTTCGCGCAGCGTCTCGTAGAGAGGACACAGAGAGTTGAATGGTTAAACGTAAGGATGCTTCGAGTTCTGATGCAATGGCGGGTTGGAATTATGAGGAGAAGGTGCTGGAAATAGAAGAAATTATTGCTCGCATTGAGGCGGGTGAGTTGGATTTAGAGGCGGTATTTGAGCAGTTTTCTAGTGCTGTTGAATCTTTGCGTCAGTGTGAAAGTTTTTTGCAGCAGCGACAGCAACAAGCCAATCTGTTAATTGAAACTTTGACCGATGACTAACACTATATAATGATAGACGCAAAAATCCGCTCTTCTATCCATTGGTTTCAGTCTTGGCTATCCCAAGCTAAAACAACTAATCCCGATAAAATCCTCAACAAACCGCCTGAAGAAATTATTCAGGAGTTTTCTCAGAAAATAAATCAATTATCCCATCCATTAGAATATCGTACTGCTGTCCAAGAAACACTGACTTCAGCTTTGGCAAATTGGCAGCAAAATGTCACATCTGCCAATAGTTTGGTAATTTTAGGTTGTTCTGTGGAACCAATTGCTGAAATTATTCAGGACAGTTTAACAGGTGAGTTTTCCCAAGGTTGGCAAATTATCTATCCTTTATCCCTGTGTAAACGTTCACCTGATTGTTCCTCTCTGGAAACAGCAATTAGTGAGGCTTTATTTTCTGACACAGAATCTGACTCCGCAGATTATGGCGGTGATGCTAATCCAGAACTGACTGAACGACAGACTTTAGTTGTGATTCCCTCTCTGGAACAGTGCTTTTTGCGATGTATTGAGGGATGGGAAGGGATAGAGTTTTTGCAAAATGCCGTTGTCAAGGATAAAACTCGGTTTTGGCTAATTGGTTGCAATTATTCGGCTTGGACATTTCTCAATCAGGTTTGTCAGGTAAGTGCTTACTTAGAACAAATTCAATCCCTACCTCAATTAAAAGGGGATGCACTGCAAAAATGGTTAGCACCTCTCACGGCAGAATTAGCTTCTGAAGACAACGACGCGGATATGGATATAATTTACTGGAAATCTGTTGCCAGTCTTGCTTCTGGAATGAGTAGCATTGCTGCTCAATTATGGCTGCAAGCCTTACGGATGCGGGCGGCCGATATCCCTGATGATATTTCTGAGTCTCAGCCTACACTCACGCCTCAAGGTGTAACTCTAGAAATTCCCGTGAACCTCCGACAAACGAAGCCAATTTTGCCGAGTCTACCTGATTTGACTGCTACTGATCGCTACCTGCTGCATTCTCTCTTGCTACATGGTGAAATGACTCGGAGTGATCTAGCTCTAAGTTTAGGTGAAAGTGAACAACTTGTGCGATCGCGTGTGCAAATGCTTCAGCGTGCGGGTGTAATTGTGCAGCAGCAAGAGCAATTAAATATTTATCCTGCTTACTATCCTTCTCTCAAAACCGAGTTAGTTAATAACAACTTTTTGATTGGAGAGAAATAATCATGCTTTTATTATCTATTTCTACTAGCTTGTTTGCTCAATTGTTCAATGATAATCAAGTCGCTGAAAACCTTCTAACAGAGATTACCGTCTACAAGATTATCAAAGCTCTGCTTAGTGTTTTCGTCGCCTACGGAATTGCTGCCACATTTCAATCTTTTGTCAATTGGCTATCTGAGCGAGTAGCGCGGCGGTTTCGACTCACAATTAAACAGTCAGTACCTTTTTGGAAAGGACTGATTTTGATCGTCACGGTAGTTTACCTACTCAACCTATTTCTGAATCTATCCGAAAGCAATCTTCTTGCACTCACCGGCACAATTGCGGTGGGATTAGGATTTGCATTTAAGGATTACGTCAGTTCTATTATTGCTGGGGTTGTGACTTTATTTGAAGCACCTTATCGAGTAGGCGATCGCATTCGCATTGGCGAACATTACGGCGAGGTGATTGGTTACGGTTTACGTGGACTCAGATTGCAAACTCCTGATGATAATGTTGTCACTATTCCCCACAATAAAACTTGGACAGATGCTATTTCTAATGCTAATAGTGGTGAATTAGAAGCACAAGTAGTTACCAAATTTTATTTAGATCATTCTGTTGATTTTGACAAAGTAATCCGAATTTTATATCAAGCTGCTTACAGTAGTCGATACACCCAGTTAAAATTACCCGTTGTTGTAATCATGGAAGAATTACCTTGGTCTACCCATTTTCAACTCAAGTCTTACCCAATGGATGCTAGGGATGAGTTTATGTATCAAACCGATTTAATGCGGCGCGCTAAACAAGCCTTTGCTAAACATGGTCTTTCTTATCCAACCTTAAACAAGGAAACACCTGAAATAATGTCTGAAAAATAATTAATCTTCGCCATGAGAAATATCTCTATTTGATGAAGAATTTAAAATTAACTGTGAGTTAATCTTCTCGAATACATACAAACTTAGAGGATTTTTGGTATGGTTCGCGATGTATTCGAGTTACCAGCGCCGCCAGTTAACTCTATTGTTGGACATTTATTAGAACTGGGACAAGACCCGTTAGGATTTCTGACCCGTTGTCGTGACTATGGTGATATTGTTCCCTTACAGATGGGGTTAACATCTACTTGTTTAGTTACTCATCCTGAATACGTAGAACAAGTTCTCAAAAATCGCCAGGATTTTATTAAAAGCCGAGGTTCCCGCGCTTTAAAAAGCTTACTAGGAGAAGGTTTATTAACCGCAGAAGGAGAATCCTGGTTTTGGCAACGTCGCCTGATCCAACCTGTATTTCACCAAAAACGGATTAATAAATATGGCGAAGTCATGGTGGAGTACACCAACCGAATGCTGCAAACTTGGCACGATGGTGAAACTCATGATATTCATGCAGACATGATGCAGCTGACGCTGCAAATTATCATGAAGTGCATATTTAGCACTGAGGTGGATGAAGGGGAAGCCAAAGTTGTTGCTAATGCACTAGATGTGGCCATGCAGTGGTTTGAAAGTAAGCGGCGGCAAAATTTTCTGGTGTGGGAGTGGTTCCCAAGACCGGAAAACATCCGTTATCGTCATGCTGTTGCCCAAATGGATGAAGCTATCTATAAACTCATTCAAGAACGTCGCCACAGTCAGGAACAAACCAATGATTTGTTGACCATGCTGATGGAAGCAAAAGACGAAGAAACAGGTCAGCAGATGGATGATAAACTACTCCGCGATGAAGTAGCCACCCTGATGTTAGCTGGCCATGAAACCACTGCCAATGCTTTATCCTGGACGTGGATGCTTTTGGCACAAAATCCCCACGTGCGGCAAAAATTAGAATTAGAGCTAAATCAAGTTTTGCAAGGAAATTTACCCACACTGGCAGACCTGGGGCAATTAGTTTATACACAGCAAATTATCAAAGAATCAATGCGGTTATACCCTCCAGTATCTATACAGGGGCGGCAAGCAGCAGTTGATACCCAGATTGGCGATTATCAAATTCCTCAAGGTACGACAATCATGATTAGTCAGTGGGTGATGCATCGTCATCCCCAGTATTTTGAAAATCCCGAAGCTTTTCAACCAGAACGTTGGACGCAGGAGTTTGAAAAACAATTGCCTAAAGGAGTATATATTCCCTTTGGGGATGGCCCCAGAATTTGTATTGGTAAAGGTTTTGCTCAGATGGAAGCGGCTTTGTTATTGGCAACGATCGCTCAAAGCTTCCAAATAGATTTAATTCCAGATTATCCCATTGTGCCACAGCCTTCAATTACCTTACGCCCAGAAAATGGACTGAAGGTGCAACTCCAGCAAATTGGGTTAGAGACTTCTCAAGACGGAAAACGTCAACAAGTACAAACTTCTTTTTAGCTGCAAAAAAATATCATCGCTCAACTATTTTGTCCCACCCTGCAATTCATGTCAGAGGTGGGGCTGCTTTTTGTTTCAGCTAAAATCTGCTAGATTAACTCGGAACGCATAGTCAAGTTTAAAATTGTCAGGTTTTGTTGCAACTACTAACTTGGGATATATCAAAATCATGAAACCATTTCTTTTTGTCTCTGACTTGGATAACACCTTCGTGGGTGATGACAACGCTTTAGCCACACTGACAAAATCACTAGGTCAACATCGGCAAGCATACGGCTCTAAGATTGTTTATGCTACAGGGCGATCGCCTATACTTTACCGCGAACTCCAGAAAGAAAAAAATCTTATGGAACCGGATGCTTTAGTTCTGTCTGTGGGTACGGAAATTTATCTAGATGGTAAGGATACCCCCGATGCTGGTTGGTCAGAAATCCTCTCCTCTGGATGGGATAGTGAATTGGTATTAAAAATCGCTCAGTCTTTTCCGGAGTTGAAGCTGCAACCAGATTCAGAACAACGCGATTTTAAAGTCAGTTTTTTCTTAAAGCAAGAAGTAGCAAATATACTACCGCAACTAGAGGCAGAGTTACTCAAATCTAAATTAAATATAAAATTAATCTATAGTAGCGGTATTGACCTTGACATTGTGCCTCTTACCAGCGATAAAGGTCAGGCAATGCAGTTCCTCCGTCAAAAGTGGAACTTTGCAGCAGAACAAACAGTTGTCTGCGGTGATTCAGGTAATGATATTGCTTTATTCGCTGTAGGCGAGGAACGGGGAATCATAGTTGGGAATGCACGTCCAGAGTTACTTAAGTGGCACAGCGAGTATCCCGCTAACTATCGTTACCTGGCACAAGCTGTTTGTGCTGGTGGAATTCTCGAAGGTTTAAAGTATTTTGGTTTCTTAGAGTCAGTAACCCAGCCCTAAAGGGACTGGGCTTGCAAGATTAATTAAGCAAGCCATACTGACCAGACCACCCTGAGCGTAGTCGTTCGCCCTTGGCGTTGCCGAAGGCTAGGGTAGCCGTTATTTGAGTCACGACACCTCGGAATGCGTAGCTAGTTCCCCGCTCTGTCGCTTGTGATTAAACAGTTCTAAGGTCACTGGAACAGTGTTGCAAGCCTAACAAGCTCTGATAACTGGTCGAAGCTAACATTACCCCAGAAATGGGAGGCTCTTTGGAGCAAAACATTATGCGTACAGAATTGGAAAATTTGAATCGGTAATTGTCCCGTTGAAAGTACATCACAAAAGTACCCCGAATTTCCCAATTCCAAGGCGGTAATAAAAAAATTCAATGCGGTTAAAACCGCACGAGTCTTTTCCCTCTCAGGTCTGAAGACACTGAGTTTCCCACTTACCGCAAGGTCTTATGATTAGCTATCTCAAAGGGATTGTCGCTGGTATTCAAACAATTGGCGGGGGTCGGATGATGTTGACTCTCGAAGTGAATAATTTGGGCTATGATTTGCAAGTTCCGCAACGGTTGGCAAAACAATTGCCAGAGTCGGGCGGAGTCACACAAATTTTTACCCATCTCCAAATTCGCGATGAAGTGCCGTTTCTCTACGGCTTTGCTTCACCCGCAGAACGTGATTTGTTCCGCCACTTGCTAAGTGTAAGCGGTATTGGCACTGCTTCGGCGATCGCACTATTGGACACTTTGGAAGTTCCAGATTTAGTCCAAGCGATTATCGCTGCCAATACCCAAATCTTAATTCAAGCTCCTGGTGTGGGCAAAAAAACCGCAGAACGTATCTGTTTGGAACTGAAAACTAAGTTGGTCGAGTGGCGCAAATCAGCCGGGTTCTTCGTCGCCACAGGCGGCCCCGCACCAGGGATTTTAGAGGAAGTGCAAATGACTCTTTTTGCTTTGGGATATAGCGCCGATGAAGTTAGTCACGCTTTACACGTAGTCAGTGAAGATATTGGACTCACAAAAGATGCTTACGTGGAAGATTGGATTAAACAAGCGATCGCGCATCTTAGCAGCAGCGAAGAAGTTACTCATACGTAGTTCGTAATTCGTAATTCGTAGTTCGTAATTCGTAGTTCGTAATTCGTAATTCGTAATTCGTAATTC
>REBL01000104.1 GCA_007692755.1 Nodularia sp. (in: cyanobacteria) | reverse complement strand
CCATTGGTTTACCAGAAGAAATTGTCCAACGCCAACCCTTCCCCGGCCCTGGTTTAGCAATTCGTATTTTAGGCGAAGTCACCCCCGAACGGTTGAACATTTTGCGTGATGCTGATTTAATTGTTCGCCAAGAAATTAACAAACGTGGTTTATATCACGATGTTTGGCAAGCCTTCGCCGTATTATTACCGATTCGGAGTGTCGGCGTAATGGGTGATAAACGTACCTATGCTTACCCCATTGTCCTCCGCATAGTCACCAGTGAAGATGGTATGACTGCTGACTGGGCGCGCATACCTTACGATATATTGGAAGACATTTCTAACCGCATTGTCAATGAGGTAAAAGGTGTTAACCGTGTGGTTTACGATATTACCTCCAAGCCACCTGGAACCATAGAATGGGAATAATTTTCGGATAATTTAAACCACAGATGGACACAGATAAACACAGATTTATCTGTGTCCATTTTTTGTGTTCTTCTCAGATTTATGCCCTTCCCTAAAAATCACCGTAGGGTGGGTATAGCCCAAGGGGCATGGCTACGCTAAAGCGACAGCGTAACCCACCAAAACCCTGTCATCTTAATTTTTATTCAATCTCATTAATCCAGTTTTGAATAGCACTGAGTAAATTTGACTGATTTGGTAGCAAACCTTTCAATGGTGCATCTAATGGTTGGTTAGTGATAAAAGCAATATGTAACACATCTGTTAGTGTCTCACAGAAATTCTTAATTGCTTCATTTGGTTCGCAGTTCTCGATAATTAAAGCTAGTTTTTCTGTTTGCAGACGGTTTGTAATTTCGGGAGTAATTCGTTTTAGGTCAGGTGCATTTTTAACTTCTTCGGGATTTTTTGTAAGTTTGGTAAAAGCGGTGAAGTGAATTTGGTTACAGATTTCTTGAGATATGGCGCTGATATCTGTTTCGCCTTGGAGTGTTTTGAGGTTGAGAATAAGGGGATAGGTTTTATCTGTGGGTTGGAGTTGAGTAAGGAGGGAATCAGTATCTGGAAATTGGCTTTCTAAATTTTTAATTGGCGATGGTTCACCATGCCAAGCGCGGTAAAATTCGGGATAAGTCATATTTTGGGCGCAGTACCAGATCACATCTTCATAAATGAATGGTTGAGAACTATTTAAGTAGTTCTTTAACTTGGTCACAACATTTTCAAGTTGCTTTGGGTGTAATATTTTTTTCAAGCTATCTGCTGCTGACCAGGAGTAACTGTTAATTTCATCTGTTGAATACAGTAGTTTTAAGAGAAACTCTGATGCTTTTTCATTACCTGGGTCAATTTTTCCTAAACTTTCTGCTATTGACACACGCATATTATTATCTATATCTGGCAATATCAAGAATTTTGTTAATACCGCAATTGATTTTTCATTACCTGGATCAATTGTTCCTAAAGCCTCAGCTACCAAGCGACATCTATAGATATCTAGATTGGTTGAATCTAATATTTGAATCAGTTTATCAATCTCCTTTGTATTACCTTTTTCAAGGCGATTTAAGATTTGTCTTATAGCTGTCTCCAACTCGTATTCATCAAGGTTATTTAACTCTAAAATTTCTACCAATGCTTCCAGGGGTGGTTTATTCTGAATTTGAATTAAGATTTTGTTTAATGATCCATAAAGATAATCCAATTCATCATCTTTTTCTCTGAGGTAATAAGCCAAATCTTGACTAATGAACATACTTATTAAATACGTAATTATTCTTTTATTTGCGTTTTCTAAACCAGATTTACTCATTTTTAGTATCTTGCCATTCAGAATAGAATTATCTTTGCCTTTTAACTTTAATACTTCTAATAAAGTATTAATACTTTCTTCTGAGTCTGTAGAAATTTTTCTTAATGCTATAATAATTAGCCTAGAATAATAATTACTTAAGCCTGGCTCAATCAGCAACTTACCCAAACCCTCAATTACCCTTTGATGACCAAATGCAATTTTTTCTAAACTCTTGATTGAGTGCCATACAATAGAGTGATGTTGATTTTGATCTAAAAAATTTTTACTCTTAAAAAGAGTATTCATTAAAATGTCAATTGCCTTGCTGCGATGTGTTTCTTCAATAACTTTAAAAAATCCCCATTGGAATATTTGATCTACTATTTTATCAGCTTGTAAACAATTCTGAAACTCAGAAATACCTGCGGCTGCTAAACAATAAGCTCGTTTATCAATAAAGCCCCATTCTCCGCACCCATCATCAAATTCTATCAAAGCCTGAATAAACTGTTCTTTTTGCTCTTTATCTACCTGTTTTATATTGTCTTTGCCAAACCATATCAAAATCACTTCTCTCCATTTACTTTCAAATACACGGTAAACACAATCTTGATTATTGTGCTTAATAAAAGGGTTAGGTTTAGTATTATCGTGATATAAAAAATAATGCCAATCATCAATAGCTAAAGCTGCAAAATATTCCTGAAAATTAGGATGAAATAAAGCATAAACAGCTTCATCATTATTAGCATTTCTAGCTACCAAATTTAACCAACCTAACTTACGGGCTAAATCAAATAATTCCTGAGTCATTACTTTAACTGCGAAACTCTCAGGTAGTTGAAATCTATACTTGCTGTCAATTCCTGCGAAAGCTAATTTACCTAAAGCTTCGTGTAATTCTTGCTTTTTTTCGGAATTTAAATCTTGAGTAATGGACTCAGGCTTCCAATCATAAAAATGCTGTCGGTATAAATGGAATATTTCTGTTTTGGTTTTTGGTAATTCTCCATTCTTGCTAGTTTGATACATTTGGCATAAAACAGATAACATTAAAGGATTACTAACCAAGCCTGTAATACTATGGTTCCCTTGGTCTCTTACTTTTAATTCCTTCTGTAGTTGATAACCACGAGATATATTATTGGCATATTTAAACCATTCGTCAATAAATTTATAAATTTGCTGAGGTTGGAATTTCTGAGTTTGATAAGTATCAAAGTTTGGTAAAATATTGTTATTTAAAGTTGCATCCCAAACATTTAATCGACAAGTCAAAACTACCCGCGCTTGTCCTACCCAACCTATCAAGGCTTGAGAAATTTTATTTAATGCTTTTATAGATGAAGATTCCCCCATTTCATCTACACCATCTAACACCAACCAAACATTACCTGCATAAAAACGGTTGATTAGCTGATTCTCTATTTCTGGAGTGGAATTTATATCAGATAATCTAATTGCATGAGGTAGCCACTTTTTGAGTATATATTCCTCTAAGTTCATCCCTTGCAAATTAGCAAGAGAAATAACAATCACTAGGTCTTTATTTTCTTGTTTTATGTGTGACGCAACAGCATTTAATAAAGTAGTTTTACCTGCTCCCGGTTCTCCCACTATTGCAATGTTCTTGTTTTTATCCCCAGGATTTTGACTGATGACCTGTTGCAGAAAATCATTATGTTCATAGGTTTTGGTGATAAATTCCTCGTCTAGCTGATAAACTTGTTCTGTAGGAACACTCTCATCTCGTCTTTGTTGCTGTTTCCGTTGTACCAAACCCAGTGGAACATGAACATTTACCTCAAATCCCATTGCAGAGGCTTTTCTTCTGAACTGTTGCTGTTTTTGCTGCTGGTAATTTAGGACGGTGTGACAAACTTCCAGCCAGTTAACATCTTCTTGGTTTTGAGTGGTATTTACAGATTGAGGAAACCACTTATCAGCATCAACAATATCTATTGGTAATATTTCCAAAGCTTTTGCTATAGCTTCGATAGTATTTCTATCTTTTGGTTCTCCTCTCAAAAGAGTATTGAGAGTCTTAATATCTATTTCAGCCAGTTCTGCCAATTTCTTAAGAGAGTAACCTTTTTCTCCCCTTTTCTTCTCAATCAAATCTCTACCTTCAGGTTTGATAGCAATACCACGGTTACGTTGACTATTCATAGATATACAGTTAACTTGATTACAACTATCAACACTGTAGTCAATCTCATTGCTGATTGGGAAGTGGAGATAAAGGAAGATAAAGAATTTAATATCTTCCCTTAATTTCCCTATACACAACTAATCTATTTGCATATTGAGGGAGTTATTCAGGTAAAAAGTCTTGATGCAAAGATTCATCGGTAGTGAAGGGAGATTCTACAGGAAAGGTATCAAGTGATAATCCGGTTTCTATGGCTGCTTGTTGACGTGCATCTTGATAACACTCTGCAAATGTTTCAGAAAAGTAGTTTTTTAAACTTGGACTATCTTGCAAGTTTTTATTTAATCTCCGCCGATGCTCAAATATAGTTGAAAGCCAACTATTGGTGCGTTTGTCTGGTTGATATTTATATTTCAGCAAGTGCATTAATAAAATAACTAAATTACTTTCTAATGCTCTTTTTTCACTTCTCCCCATACATTCAATTTCTTCAATGAGATTGGCTAAATCAACTTCAGCAAATTTACCTGCTTTGAGTTGTTGTGCTGTGGTTTCTAGCCAGAGATAAAAATCTTGGTCGTAAAGTTGGGAGTTTGTCGAGACTTTTGGTTGAGGTGCTGTCATTTAATTTTTTCAACCTGCCAAAATATAAAGTAGGGTGTGTTGTGCCGTAGAGTTACCGCACTTTCAATTATTGACTAGTCCTAATTATAAGATTACCAGAACCAGAAGTACTATATATTCTCCCCTCTCCGCGTCGGAGAGGGGTTGGGGGTGAGGTTCTTTCAAGCACCCATACCTGAATATCGTTTTAAACCCGCACGCCACAGCAGACGATTTGCACCCAAAAATAACAATATCCAACCGACAAGTGATAAAAAGCCCCGCACTACATCCACAGGTAGCCCCACTAAAAGACTAACTGGGAAATTAATTAAATAAGGAAAAGGCGTAAACATGACTATTGTTCGCACAGGTTCAGGAAACACATCTAAAGGCGCAATTAACCCCGACAAAAATAAATAAAATAACAGCCAGAAAGTTTCCAAAGCGCTAGCACGTTCTGTCCAAAAGGCGAACAGACCAAAGGTGTACTGAATTATAAACCGTAAGACAAAAGCTAGTATCACCGCTAACCCAAATAGTAAAAACTGCCCTAAATTCGGCAACCAAATAGCTTGGGGATAGAGGATAAAAAACAAGAAAATTAATAGTAATATAAACGGTATGCGCGCAACTCTTTCAGAAAGATGACCTGCTACGTGATGCCATACTGGGTCTATGGGTTGTAATAACCGGAATGACAGTTTACCCTCTATGACTTCCTTTTCAAAATCCCAAATTACCCAGACAACAGTAAGTTGCCTAACAAAGAAAACCGTAATAAAGTAACGGGCAAAATCCACAGGTGTTAAACCAAACTGTCCACCTTGCGCCGCCTCTATCCACACACCCATGAGGATAATTGGTAAAGCCCCAGCCAAAACCCATAATATCAGTTCTGCCCGATACTCAAGCATATAGGCATAGTAAACAGAAAGAAATGTCAAGATTTTCTTAATAATTTTTTTCACAGAAATCACGAACTACGAATTACGAATTACGAATTACACCACTCCCGCATGAAAAACCCTGCCAATCACTTCTTCTATTGCCGGCTCAGTTACTGTTAAGTCGATTACTTCTAAATCATTCAAAATCTGAGAAACTGTGCGAGTTAGCGCCTCTCGCTGTACCATAAAACTGACTGCACGCCCCTCTAAAAGTTTGACATCACCATAAAACATGAGTTTTTCTCTGGGTAGCGGTTCGGCTAACTCAATATGAATTTCCCGGTAGGGGGCGAAATTTTTCAGCAGTCCATCCAGACTACCGTCATACATCAGCTTTCCCTCGTGAATCAACAGCACACGCTCACATAAAGCAGTAATATCAGCCATGTAATGACTAGTTAATAACACAGTGGCTTGATAACGCTGATTGTACTCGCGCAGAAAATCACGCACCGCTACTTGTGCATTTACATCGAGTCCTAATGTCGGTTCATCCAGAAATAATACATGAGGATGATGCAAAAGTGCTGCTAACAGTTCGGCTTTCATCCGTTCACCTAATGACAATTTCCGCACCGGTTGGGTCAGCTTACCTTCCAGTGTCAGCATTTCTGTTAATTCCCCGACTCGCTTTTGAAATTCTTTATTAGAGATGTTATAAACAGCAGCATTAATTCTCAAAGAATCGAGTGCTGGTAAGTCCCAAAGTAACTGCTGTTTCTGCCCCATTACCAAAGTAATTTTTTGCAGAAATGCCTCTTGGCGAAGAAATGGTACGTGTCCAGCTACTCTGACTGTCCCGCCGGAAGGATGAATCAGCCCTGTGAGCATTTTCAGGGTAGTGGTTTTACCTGCACCATTTGGCCCCAAAAAACCCACCACTTCACCAGGTGCTATTTCAAAAGAAACATCCTGTACTGCTTTAATTGAGCGGTAGGTGCGCCGGAAAAAGTGTTTGAGTGTGCCTTTTATACCCGGTTCTTTAACAGCTACTGGGTAAAATTTACTCAGATTTTCAACAGTGATAATTGACATAAAATTTATATTCAGACCACAGATATAGAGGCGTTAGCGGCTTCTCGTAGAGTACACAGATGCACACCAATGATTTATCTGTGTTGATGATTGCTTCATCTGGGAATTACCCAGTCAATAGACACAAGGGTTACTTTAAACGCCCAGACCTTAAAATACTAAAAACTAGCCACAAACCTAATAAACTGGCAGCAGCAAAGAGGACACTACTTAAGAAAGAGAGTTGAGTTGTTTGGGCTTTGGTGGAAATAACGGCTGCTCCCATAATTAGAGAACCTACCAAGATGCTAAACGATAATCTGTTAGCGGCATCATCTAAAGTGCGCCGCATACCATCTAAACCACCGAGGGAGAGATTCCACTGTAAGGTTTCGGATGTAACGCGATCTAATAACAGTTCAATTTGCCGGGGCGATTGTAATGATAAACTCTTAATATCTAGGGCAGTTCTTAAAAGCGATCGCACTGGATTATCGCCCAATAGTTGCCGCTGAAACAAGTCTGTAATCAATGGCTGAATTTCATCAAATAAATTCACCTCTGGGTTGAATGCACGGGCGACCCCTTCTAAGTTCGCTAGGGTTTTGGCATATAAACCCATGTTACTGGGTAAGCGAATTTTATTGTTCCGGGCGACTTGTAAAATTTCATAAATTACCTGACTGAAATTCATTTCACCCAAGTTGACATTATGATATTTCCGCAACATCCGATCATAGTCATTTTCTAACCGTGACAAAATCACTGGCTGAGAAGAATTTGCTAACTGTAAAGTTAATTGAGCGCATCGCCCCGCATCTAAATCAATGATGGCTAAGAGCATTTCTGTGAGGATCTGCTGAGTGCGGGGATCAAGCCTACCCACCATGCCACAGTCTAAAAGTGCAATGCGACCATCTGCAAGATAAAATAAATTTCCCGGATGGGGATCAGCGTGAAAGAAACCATCAATATATAGTTGCTGGAAAAAAGCTCGAAATAGTAAAGTAGTAATTTCTTGCCGTTGTGTATGAGCGGTTTTACCATTTTCAATGCTGATTAAATTGGCTGACAGCAACGGTACTCCATCCAGCCATTCCATGACTAATAACTTTTCGGTGGTTATGTCCCAGAAAATTTCTGCAACTACCAGTTGTGTGGGATCAAACCAACGACTACGCGATAAATTACGTCGCAATTCGTCAGTAAAACCAGCTTCCAGGGTAAAATCTAACTCGTCTTCTAAAGCTTTCGTAAATTCTTCAGCAATGGATTTGATTTCGTTGGTTTGTCCAAAATCTGTTCTTGCTACTAAATCCGCAATACCTAAAATCAGAGCGATATCTTGAGCAACGGTGAGATCAATTCCCGGACGTTGCACTTTTAAAGCTACTTCTCGACCATCGACTAATGTGGCTCGATGAGTCTGGGCGATTGATCCCGCCGCTATCGGCACAGGATTAACGGTACTGAAGGTTTCTTCCAGAGGGCGTTTGAGGTGCTTACGGATGAATATTTCGACCTCTGACCAGGGAACTGGGGGTACTTCGTCTTGGAGAGTGGAAAGTTCCTCAATGTAGGCAGCGTTGAGTAAATCTGGACGGGTAGAAAGTAGCTGACCCAGTTTGACATACACTGGTCCCAAATCCACAAGGATATTCTTTAAAACCGCAGGTGTGGGTAGCTGAGGTTCATCAGCTTTACCACCAGTCAACAGCCTTCGCATATAATCCCAGCCATTGCGAAGGACTACTTCGATAATTTCTCTTTGACGAGGAACAGTTTGGGTGAGGAACATTGTGAGGAAATGGGGAGATTAGGGAATCAAGGGGATCAGGGAATAGAGAAGAATTTTCTGTGTCTTTTAGCTCTAGGTTCTAGTACAGCAGGGCGTAAGTAGGCATAACATTTGAAAAAGTTGAACATCTCAAAATAAAAGCCTTTTGACTTTTGACTTCACTGCTGTACTAGTGCCTAGTTCTGCAAACAGACATTTCAGTTATAATGGAGGCAACAAATCTTCAGCCTCTGCTCAGGGTTTTAACTTTTAAAGTTTAACAGTTACAACAGTTCAGTAAATCGGGGATCATCTGCTAGGGTTTTGAGAATCTGCTTGATTTCTTGAGTGCGATTTTTGTTTACAACCAGAGTAACGTTGCGATCGCGCACAATCACCACATCCTCTAAACCAATTGTAACAATTACATCTTCTGAATTAGTAGCATAAACAATAGCCCCCTGTGTATCTAATCCCACATGGGTAGCTAGTTCTACGTTGGGATTCCCTGATTTCTTCAGTAACCGTTCCAGTGCATTCCAATCTCCTAAATCATCCCAACCAAAATCAACTGGCAAGACGTATGCTAATTTTGTCTTTTCCATGAGTGCATAGTCTATACTCTGTTTAAGCAACTGAGGATATATATCAGGGCCTTGTTGTTCTAATGGTTCGATGATTTCTGGTGCATGGGTATATAGTTCCTTGAGAACCACCCCAGCCCGAAACACGAACATTCCACTATTCCAGCTAAAACGCCCCGTAGATAAAAAAGTTTCGGCTGTTTCACGGTTGGGCTTTTCAGTAAAGCGGTTGACGTGATAGGCTGGCAAATCATTAAAGCTACCAATGTTTTCGCCTTGTTCAATGTAGCCGTAACCAGTTGATGGGAAAGTAGGCTTGATCCCCAAAGTTACAATCGCCTCCGTGGTTGCCGCTAACTGGGTAGCAGCGTCTAAGGTGCGTTTAAACGCCTCTAGGTCAGCTATCCAGTGGTCAGAAGGAAAAAAGCCGATAATAGCGTCTTCTCCGTAACGCTTTTTAATTTCCAAACTCGCCCAGGCAACGGCTGCGGCAGTGTCTCGCCCTTGTGACTCAATTAATAAATTTTGATCTGGCAGTTCAGGTAGTTGTTGTCTCACACCTGCGGCTACCTGGCTAGAAGTAATGACCCAGAGGTTATTCCAACCGCTGGTAACTGTAATGAGTCTATCGGCAGTTGCTTGTAATAGACTTCTAGAGCTACCATCAAGACTTAAAAATTGTTTGGGTCGGTCTTTGCGACTCAGGGGCCAAAAACGCTCACCTTTGCCACCAGCAAGAATTACAGGGAATAGTGAATTACTCATGTTGTCATACACACCTAGCTCAGATCATTATCAGTGTACAGTGAGCTTTTGCCCTAGCAAGCTTTGTGACTTCGATTAACATACCTTTAGGGAGTGGTTGAGTGGGGAGATAATTTGTGATTAAACAATTTCAATGGTCAGACAATCAGGTGCCGTCGCAACAAGTACCAGAGTTAGAACTAGAGGAAAGACCTCAACAATTACAATGGGCAGAAAATGAGCTAGGAATTCAACAGCCATCAGCCTCAAATCTGGAGGTAGTAACTCATGAGCCAGAAAACGTTTCCCGTAGTGTTGTTGAGTCTGTGGGTGGAATTCCCAACGAGCTTTACGAAAGATTAGGCTTGACCATGCCTCGATGGCTACTGTGGACACTGACAGTAGCGGTGGGGATAGTTTTATCTGGTCTGCTGGTATCGACTTTGGCGCTGTGGACTCCACTGTGGAGCAATTTAGACCGAACAGATGAAGAATTAGGATTTTCTGGCAAAGATGACCAGAAAGTGCCATTACCTGGGGAATTATGGGGCAATATATCCCAGTATAAACTATCACGACCGATGAATATTTTGATTATGGGAGTTGATCCCATTCAAGGTACGGTTGATGGTTCACCAGAGAGCTTTACTGGCACTAGCGATACCATGTTGCTGGTCAGGCTCAACCCCAGCGATCGCACTATGCGGATCTTGTCAATTCCCAAGGATACGATGATTGCTATCCCCGAAAAGGGATTGACAAAGGTATCTGATGCCAATGCTCAAGGGGGGCCTGTTTTGGCAGCACGGGTAGTCAGCCGTACTTTAAATAATGCCCCTATTCATCGTTACGTACGTATTTCTACTAGTGGGTTAAGGCAGTTAGTTGACCAATTGGGTGGGGTTGATGTCTTTGTACCCCAAGAAATGGAATATCAAAACACCCGCAGTCGATTATCCATTAATTTGGTCAGTGGTTGGCAAACTCTTGATGGTGAACAGGCAGAAATGTTTGCCCGGTTCCGGGAAGCCGGACTAGGTGACCTACCTAGAGTACAACGACAGCAAGCTCTAATTACAGCCTTAATGCAACGTCTTAATAGTCCAACCGTCTTACCCAGATTACCGCAATTAACCCGCCTGATGCGGAAATATTTTGACACAAATCTGAAACTAGAAGAAATGATGGCCTTGGTAAATTATTCTGTCAACCTGGAACGGGATAATTTCCAAATGACCATTTTGCCTGGTACTTTCAGCCGATTCAGTCAAGATCCCAATAGTTATTGGCTGAATCTGAATGGACAACAGTCTCTATTGAATAATTATGTTGGGGTAGATGTACCTGGTCTGAAGTCAGATTCACGTCCAGTTAATAACCTCAAAATTGCTATTCAAAATGGTTCTGGTCAACCTGAACTAACTGCAAAAGTTATTCACTATCTCAAAGAAAAAGGTTTTACAAATGTTTATGCGGTGTCGGATTGGCCTGATAACCAAAGGCAAACTCAGATTCTTGTCCAGACAGGCAATCGGCAAACAGGACGTGAACTACGCGAAGTCATAGGTTTGGGTCAAATTGATGTGTCGGCAACTGGGGATTTAGGATCTGATCTGACAATTCGCATTGGGAGAGATTGGGAATAGTGATTAGTCATTAGTCATTGGTCATAATTTGACTTTTGGTTTCCCCGTAGCGGTAATAGTCTATTAGACTATTGGCTAATGATGAGCAATCAAGTTTGTAAAGTTATGAAAAAGTTTTTACTGCGATTATTAAGTTTGCTTGTGATTTTCGTGTTGGCTTGGTTATGGGTGTTGATCAATCCTCAACCAGCTTTTGCTCAAATCAACACAATCAACTACAGCAATGGTAATCTCCAAAATCGTGATTTTTCTAACGCTGATTTAGCAGGTGTAACTTTTGTGGCGGCGGAAATGCGGGAGGCAAATTTTCAAGGCGCAAATTTAACGAATGCAATTCTGACCAAGGGTGTTTTACTCAATGCTAATTTGGAAAATGCTAACCTTGCAGGCGCGTTGGTGGATAGTGCGACTATGGATGGGGCAAATTTAAAAAATGCTATTTTCACGGAAGCGACTATGATCCGGAGTCGTTTTTTTGATGCGGAAATTACTGGGGCGGATTTTACTGATGCTTTGATCGACCGCTATCAAGTGTCTTTAATGTGCGATCGCGCTGATGGCATTAATCCAGTTACCGGGGTAGCAACACGGGATAGCTTGGGATGTCGGTAATGGGGAGTGGGGAATGGGGAGTGGGGAATGGGGAATAATATAATTACGAATTACGAATTACGTTCGCGCAGCGTTTCCGATAGCGCAGCGTGGCGTTAGCCATAGGAAATATTACGAATTAAAAACTTAGTGGCACAAGAAGACTCAAAACCCTCTCGTTCTTTTGCGGGAATTGCTGGCATTGTAGCGGCGGCTACATTAATTAGTAAAGTATTTGGTTTAGTCCGACAGCAAGCGATCGCTGCCGCTTTTGGTGTTGGGGCTGCGGCTACTGCTTATAGTTATGCTTATATTATTCCAGGTTTTTTATTAATTTTACTGGGTGGTGTGAATGGACCATTACACAGTGCAGTGGTCAGTGTTTTAGCCAAGCGCCCACGGGAAGAAGGCGCGCCCCTGGT
>REBL01000001.1 GCA_007692755.1 Nodularia sp. (in: cyanobacteria) | reverse complement strand
ATCTGCCCGGCTGCTCTGATTAAGGCTGGATCAATCAAAGGAGACTGGTTTTTGGGGGCAGTAAATTTTGCTTGTTCTTGTCGTAATGCGTACACTATCGACTGTTATATAAATTGCTAGATTTGTCTTTAGTTTATCTGATACATTCAGCAAAGGTTGCCAAATTGCCAGATTAAGGCGGAAACTTATGATTTTTCCACAGCTTTAATTAATGATTCCCCCATAGCGCGGCAACCTAAAAGATTCATGCCAGGGGACATAATATCACCGGTGCGATCGCCTTGGGCTAAAACTTGCAATACAGCTTGTTCCATCTTGTCTGCCGCTTTGGGTTGGTCTAAACCGTAGCGTAACATCATAGCTGCACTTAAAACCTGAGCTAGAGGATTGGCTTTATCCTGTCCGGCGATATCGGGGGCGGAACCGTGGACTGGTTCAAAGACACCAGGGCCAGAAGCACCCAAACTCGCAGAGGGTAACATCCCAATACTACCTGTGAGCATGGCTGCTGCATCTGAGAGAATATCCCCAAATAAATTGCCTGTAACAATCGTATCGAATTGTTTAGGAGCGCGTACCAGTTGCATGGCGGCGTTATCGACGTAGAGGTGAGATAATTCCACATCGGGATATTCTGCACCGAGTTGAGTCATGCGATCGCGCCACAATTGTGATACTTCTAAGACGTTGGCTTTATCTACAGAACAAAGTCTTCCACCACGTTTGCGGGCGGCTTCAAAGGCGACTCGTCCGATGCGGTCAATTTCTGATTCAGTGTAAACCATTGTATTTACACCGCGTTTCTCTCCGGTATCAGTGGCGAAAATTCCTTTAGGTTTACCAAAGTAGATCCCACCAGTGAGTTCGCGCACCACCATAATATCTACGCCTTCCACAACTTCCCGTTTTAAAGTGGAAGCGTCAATTAACTGGGGCAGAATTTGGGCTGGGCGGAGATTGGCAAATAGTTCTAATCCGGCACGCAGTCCTAATAAACCAGCTTCTGGGCGTGAGTTAGATGGTAGGGAGTCCCACTTATAACCACCTATAGCCGCGAGTAGGATAGCATCACTGTTGCGACAAGTATCTAGAGTAGCAGCTGGTAGGGGTTCGCCTGTAGCGTCAATTGCTGCACCACCAATCAGGGCTTCTTGGAATTGAAATTGCAGGTCAAATTGCTTACCGACAACTTTCAGCACGTCTACCGCTACGGCCATAATTTCGGGGCCAATGCCATCGCCGGGGAGTAGGGTAATGCGGTAGTTCTGGGTCATAGTTAGTTTTTATGGGGTAAATGCTTGTCGATTAAATATCATACTAAATGAATGCCGCATTTCTAGAGGAACTAACCGCAAAGTACGCAAAGTACACAAAGGAAGAAGGGAAGAAGGGAAGGAATGTGGCGTAGTCTCACAAAGAGCAAGTTAAACTCTCATTCCTCTGTGTACTCTGTGTCCTCTGTGGTTCGTTTTAAAATCTTTCTACCAATTCCACATCACGGCATTTTCATCAAGATGGTCGGTAACAATCCGCCCAATAGTATCGATTTCTGCCAGTTCGTCGTGATCAAGTTGAACATCAGCAGCTTTGGCGTTGTCTTGTGCTTGTTCGGGATAACGCGCCCCGGCGATCGCAGTCGTTTGAGGTTGGGCGATTAACCAAGCTAATGCTAACTGCGCCAGGCTACAATTATGACGCGTTGCTATGGGACGCAGTTTTTCTAAAGCTTGTTGGGCGCGTTGAAAGTTTTCGCCTTGGAATAATTTGTTTTTAGCCCGGTTGTCTGTGGGGTCAAATTTATGATCGGGGGCAAATTTCCCAGTTAATAATCCTTGGGCTAAGGGTGAATAAGCCAAGATGGAAATATTATTTTCTATACAATAGGGCATGGCATCTTTTTCTACCTGCCGCCAAAATAAGGAATATGGGGGTTGTAAACTATCAATCCGCCCATATTTTGAGGCTTCTGCCAATTGGTCGCGGTTAAAATTAGACACGCCTATTGACCGAATTTTTCCCTGTTCTTTAAGTTTATTCAGAGCGCCCATAGTTTCTGCAATGGGGACTATTTCCGAATTGAAAGACCCGGAAGGCCAATGTATTTGGTAAAGGTCAATGTAATCTGTTTTGAGATTTTTTAAAGAGCGATCGCACGCTTCCATCACCAAATCATGCTTGAGATGGTTGGCGAAAACTTTTGAGGCGTATTCGACGCGATCGCGGACATCAGATAAAGCTGCGGCGATTACTTGTTCAGAATGTCCTTGACCATAGACTTCAGCTGTGTCGATGGTTGTAATTCCAGCTTCAAAGGCAGCGCGGATAGTTTTAATCGAGTCAGCATCCTCAATCCCCGTCCACATGGCTTTACCAGCTTGCCAAGTCCCCATGAGGATGGGTGTAATGTGGATATCTGATGTACCTAGTCTGCGCTTTTCCATGATGCTTCTTTGATGAATATCTCTGAATATTTGCTAATTTAACGGTTTTCGCGGGAAATTAAATC
>REBL01000058.1 GCA_007692755.1 Nodularia sp. (in: cyanobacteria) | reverse complement strand
CTTTGTCAACTGTTTTTTCAATTTATTTTGAATCTATTTTTTCATGCCTCTGAAACTCCCCACAGTGATAGGTTGTAGGCAACAATAGTTTAGACACTTTGCTGTTTATGGGAGGGTAGAGCGTGAATTTTCAGTCTGTCATTAGTTTATTGCATCAGTTTTGGGGTGAACGTGGTTGCTTAATTGCCCAGCCTTACGACATTGAGAAGGGGGCGGGGACTAAAAACCCCCATACATTTTTAAGGGCGTTGGGGCCGGAACCTTGGTCTGTTGCTTATGTTGAACCATGTCGTCGTCCTACTGATGGCCGTTACGGCGAAAATCCGAATCGTTTTCAACATTATTATCAGTACCAAGTTTTGATTAAGCCGTCACCGGATAATATTCAAGATATTTATCTCGATTCTTTAAGGGTTTTGGGGATTCGTCCAGAAGATCACGATGTCCGGTTTGTGGAGGATAACTGGGAAGATGCGACGGTGGGCGCTTGGGGTACTGGTTGGGAAGTCTGGTTAGATGGGATGGAAATTACTCAATTTACCTATTTTCAACAGTGTGGGGGAATTGATTGTCGTCCTGTATCTATTGAAATTACTTACGGGTTGGAGCGTCTGGTGATGTATCTCCAGCAGGTGGAAGCTATTACTAAGATTGATTGGACTGACACTATTACTTATGGGGATGTTTTTCTGCAAAGTGAGATTGAGCAGTGTACTTACAATTTTGAGGGGTCGAATCCTGAGTTGCTGCTGACACTGTTTAATTTATATGAGCAGGAAGCTAGCCAATTAACTGAGCGTGGTTTGGTTGTACCGAGTCTGGATTATGTGATGAAGTGTTCGCACACGTTTAATTTGCTGGATGCTAGAGGTGTGATTTCGGTGACGGAGAGAACTCGTTACATTGGGAGGATTCGTCATTTGGCTCGGAAGGTGGCTCATCTATATGTTGAGCAACGGGAAAAGTTGGGTTTTCCTCTGCTGAAGGGGATAGCAGTTTAAGTTTGGTAATGTATTGAGAGGAATGTGGATTTAATAAAATACAGAACCTCACCCTCACCTTGGTAAGGAGAGGGGAGTATTTGAAAATACAGAACCTCACCCGCACCTTGGTAACTATGGTGTACAAACAAGTCGGGAAATTCTCTGCTGTGTCATAAGACCCCACCCCTAGCCCCTCCCCGCAAGCGAGGAGGGGAACAAGATTTAATCAGAAATCTTGTTTTTAGGGCTGGAAAATCTCTTTAACTCAGGATGTGTGTATACCTTAGCCTTGGTAAGGAGAGGGTAGAATTTGAGGGACATTAAAGGCGAGTCTGTGCAGATTAGGACTTTTGAACAGCTACAAATGAGTAATTAGCGGGTATCTTTGCCCCCTGTACACGATATTTGGGGATATTGTTTTATTGGGAAGTCTCTAAATGAACTGTCAGTTATATTCGTTTAAGCATAAATAGAAGTTTGTGGTTGGTAGTCAGTTCTTTAGCATTCGGGGTTTTAAGGGCTAAAGCCCTTACTACGAACAAATAAGTTTTTTTATGAGTGATTTATGATTCAGACAAGTGGTGTGTTTATCTGTCTTGGCTTTATTCTGGGATTGCTGTTGACGGGTGTTCCTGGGGGTGGGTTTTGGGTTCTGGGTTTTGGGGTCGGGGGAGCAGTTCTGTTTGGAAGACGCAGATTAGGGCAGTTTGCTCAAAAATCCGAAAATGCTAATGGTAAAACTCAGACAGTTCCTAGTATTTGGCAAAATGCTCCCCATCCTAGAATATGGCTAGTGGCTGGGTTGGTGGGGTTGTTAGCAACTGGGTATTTTCAATGGCGATCGCCACAACCAAATGAAAATGATATAAGTACTTTTATTGCGTCGGAAAATAACGGTAATCAACAACAACTGGTGATTGTGCGTGGGGAGGTGGCGAGTAATCCCCGTTTGACTCGTAGCCAACGAGGTCAATTTGTGTTAGCGGCTACTCAACTGGATGAGGTGAAAAATGAAACTGGCCCGGTTGATGTTTCTAAGGGCGTGACAGGTAAATTATATGTGACAGTGCCAATACTTCAGGCGACGGGGTTATATCCTGGTCAACAAATTGCGGTAACTGGAGTTTTATACAAGCCGAGAACTGCATCAAATCCTGGTGCTTTCGATTTTCAGAGATTTCTCCAGCAACAGGGAATATTTGCTGGTTTGACTGGCAGACAGATTAATGTTCTTGATCAGTATGATGAACGTAAGTGGGGATGGTGGCAAGTTCGACAACGAATTGTGCGATCGCAAGTTCGTTGGTTAGGTGTTCCAGCAGGTCCCCTTGTTAGTGCAATGGTGATGGGTAGTAGGGCAGTTGATTTACCTTACGATATCCGTGATTTGTTTGTGAAAGCTGGTTTGGCTCATACTTTGGCTGCTTCAGGATTTCACGTTTCTTTGGTATTAGGTTTAATTCTACAGCTGACAAGGCGGGCATCGAAGGGAACACAATTTACTTTTGGCTGTTTGGCGTTAATTATTTTCCTGAGTTTAACAGGGTTCCAGCCTTCGGTGCTGCGTGCAGTAATTATGGGTTTTGCGGCGTTAGTTGGTTTGCTATTAAACAGAAAGGTTAAACAATTTGGCTCTCTGTTATTAGCTGCAACTATATTATTGCTAATTAACCCGTTGTGGATTTGGGATTTAGGTTTTCAGTTGAGTTTTTTAGCCACACTAGGGTTAATTGTTACAGTTCCGGCAATTGTGCAACGCTTAGATTGGCTACTACTGGCGGTCGCCTCTTTAATTGCTGTTCCTCTGGCTGCTACAATTTGGACTTTACCAGTGCAACTTTATGTATTTGGGGTAATGCCTGCTTATGGTGTGCTACTGAATATCATCAGTACTCCTTTGATTGCAACCATTAGTCTAGGTGGAATTATTAGTGCGATCGCTGCATTAGTTTGGCCTGTGGGTGGCAGCGCTTTAGCTAGTGTATTATATTACCCTACTGATTGGTTGATTAAATTAGTCGAAGCATTTAGCAACTTACCGGGTAATTCTCTCAGTGTGGGAAGTATCTCTACGTGGCAACTATTAGCGATATATGCAGTGGATATTTTGGTTTTGCTAGTCCGGTGGTGGCAGAAACGCCAGTTGTTCGCAGGTTTAATGGTTATTAGTTTGGTGCTGATTCCATCTTGGTATTATACAAATACATTATTTAGAATCACTGTCTTAGCCGCAGGTACAGAACCAGTTGTAGTCATTCAAGACCGAGGAACGGTGACATTGATTAATAGTGGCAATGAAGGAACTGGAAGATTTACAATTTTACCATTTCTACAACAGCAGGGCGTTAATCAGATAGATTCGGCGATCGCCTATGGAAATGTGCGGAGCGCAATCGCAAGTAATTCTAAATATCAGGATAGCAATGCTTGGTTGGAAGTGCTGCAAACTCTACCGATTAAAAATTTTTATGAATATTTACCCAATCTAAAAAATACCACTGCTATCCAGGCAATTCAACAGGAAGTCCAAAAGCAACAGGGAATATACCAACCTCTAGCACCCGGTCAAACAGTAAATACTGGTTCGGCGGTGGCTCAGTTAATTAATGAGCAGTTACCTGTTTTACAATTTCAAATTCAAGGTCAGAATTGGCTATTGGTAGGTAATGTCAAGTCTACAGAGGTGGAACAGCTATATAAGGCGGGAAGCTTGCTGCGTCCGCAAGTGTTGTGGTGTAGTCCTCAGTCTTTGAGAGAGTTAGTACAAATGTTTCAACCACAAGTGGCGATCGCTTCTTATGGTAACGTTGACTCAAGAACTTTATCTGAACTGAGTAAAAACCAGACAAAGCTATTCTTTACTAGTGAGAACGGTGCTATCCAATGGACACCCAACGGTCAATTTGAGGCGTTTGTTCAAGCAACTGAAAGTAACTCTTCGGTTTTTTAAGGGGGGTGAACAACGACCAAATTAAAGTATGCGTATTCGGTGAACCCTTGTAGAGACGTTGGATATCTCTAAATTCCTATTGTGTTGGTCTAATGATGTTCAGATATCCTCTCAAGTTTTGATACCTTTAAACATTTCCTGTGCTTTCTGAAAAGCTTCTTTCATCACCGCCTGAATTTTCTGAGGGTCGGGTTTTTTTCCACCCATCAAGTCACCAAAATAAACACAAGCACCTTCTCCCAGCGCCCAAGTGTAAGCAGCAGCCCAAGAAGCGGCGATGACGCTACCAAAACCAGGCACAAATTTGATTAACTCTCGTGCAACAGCTTGGGCTAAAAAACCACCTGCGATCGCACTAACAACACCTCCTGCCTGTGATGGAGTCACCGTTTGCCCATATAATTTTCCTAGCAGACCCACCATTGAGACTTGTAAGGAAGTCAAAACTGGCATGGTAGCGAATGGTAATGGCACAGCCGCCAATGCCGCTGCCATAATCGAAAATGGTAAAATATAACGCCGACCAGCATCCCGGTAAATATCCCCTAGTTGCTTACCAGCTGCATCGTCTAATAACTGATAAATTGCACGGGCTTCTGCTTCTGGAAGTATTTCTGCCAGGGAATCCCGTAATAGTTCTAAACCATAAAATACAGGATTATAGCCATCTTCTTCTAAAGTGAAGTCAATCAGGACAGAGCGATCGTATAATCCTGTAAAAGCTTGCTCAATGGCTGTAAAGGCGCGGTTGACTTCCTCATAGTCTGGTGGATAATCAGGATGGTCAGCTGTACTGGGGGGATAAACTTCATGTAAACAGGTAACAGCCAATAGACAGGGAATCTCTGGATACTGCTGACGTATTTGTTCAGCAATTTGTCGCAGTGTGTCAGTGGCGAAATCATTGATTTTGACGGTCAAGATCAGGACTCTAGCCCGGCGACTCGACTGTTGTAAATCACTAATTAAATCCTCAATTACCGCTTGAGTCTCCTGATTCACGTCTCCCAGTCCCACCGTATCTGTGAAAATCAGCAACGGTAGTTCACTAGAAGGATAGGCGTAACGCTCGGTATGTTGAGTGTGGGGGCGAAATCCCTGACCCACAATTTCCGCAGATACTCCCGTTAATCCCCGGACAATGGAACTTTTGCCAGCTTGGGGTTTACCAATCAGTAAAGCTTCTGTGGTTGGCAGTTCGGCTCGGACTGTCGCCAAAATCTCTGCCACCTCAGTTTCACTCACACTAAACCATTGAACTATGGTCTGCGTCACTTGTTCTACGGGTAGGAGCTTCACCAAATTGGTGGTAGTTTTATTCCAGATATTAGTAATACGGTTTGACCAAGCGCTATCTCCCGACTTATCTGTGCCATCAGTCGGCTCGGTAAATTGCTGAGAATCAACTGACTTCGGGTCAGCATCAGATTTCTTGGTCATTTTTCAATACTAGCAAAAATGCTGGACTTAAAATAGTTTGAAAATTATCTTGTGCAATAAAATTATTGTATGCTATAGTTACTTATGTCTGTGTGCAAGCTAAAGCATATATCCATTTTATGTATAGTCTGTATATTAGAACATTGAACTAATTAAATATTTTCTCTTTTTGCGGGCGTAGTTTAGTGGTAAAACTTTAGCCTTCCAAGCTAATAATGCGGGTTCGATTCCCGCCGCCCGCTTAAACGAAAAACCCCTGTAAGTTAACTCTTGTAGGGGTTTTTTAACAACACTTGAACTTTTTGCGCGGCAGTCCCTAGTCTCAGCGCAGCGGATTAGAGAAGGATAGCGCGTTTGTAATAAAATATTAATGCGAGGCACGATAGTAATAAACCCGCTAGCCGTAGAGACGACTACCCGTAGCATCAAAGCAACTAGGTAACTAGTCGGCAATAGTCTAACCTCAAAGGATACAGTTAACGGCAGTATCCGATAACCAGATATCGAGAGATTAAGACAGTAATTTCGAGTTTGCTTAATTATCTGGGCTAACCAAATATTAGCCACGGCGGTAGGAACTATTGTCGTTAGACGCAGATGGTCGGAACCTCTATCCAGTAGAGCCATCGGACTCAAACAGGTAAGTTTGCCAAAAGAAGCGTCAAAAACCTTTTCCGTGAGATTAGTAATGGAAACGCTAATCTCAGCAAAGCGGATTAGCGTAGTTCATAAACTAAAATACAAGTAAGAGAATTTGGCGAGGAAAAACGATGAGTACGCTAGTGAAATCCATCACCTTAGAAGAATTCCTGGAACTCCCCGAAACCAAACCAGCTTCCGAATATATTGACGGAAAAACTAGCCAAAAACCCATGCCTCAAGGAGAACATAGCCTATTACAAGTAGAACTTTGTGAAGCAATTAACAGGACAGCAAAACCTCAAAAAATTGCCTTAGCCTTCCCAGAACTGCGTTGTGTTTTTGGTGGTGCTGCCATAGTTCCTGATATTGCCGTATTTCGTTGGAAACGCATTCCCCGTGAACCAAGCGGCAGAATTGCCAATCGCTTTCAAACTCATCCCGACTGGGCAATAGAAATCCTTTCCCCAGACCAAAGCCAAGCCAAAGTTCTCCGTAACCTGCTGCACTGTTCCCAAAATGGCACAGAATTAGGCTGGTTAATTTTTCCAGAAGAAGCCAGCATTTTAACCATATTCCCAAATCAACGAGTTGAAATGCTCACAGGTGCAGACTTGTTACCCATTCTCAGCAACATAGATTTATCCCTAACTGTTGAGCAAGTTTTTAGCTGGCTAACGCTTTAGTATGACAGGGCTATAGTACATGGGTTGAATAAATATAAATTATTGGTAGAGTGTGTTATGCAATAGGGCTAAAGGAACTTGAATTGTTCACGGTGCGGTGCGTTCCGATGCGCGACAAAACTAATTAAGACTCCTAAAACTTCATAGTCAAATTATAATTCTTAGGGACGTTAAGGAAACGGGACTCCTCCTCATTTTTTATCTAATAAAAATAAATGTTTTAGTTCTATTACAAAAAATATTAATTTTTAAAGAATAGTAATATATGTATAATTTTTAACAAATTTTTATGAGAAAACCTTTTTTTAGAGTGATAAATGATATACTGAATACTTAGAAATTTTTGCTTAATTTGAGCATTGAATATACAGACATCACTAGGAAGAATAAAATCATGTTTGACGAACTGAAAGATAAAGTCACATTTTTAAGTACGCAAGTAAGTCAAGAAGTTGATAGTGTGAACGAATTAGAGATTAAATCTGCCAATATAGGTAAATTGACATTTAAATCTCTCGAAATACATAATGTTTTAAAGAGCAAGGATGAATCTATTTATCGCTTTAATTTAAAAGCTAATCAGGTAAAACAAATGATTTCTGCGATGAAAGATATGCAAGATTTAATTTCAAAACAAAATGAAACGGAGTTAAAACAAGCACAGATTTATTTAAATACTAAATTAACAGAACTCGACAGAAGTTATAAGTTTACAGAGAATAACTTGAAAGATAATTTGTGGATTAAAGCTCGTGACTTAATCAAGAAAATATTGGGAAACATTCAAGAAGTTTCAAATTCAGTTCTACATTGGCAATTTAGTGAAATAGTTCAAAAACATTTTCTTCCCTCTTTTTTGAGAAAGTTATTACCTTTTTCTCGCTCTAAAATCTAAATTTTTCTATATTGAAGTAAAAGAGGATACTATATGCAAGTTATTGGGGTCACTTAGCTATGGAAAGAAACTCAGCGTATGAAAAATTATTGGGTGATATTAAAAAAAAATTGACATATCTAGAAGATGAAGTGAACTCAATCCCAGATTTTCTTAATCCAAAAGATATATTTAATACGCTCATAAAAAATAACTTCAATCCTTTACAAATTATTAATTCATTTGATGAAAAAATAAGAGAATTATCAAATGAAATAGATAAACTTAGAGCAAAAGCACAGAATGGTTCTGATTATTATACTCTAGGTTATAAAAAGATAAGTTCGCCTACACAAGTAAACCAACAAAGTGAGAATATCAAAAAGCATGGGTACTTATCAGAGTTGATAGATATTTTGACTGAAATTGAATTTCTTGATGAAAGGTTACGCAAGAAAAATTTCCGTCAATTTATGGAAAAGGTAACTAAAAAAATTTAGAAATAGCATTGAATTGTATTTAACTCAATGCGAGGTAGTAAATTAAACGTAATTAATTACATCTACCGAAACAGTAAACTCCTCATTCTCCGCGTACCTTTGCGCTAACCTCCGCGCCCCTTTGCGTTAAAAACATTACCCCTCTCCGCGACCGGAAAGGGGCTAAAGTGAGTTGAACAAAATTCTCACTGCTGCTGAAACTCAGCGCTATCTAATAAGCATCTTGCAACTCGTAGAAATCAGGCGAGATATAATCCTTCCGCAAAGGCCAACCCACCCAATCTTCCGGCATCAAAATCCGCTTAAGATTCGGATGACCTTCATAGACAATGCCGAACATATCGTAAGTTTCGCGCTCTTGCCAGTCTGCGGTTTTCCAAATCCAGTAAACTGAAGGCACACTGGGATTTTCACGAGGTAAGAACACTTTCACCCGGATTTCTTCAGGTCTATCAGCATTATCACCGACTTTAATCAAGTGATAAACACTGACTAAATCCTCACCAGGGCCAAGGTCAATACCAGATTGAAACTGAAGGTAATTAAACCCGTAAGCATAAAGGGCTGTAGAAATAGGGAGCAGAAAATCTGCCTCTACCTTAATGATTTCTACCCCAAGCTTATCAGGTTCCAAAGCCTCATGATCAAAACCATTTTCCGTTAACCATTGGGAAATTTGACCGGCTTTAACTAGAGACTCTTCTGCTGGTACTGGTTTGGATTCTTCTTCAGCCACGGTTTTGCTCCTTCTCTTGTGTCTTTGCTGTCAGTAACGCAGGTGGAACTGGCAAACCAATAGCTTCTGTCAATTCCTTGGGTGGTGCGTAGCGAGTTTCTGACTGCAAATATTTACCAGTTAAAATCTGCTCTGTGGGCTTGAGATTGTGAGTTGTGCTGTAGAAGCGGTGGGTTTGCTTAATTTGACCCCGTTCTTGCATGGAATCGTTAGCTATCTTTTTCCGCAATTTAATAATTGCGTCAATAATCGCTTCTGGACGGGGGGGACAACCAGGTAAGTAAACATCTACAGGAATGAGTTTATCAACTCCGCGTACAGCTGTGGGAGAATCCATGCTGAACATCCCGCCAGTAATTGTACAAGCACCCATAGCGATGACATACTTGGGTTCGGGCATTTGTTCATAAAGACGCACCAATTGGGGTGCCATCTTCATGGTAATTGTGCCTGCTGTAATAATTAAATCGGCTTGACGGGGGCTGGAACGGGGAATGAGACCGAAACGGTCAAAGTCAAACCGGGAGCCGATTAAAGCTGCAAACTCAATGAAGCAGCAAGCTGTACCAAAGAGCAAAGGCCACAGACTCGAAAGCCTTGCCCAGTTATAAAGGTCATCAACTGTGGTGAGGATGACGTTTTCTGACAAATCCTGTGTGATTGCGGGACGTTCAACCGGGTTGATGATTTGCTCTTTGTCTGGGGTGGTTAATTTTGAGTTTAAGACCATTCCAACGCTCCTTTACGCCATGCGTAGACTAGGGCAACTACTAGAATTGAGATAAAAACTAAGGCTTCAATGAATGCCAAAAGCCCCAGACGGTGAAAGGCAACCGCCCAAGGGTACAAGAATACAGTTTCTACGTCAAAGACGACGAAGACAAGGGCAAACATATAGTAGCGAATGTTGAACTGAATCCAGGCTCCGCCGATGGGTTCCATGCCGGATTCATAAGTAGTGAGCCGTTCTAGGCTATTACCACTGGGTCGCAGGAGCTTGGAGGCTGAAAGTGCAAGGGCTGGAACTAGGCTACAGATGATGAAGAAGCCTAGAAGGTACTCGTAACCGCTGAGGACAAACACAATGAATATCTACCGCTAATGGTGTAAATAAGGCTGTTACTTTCTTTTACATTATATCTGGTTGCTTTTGATGAAATCTGTGAAACAGAACGATTTCAGGTATTGATCGTTTTTGCGGATGATGGAAGAGTGTCAAAGTTATGTCATAATTTGTAACGTATATTTAATATTTCTCCTCTACGAGGATTTAGCCATGAGCGAACAAGCTAATGAACAAGCTGTTGAAACTCCGGCATTAGACCGCTTTGAATGCCGTGCCTGTGGTTATGTTTACGAACCTGAAAAGGGAGACGATAGCCATAATATTGAACCAGGTACTCTGTTTGCTGAACTGCCTATAACTTGGCGTTGTCCAGTATGTACGGCGAAAAAGACTGCTTTCGCTAATATTGGCCCTTCTGGTACTGTGTCGGGTTTTAAAGAAAATCTTGGTTATGGTTTGGGTGTTAACAGAATGACACCGGCGCAAAAAAATCTGCTGATTTTTGGGGCTTTGGGTCTGGGTTTCTTGTTTTTTATCAGTCTCTACGGCTTACAATAATACCCGCTATCTTTTTACCAAGTTTAGAGGGCGGCGATCGCCACTAAAATCAAAAATTTAGAAAAAAGTAAAAAATACTGATGCATTCAATGGGTATTATGAAAAATTGGCAAAGACTATTTGCCTTGTTGATAGTAGTTTTCTTGTGTATAGGTTGTAGCAAAGTTCCCTCTACCGTCTCTAACCCTTGGGCGATAATTTCTGTACCAACAGATTCTAAGCTGCTGGATATCGCCTTTACTGATAATTCTCAGCATGGTTTTCTGGTGGGTGGCAATGCTACCCTTTTGGAAACAAATGATGGTGGTGATACTTGGAAACCGCTAACACTGGAACTCGATGATCCGAAAACTCGCTTTGACTCAGTAAGTTTTGCTGGCAAAGAAGGCTGGATTTTGGGTGAACCTTCGCTACTGTTGCATACCACTGACGAAGGTAGTTCTTGGTCACGCATTGCTTTAAGCGAAAAGCTACCCGGTAGTCCTATTGCTATTTATGCTCTGGGAGAAAATTCGGCGGAAATGGCTACCGATGTAGGCGCGATATATAAAACTGAAGACGGTGGTATCAACTGGAAAGCCCAGGTAGAGGGAGCCGTTGGTGTGGTGCGGAATTTGGAACGCTCACCTGATGGTAAATATGTTGCTGTTTCTGCTAAGGGCAGTTTCTACTCTACTTGGGAACCAGGACAAACTAGCTGGGAACCCCATAACCGCAATAATTCTCGCCGCTTAGAAAATATGGGTTTTGCTGAGAATGGGCAGTTGTGGTTGCTTGCACGAGGGGGTCAGGTGCAATTTAGCGATCTCAATAATCCTGAAGAATGGCAAGAACCGCAAAATCCTGAGTTGGCTACTAGCTGGGGTTTATTGGATTTGGCTTATCGCACTCCTGATGAACTTTGGATTGGTGGCGGTAGCGGTAATTTACTGTTAAGTCCTGACGGTGGTCAAACTTGGGAAAAAGATCGTGATGTGGAAGGAGTAGCAGCTAATTTGTACAAGGTTGTTTTCTTCAATCCTAATCAGGGTTTTGTGATCGGCGATCGCGGCGTTTTGCTAAAATACCAACCAAACATTGCCGAAAGTTCCTCACCAGAGGCAGCTTAGTGGGATGATAGGCTTAAGTATTCGTTCTGATTTCTGAGAAGTTCGTTGCAACTTGTAACTCTTTCTAAACTTTGTAGGATAATAGACAATAACAATCTTTGTGAAGGTAGGAATCTAAATGTCAGGTACCACTGGAGAACGTCCATTTTCGGACATTATTACCAGCGTTCGTTACTGGGTAATTCACAGCATCACCATTCCCGCATTATTTCTGGCTGGATGGCTCTTCGTCCAGACTGGATTGGCTTATGATGCTTTTGGCACCCCCCGTCCAAACGAATACTACACACAAACACGCCAAGAAGTGCCGATTGTGAAGGATCGTTTTGGCGCTAAACAGCAAGTTGAACAATTTATCGGAAAGTAGTTTGAGATTATGACTAGCGGAAATGACATAAATCAGCCAATTACCTATCCCATTTTTACAGTGAGATGGCTGGCAATTCACACTTTAGGTGTGCCTTCGGTCTTCTTTTTAGGCGCGATCGCCGCCATGCAGTTTATTCAACGGTAGGAGAAAATTATGGATAGATCACCCAATCCGAATAATCAACCGGTTGAACTTAACCGGACTTCCCTATACCTGGGACTACTTTTAGTCTTTGTTCTAGGAATTCTGTTCTCCAGTTACTTCTTTAACTAACAGAGAATGACTGTTGTAAATCTTTGTTTATTGAATCAGTGTTGATTTGTTATTAAGGGAGGAGAAAAGCTGTGTCTGCTGGAAGTGGAAGAATTCCCCTGTGGGTTGTCGCTACAATCGCAGGTTTAGGTGTAATTACAGTTGTAGGTATTTTCTTTTACGGAGCCTACTCTGGAGTCGGTTCTTCAATGTAAGAATAGTTTGATCAGAAAACAATTTAGTCTGGATTTTCGGGCAGTTGTTTAAAAATTAGCATTAACAAACCGCTTGTTTCTTAGAGACAGGCGGTTTTTGACACTCCTCACTCTAAAGAGATGAGGATTCTTGCTTCATCCGTCCTCCCTAGAAACTCGAATACAAGTATTCCAATTTCCCCGTTTGGATACGTCCACAAGCACACGCGGACTGCCCGACCGCGTTTGAAAATTTTTTATTTGTGCGCTTTACCGCTAAAGCTATAATACCGCAAAAGCCGCCCTGGAAGGCGATGCACTGAGCGTGTCGAAGTGGCGGGGCTTTAAACCCCAGGTTTTCGATGAAACTATGATAACTTAAACAAGAATCCCACGCCTGGAAGACGTGGGATATGAATCAACTAATTAGCCGATATCATCGCGTTCGATGTATAACAACAAAAACGCCATTGTCACTGCTGGAAAAACTAGACCAGTCAGGGGAACCAAGATAGAAGGCAAAAATGAAGCTGCCATAGTTAACTTTCCTAATAAATTAGACAATCCTCGAAAACGAGCTTACTGCAAAATTCACCTGATTTTTGAAATGCTCAAAATTATTAACACTAATCTTGGGTGCTGGATGTTCAAATCCCCAGTAATTCATCTAGCTGCAAATTCGGCAAGTCTGGAGGAATCACAGTCCGCACCACTGTGACTTTGTGGCTTTCTTGTTGGGTAGCCTGATCAAATGCGATCGCCTCTAAGCTAATTTCCAAACAACCAAAGGGAATATTTAATTGAGTTATCACTTCTAAACCCCCCAAATGGTTAGGTAGCAAGTCTGTCAGCAAATGGGGACCATCTACCAGCCCACGACTTTGGCAATCTTCCATCCATAACTTGACAACGATTTGCGGGGATACCGTAGGCAATTCTACTCTGACTCTGACAGAAGTACCAGCGATTAGTTCACCATCTGCTATATGTAGTTGGGGAATTGGTAAAGATTCCACAATTTTCCCTTCCATTAATGGAGTATGGGATAAATCTGAGGTTAGTTGCTCATTCTGTTCAGGGTAATGGCTGTTGATCAAATCCACGGCTGGTTCAGTTGTATCTTCAACCACAAATTCCTGTGTTAACCAAGGCTGAGGTGTTGCGAGATGGTCAGCAGGCGGTAATTGTGAATCTGGAGATGCAGAGATTTCTACTGATATATCTTCTGCTTCTACCGATTCTAATGTTTTCATCTCCTCTATTTCCACCGCGATCGCCGCACTTTCCGTTTCTGTAGCATTTGGCAGTAAAGGTATCTGATCTGCTCCGATATCCGTTGCTGACTCTAAGTGTGATGAATTAATTTCCTCGGTTTGAGTTGAAAGTGGAGCCTGTTCATCAGGTATTTTTTGCTGATCTAAAACCTCAATAATAGATTGAGGCAAAGAATATCCTTGGCTTTGTGTCCACTTCCGAATCAGGGGCGATGAATTGAGATTAATCTCTGCACTTAATTCTAAATTTGGTGAAAGGGATATTTCAGGCACTGATTCATCTTGAAATTCTGCATCACTAATAACTAATTCAGGTGTATTTTCTTCTTGTTCACATACAGTTGTATCCATCTGTGGGGAATCTTCAGCAGTTTCGAGTGACAACTCATCTGGTGTATCGTTTTTCGATTCCTCTGTTTTCTCAGGTAAAGCTTTCAGGCGTTTCAAGTAGGGAAAAGTGCTATTAAGCATCCGTACTCGATGATGGCTAATAACTAGTTGCGCTAAATTGATCGGGGCTATAGTCTCGTTTTTCTCTACCAACGCTTCATCACTAGAGGATTCTGTATCTACATCAGCACTGACTACACCTTCAATCAGCGCAGCTTTGGCAGTGATTTGGTTTTCAGGTAGCCTTGGTAGTTGCGGCAACCGAGAATCGGCTAAGTTATTTAACTCAGACACTCGCAGCGTTGGCGTAGCGTCTCGTAGAGAGGTTATTTCTAGTTCTTTAAGGTTAAATTGCGGAGGTAGTGACTTGTTTAGGGAAGTTTGAATAAACTGAGGATCACCTGCTTTTGCAGTTTTAGCCAGGTTGAAAAGTCCTAAATCAATACTAATAGATGGTTCTGGCTCTGTTGGTGGTGTGATGGGATGATCTAATAAATTTTGTTCATGCAATTTCGTTGCGGCTGTAATTGCTAGCAACTGTGTGACATCTGCTGTAATTGTAAAAGTCTTATTAGCTAATATGACTACTTCACCAAATTCAGTAAATGCGCCATACAAATTGATATCTGCCAAAATCAGCTTCGATTTGCAATCCACGGGAATATTAATTGCAGAGCTGATTGTCATGGGCAACGAGCTATTTGGTAAAGGCTGTCGAACCTGGGTTAAAATTTCTGAGCCTAAAGGCGATCGCATCTCAATTATTAGTTCTAAGGCATAAAAAGTTTCTGAATCTGGTGGTGTATCATTTTCTTGATTTGTCTGGTCTTGTCGCTCCACTCGCCCATGAATGACGGTGATTTCTCCCCAATGAGCAATATGGGTGTCCTGATCTAAAGTTAAAGATAGTGGTAGCGGTGGTTTGGGATCTGAAGTCTCCTCAACTTTGCCATCTTTTAACAAAGTTTCAGAGACGGGTAAAGCCAAAGCCATTAAATTTTGTAAAAGCTGTTCAGCAGTTTCACCTTCGAGCCAGACTGGGCTAACAGGCTGTTCGATAACGGTGCCATCTGTTGGCGTTTGAGTTGGTAAATCGGTGAGAACTGGATCGTTTTTGACAGTCGGCTGAGACTCTGGTGCAATAGGGGATTTAAGGTTGCTATCAGAAGTAATATCTGAAGAAGGGGATAAATTTGACGTGGCATTCTCGCCCGTGGGCGATTGTTCCCAGACCCTGGGAGATTCCTGAGATAATACTTGTAAATTTATACCGTATTGCCATGATTGACCGAGCAAATCTGAGAGCAAATCCCCAGAGCATTGCAATTCCCAAATTCCGGGTTTGAGGTGGGTAAACGGAATTACTGCCATTAAACCTTCTGCATTAGTACGCCGCGATCGCTTCTGAATTCGCCGCTTTGGGGGAATTTCTTGGGTTGAGGAGTGCGTTACCCGGATTTCTACGTCAGTATTACGTAGATGAGAACGAGCCAAGACTCTGTACCGACCTTCCGAAATTTCTAAGTTTGGCGATTCCAGGTTATGCCAAGAGCGATCGCCCTGTTTCTGTATTAGAAATTGCCACTGTTCCATTACCATTATGAGTTATGCCCAGACCGAATAGCAGCTGAGTAAGATTGTGCATTAACTTGCTGGCAAGTTAAGCCCAGCAACTAGCAATTGCATCCCACAATGTTACTATTTGCTTCAAAGTTCGGCAAGATTAACCTCTACTTCGCAAAAAATTGAACTACTTTACTTCTTGCACTTTCCCCAACCGGGTAAAACGGATTTCGATTCTGCGCCGTGTCTGATCTTCTTGACGTGCGATGGGTAAAGCCCCGCCTCCGGCGATGGGCAAAGCCCCGCGTCCAGCGATCGCGGCAAATTCTCCACTGGGTAATATTAACTGAGCCGCCGAATAAGCACGGAACGACAAACCCTTGAGTCTTTGTTCATTCACCTGAATATTACGCAGCGCTTGTACAATTGCCAAAGCACGCATCAATCCTAAATCAGCATTAGAACCAGCTTGCAATTTACCTACTGGCAAAGCACCACTGGCAACATTTTCTAAATTCAGGTCTAGGTTACTTGTCAAATTACTATTAGGCTGACCGTCCGTATGTCCAATAATTTCTACAACATTAATATTATATTCTTGGGTTCTATTTTCGATTTCCGGTACTATTTGTTGAGAAATATAATTAAACATTGCTGGGGGAATCGTTGCACTCCCTGAAGCAAACCTATAAGCACCTTCATCTTGGATTACAATAATTGGCGGTGTGTCTGTTAATCCCACGTTATCATTAATAAATGATCTGACCATAGCCAGTAACAGAAACAAAATTAGGATCATGAAAGCATTAGACATCAAATCTGTAAAGGCAGTTGAAACATTTAGTTCCTCATGATCATCACCATTCCGAAAGCGCCGAGCCATATTTTTCTATTTAAATATTAGGTATGAGTAAAGCTATCTTTTATTTTATCTTGCGGCTCAGATAGCAATGTTGTTTCTTTCTGACGCAAGTGATAAATTTCATATTTGGTATCATTGAGATGCTGAAGACATTCTTGCAAATGAGTAATTATATTTTGTAAATTATCTTGATTTACTGCTGTTTGTTTGCTGACACCTTCCAATAACAGATCACCTATGCTTTTATATTCTGTAACCAAGCTAGAATTACCACTTGCCAATAAGTCTGATATATTTTGATGATTACCATCTATTTGCTGAGATATATTGCGAATTGCCAAATTAACTTCTAAAGCAGAATTATTTACTATATCTATTAACTGTTTTAAATCTACCGACATTACCTGCAAACTTTCAGCTTTATCTATAATATTACCCTCTAATTTATCAAGTCTCGTAACTGCTTTGCGAAAACTGTTAGCACCTTGCTGGAGTTGAGGAATAATTTCACGGAGGGAATTTTGGTTAACTCGTTCTAGCTCTAATATTTGGGCTGAAGTGTGATTCACAACCTTAATTTCTTCTCCCAATTCTTGAATTTCAATAACGAACATTTCCAGCGATTGAGTTGTATTAGCTAAACTTGCAGCCGACTGTGAAAATCTCTCTTGTGTCTGCGTTAAATTTGTGCTGGCTGCTGATAACTTTTCCGGAAATTGACTATTGGCAAATATTTCCGCAGATTCTTTAAATATGTAGGCTTTAGCATTGAGTTGATGAATCGCAGTCTCAAATTCACTAGCAGCACCAGATATAGTCCCAGCAGCATCCGTAAATCTCTCATAAACTTGCCTAGCTAAATCTGTAACTTCCTGATTACCTTCGGCTATTTGTTGTGCTACCTTACCCATAGACTTTTCTACAGCATCCCGCACGGTATCACCAAATCTAGTTAAAAACTCATCCTGCTGGGATACCATTTTATTAACTATTTTATCAAGTCGATTATCACCCTGTACTTTAGGCAGATAAATATTATCTAAATAATCTTCTAAAGAACTCAGAACGTGATATTTCAGAGCGCTAGTATTAAATTTAAAGTTAACTATTGTTAATAATGCACTAAAGAACAATCCCGTCAAACTTGTAACAAAAGCAATGCTCATTCCTTCCAATGGTTTTTTTAATTGCTCAACCAAACCACTAATATCAGCAGCATTAGTTTGATTAATAGTTTGACTAAGAGTATATAAATTAAAAGTTATCCCAATAAAAGTACCAATTAAGCCAAAAGCCAAGAGCAAATTTGGCATAATTCGACAAAAATAATCAATTTGATCAAGAGAAAATATTTTCATCTTTTCTTGACTATAAACTTGGTCGATTAATGCTGCTGTATTAACTTGGTCTAACTGACTACTAGCTCGCTGAAATCTGCTTTCTAGTGTAGCGATTATTTTTGTTTCTTTTAATCCCCGTGGTTTATTATGGATTAGTCTTTGGATTTCCTTGGCTAAACTTTGCAAATGTTGATATAAAGCAAAGCGAAACAGGATTGTAATTATCGATGGTAAAACAATGATTACAAGGGTGACAAAAATCAAATCCCCTAATATTGGTAGCATAATACTTCCCTAGATATTGAATAGTGTGAGAAAATGAGCAAATAACGATGAATATTTACCACTCAATAAATGAGATTAAATTGAGTATTGATCAAGAATTTTTCTCTTTTCACGCTCGTAATCTTCTGGAGTAATCAAATTATCAGCTAAATATTGTTTGAGATTTTCCAAAGCTAACCGCAATATTCCCATATTATCAGTAGATGACAAGGGATGAGTATCTACTATCTCACCCACAATAGATTTTTGACTTACTCAATTTTTATGTGGAGGAAGTTGTTGCATTGGCACATTAAATTGTTCATTCATTTTTCGACGAAACCGAATAATAATTCCCTCCTTGGTTGCAGGGTTATTACTGCCAATAACTGCTATTTTATAAGGAGAATTGGGATGTTCATTTGATAACGAATCAACTTCTTTCAGAAATTTTCTCAGTTTAGGTAAATATTCACTTTGCCAAAGTTCAGGCTGTCTTTCTATAACAGCAATTTCCTGATCTAAAATCTCTTGTAAAGCTGTATTCATGTCCTGACGGTTAGCAAGTTCTTCTAAAGCTTGACCCCATTCTGAACTAAGAGCAGCTATATAATCATCATCACGCAGGTCATCATAATATTTAAATTCTAATTGCTGATTTTGCGGATTCTTTTGCAACAGTTCTAAAGCTAAACAAGGGTAGAAGACATCTTCCAATTGTTCTATAGTTATCGCATCTGGGGGAATGATATCAGGAAAAACAACACGAGAATCATTATGCAAGAAAGATGTCGCCAAATTTTCTTCTCTCAAGTAATAGTTTCTCATCCTTTCCAAATTACTAATCAATCTCAGAGGAAACCCAGCATACTCATTCAAAAATAAAATTTCATCATCAGCTTGCATTGATTTTAAGACATTTGGGGAAACACCTAAATCCTGAGTCAGCAGACTTCTAAACTGTCTCACTTCTAATTCATCTGTATCCTTAAATCCAACTAATTTACTACTTTTAGCTTCATCATCACGAAAATAGGGGTCACTTAAATTTAAACGCAGCAGTAGTTCAGCTTCCTGCATAATTTGGGCTAAACGAGTTGAACGCGCTGTGGAGTAGTTTTGGATAAAGCGTTTAATCACTGATTTGACAATATTACTACCGCGCAAAGAAAATATACTGTCAACCTTCACATCAATGTCTGCTTTTAACAGTTCTTGAGTAGTGCGTTCTTTATCAATAAAACTTGCTAAAGAATTTCCCCTACCAGTTTGTTCTGTAATTGTTGAACTCACCAATACCAAAGGGGAAAGGACATCATCTTCTGGTAACATAGTTTGGTGACAGCGTTCAATATCCTCATGGTCAAACATAGCTTCACCACTTATTTCATCAAAATTCAACTGTCGTAAGTCTCTATCTTGCTTTTCATAAATATTTTTGACATCTTCTACCAAACTACTAAAAGCAGTCATTTGAGTATTTTTATCTTGAACATATTTCCGCAATGTATTCACAGTCTTGAGTATTTCTTGAAATACTGTTAATTCAAAATTATGCTTAATAATTTTGCAAATTTCCTGCAACCCTCTTTTAGTTTCTGCTTGGAATTGAGTATTTTTGGTATTTAAGAAGGGAATCCCCAATTTATCCTCAATATCTGCAATCATCTGTTCAGTATCTCGCCAAGATTTTTCTATATTTTCCAATCGTTTACTGTTACCCAAACCTGTAATTGCTGATTGTAAATTATGTTGATAATTATTTAGTTCATGTTGCAACGCATCCAACCAGTCGCGGCTACTTTTGATGGAAAAGTTAGGTTCTGTGGGGGTGAGTAATTGACTGAGATAATCATCAATATTACTTTGAAGTTCTTTAGTAAGTTGAGGAGAAGCTTGGATTAATCGTGTTAACCAAATTCCCCTACTGCTTTCAGTTTCACCTGGCTGAACTTTGCGAAATTGTTCGCGGAAGTCTCTGGGTAACTTTTGGCGAATACTCTGACGGTCATCTTTATTTTGACATTGAGAAATTAATCGCTCTAGTCTAATTCTCCAAGCGTTAATACTACTATTAAATGTATTGTTAGATTCTTGGACAGTTTCTGCTAATTTAGTAGTTAAACCATCTCTGGTAGCTAAATCATTATGCCAATGATACTGAATGAGAAATTGCTCTAGTAAATTCAAGGGATCTGGACTTTGATTTTTACCATTTAACCAGAAATTGACTAATTCTAAACTAACTTGATTTAAGGAAATTTGGATAACGATATCACGGGGGAAATAAATCGCGGCTAATCCAAATGTTAGATAGCGCTGACTATTGGGACGTGGGTGTTTATCCCAATCGGTAAGATATTTTGAGATATTATCTCTATTACTTTTAATCATTGGCGCTAATTCACTACTGAAATCTAAAGCTATTTTATGAGCAATTACATTACATAATTTGCCTTGTGTTAATATTGTGTATTCGCCGCCTGTTTGATTAGAAACTAAATAGGAATAATCAAATGGTGGACGTTTTTCTTGGAAATAAACTGGATTTTGAATATCGTAACAAGCTGCAAATTCTGTACCAGGACTGCTATAGTAATTTAATTCTTTCAGGGCGGCATAAGTGTTAGCATTCATACTGGAAGTGTTGCCATACAATTCCGGACTAATCACTAAATAACCAAAAAGTTTAGCGTCTTGGTCAGCATAAATATGTCGCAAAGTATAAGCAGTATCCAAAAACATCCCACTCCCGGTTCCACCACACAGGGAACCGACTACAAAAATACTCAATCCTGCTTCTACTTTTAAACCTGCTTTTAGTAAAAAAGACTCGTGTCCTCTAGTACGTCTTTCGGCGTTTTCAATGGCTGATTGAATTTTGTAGTGATTGTGGAAAAATGCCAACCTTCCAACTGGTCTAATACATTTTGCACCTTCTTCAATTGCTTTGATATTTCCTAATAACTGAGGCGGAAACCATCTACCAATATGGTCATAAGGACCATATTGAGTATATTCTGAACGTCTTTCTATTCCTTCTACAAACATAGTCACTTCTTTCGATGACATTGTAGCGGTGACTTTTTCGGCTTCGCGGAAACTCAGATCAACACCATGATAAATACTACCTGTGCGAATACCAGTAACTTGAGTTGAGGCTTTGTCAGTGTCAATATGAACAAAACTGATAATCGGGAGGTTAGTTAAATTTCCATATCGGTCAACAATTAACCGTCTAATTCGCATTAAAACATCTCTTCCTGTACCACCCAATCCTATACAAATTGTGCGATTTATTCCCCGGTATTGCTGATCATTGGTAGCTGCTGAGTTCATAAGATGTTTCCTGAAATACTATTTTTTAATTTGAATGGTTATCTCGTAGTCGCGCTGGGGATTATCTGGAAAATTTAGCCTCATTTTAGAATTTGATATTAAGGTGCGGGCTGTGATTTCCCGACCGTTATAATGAATAGCGTCTAGTTTATTAGGTACTAAATAAAGTTTTTCTCCTTTACGTTCTAGGTATCCTCTAACTTTTGTACCTGGACAGTCGATGACATCTGTACAATTTTCATCGTCTTCACCTATGGCGATTCTTTGATGATTTTTTAATCTGCATATCTGTTCTTCATGTTCTTCAACGTAGATATGCAGTTCCCATTTTCGACGCAATCGATGTAATTTAATCGCACCTCCAAATAAACTGGCAAGTATTAATAGTAAAATTGTACTAGGAAGCCATAACTGTTGCTTTAAATAAGGATTAATTAAGCAAGTTTCTTGATTACCTGGTGCGGGTGTACAAAATTCCTGAACTGTGGGATAAATATCATAGACAGCTAATGTATATGGTTTATTTTCTGGGGTGGTGATAGAGAGCGATCGCTTGTGAATAGGTAAAATTTTCATCCAAGCATGGCGCTCTTGACTTTCTGGAGAATCAGCAATCCTCAATGGACTATCAGCAGGGGTTTCTATCCATACTTTTGAAGTAATCCCCGGTTCCGTAAATAAAGGTGCATCTGTTAACCACACAACAGACTGGGGCTTAATTGCTTGATTTTTTTGGAGGCGATTTTGATTAATCTGAGCAATACCTTGATAAATCGTTAATTCGGCGCGCTGAATATCTGTACCGTAATAGTTGCTATCAGATGTTAAGGGGATTTTTGCTAAGATGTTTGCAATATTTTCTGGGCTGTTATGACTATATTTAATCGGGGTTCCTAAAGGATTGATATTAGATGTTACCTCTCCTAAAACTACATCTTGAGCGAAAGGAACAATGTAGATGTAATCTCCCGGTTTAATGCTATCTTCAACTATTTGACGCAAGCGAATCCGACCTTCGTTATTTAAGCCGACGCTTTCTGTCAAATCAATTGCCAAGATCACATCTCGTCCACCACTTAGCCTGGAAACTAAATTTAGTCCAAATTGTTGTGTACGAGTTATTTGTTGTCCAGGGGGAATTTTTGTTAAAGTCACAAATCAGACAGCCCCAAAAATACTAGGTCAGAATTCTTGCAAACTATGTAGTCAACCTTGCCAACATGAGACAGCCAGTAATTCTGTTTATATAGTTTAATATACGTGTATATTTTAGTGTTTTTATAATTATAATACATAACATTTATTGCCTAACTGAGGTACATAGAAGAGTGAAGTAACCAGAAATGAACACAGATGATTTTCTACCTCACTAGACCGGAAAATGCTCTATGTAAAAGTTTTGAATAAAAAAAATAGACCTGTATAATCAACAAGGTCACTTTGGATTAGAAAAAGCCTAATTATATCGAGTAGTTAATCAAAAAATTAGGCATTAACCCTCTCAGATTAAGTCAGCCGATGAAACACCGTAGCGGTTTTTATAGTAAGCCAAAATTTGTTGTACGCGTTGCTGACTTTCTGACCCAGAATTGGGTATCCCAGAAATCCATAAGCCACCAATTTGACTTTGATTGTAATCAAATTCTGAAGATGCTTGAGGAATTAAGCCAACTTCTATTCCTTCGACTTGACGCAAATGAGCGGCTATTTCTCGGTAAACTGCTAAAGATAATCCAGCGAATTCAATTTTTTCTTGAGTTTCCATTTTTAGGATGCTTCAACACTAGTAGCTGATGATGCTGAGTTGACAGGTTCTTCACCTACCATTCTGGCAACTTCAATACCATATTGTTCCAAAATAACAATAGGATTGGAACCTTCATTCATTTCAATACGTTTAATGAGCAAACCACCTGAAAGCTGCTGTCCCACCTGTACATAGCGACTTGTGCTTTCATTCGGTACTTTAATAATTGCTTGGGGTTTTTGACCAATTAGCACTACACCGCTTACCATCACGCCCTCAGCTAATTCAGGTTTTGCCGGTGGTGGTAGGACAGATCCCAGAGTAGGAGGTTGAAGCACTCCGGGCATAAGTTCTGGGATAACTGAGGTTTGACGAGTATCAGGCTGCGGTGTCTTGGCTTCTGGGTCTGAATCTGTAGGAGTTCTAGTGGGAAGCGCCGCGCTAGATGTTGGCGGTCTTTGCACTGCCGGAGTAGGTAGGGGAGGTATGACAGGGACGGGTCTGCTAGCAGCAGCTACAGGAACAGGCTGCGCGATAATTCCGGCGAATGGGTCATTTCGTCCTTTTGACACTATCCGCTCGCGTTCTGTCGGATTAGTGAGTTGAATCAAGTTAGGAGTTGCAGAGGCATTTGTTGCGGTCTCGTTGGTAGACACCACAGGATTATTAAAGGATTCTGCTGCTGGTGGCGACTGTGCTGCTGGTATTTGAGTAGGCGTAGGCTCAGTAGCGTCTGGTGTACCTATGGTACATCCAGTGATCGCCAAAAATGAAATAGCTACAAATGCAATTGGAAAATTTTTGTCCATTAGCTGTTCTCAAAAGCTCTAGGAAAAGTTGCGACTTGTGGAAATTAAAATTGCCTATTTTATATTTAAGGCAAACTATGTTACCTTTATAACCTAATTTTGCACACTTTAAAGGTTATTTTTAACACCACCAGCCTAGAGCAAATGCAGCTTCACCTAGCTGGAAATTAATCTTCTGCCGCACCCATCAGCTGCTTTAACAAACCCAGACCTTTTTTGACTTTGCGGGAAACTGTAACTACACTAATTCCCAAATGTTCTGCTACCTGTTTTTGGGTCAAATCCTGCAAAAATACACATTCCAAAACTTCACGAGTACATTTTTCTAACTGAAACAGTGCTTGTTGCAGGCGAATTTGATCTTCTTGCGCCAGTTGAAAGCTGCGGTAACGGGGATCAGGAACTAATTCTCCCAGGCTGGTAGTTCCTTCTTCTCCGTCCAAAACGGGAACATCCAAACTTAGAGGGGAGCGATTGACCCATGCAAGTTTAATTTCTTGCCATTCGTTGAGAGAAATTTCCAATCCTGCTGCTAATTCTGAGTCAGTCGGTGGGCGATTATATTTTTCGCGAAAAGAGCGTGAGACTCCTATTGCCTGCTGTTGTAATGCTAAGTAACGTCGAGGAATTCTGACTGTAACGCCTTTGTCTCGCAGATAGTGCTGAATTTCACCCCTAATATAGGGAATAGCAAAGGAACTGAAGGCGTGTCCCTTGGAGATTTCAAATTTTTCAATAGCCCGAATTAAACCCAGACAACCAACTTGGAGTAAATCATCATAATTCTCATGGCATTGATTCATCCAGTAGTGGGCTTCTTTTCTCACAAGCCCAAAGTTTATTTTTACCAGCTTATTGCGAATGGTTTCAGAGCGAGATTGCTGATACTCTCGTAACAGTTGCCATATTTCATGCTTGAGTTCGTTGCTGGCTGTAGTAGGCATAGCACCGCATTTATTTATTCAAATAAACAGTGAATACCCGCTTAAAAAATTTGCGATTGCAAAGTGTTTCAGAAAAAACCAACATGGTTTTTCCGATAAAAGTTGGTGTAAATCAGAAAAAATGCTGCTGAACATCTGAGCAAATTGACAATCGAGCAAAATTCAAATAAGCGCAATTGGTATTTTTATTGTTAATTGGATTTGTTAATTTTTGTAGATTGTCAGGCTACATATAAACAAAATATAAAATTATCACCTCATTTACAAACCGAAATTGTACTTAAATCAACAAAATTAATTAATTTATTATGGGAACTAATTAATCATTTTTTCTAATTAATCAAAATTTCTTTTTCAGTAAAATTACTATAATTAAGAAATTAAATTCATCTAAACTTTATAATTATTGAGTAAATGATAGAATTTCTACATAAGCACTTTATCAGCCTAGTACAAGTCGGCGTAAATAAACAAACCATTCAAAATCCATGAAAAGCCCATTTTATAAGCTTTTTGACTTTTGACTTTTGACTTTTGACTTCCGCCTTGCGGTACTAGTGTCACAGCTATATAAATAAAGTTTGCTTATACTAATTTGTGTTAAAAAATGGCATCTAAAATGCGTCCTTGTTTGAGAGACGCTACATTTTGTCTGGAGTCTTCGCCCCTAACCCTTTTTCTCTTCTTTGACGGTGCGTTGTGCTGCGCGAAAACACACCCTACTTTGAAATTTTTAAATATAACCAGTTGGAAATATTAGCGCCGACTGACTTAAAAAACCCATTTGCTTCCAGGTCAAAGGAAACAAATGGGTAAAATCTTGCGATTCAAGATAATGATTACAAAATCATTCAAAGGCATTTAGGCACGATTTGGTTCAACTCGCGCATAAAACAGACCCCGAATCTTGACTTCTTTAGGTTCGCCAGCACCCAAATCGGTATCAGATGGCTGTTCGCTCTCGAAAGTACCAGCAATTTCACCACTAACGCTATCTACTTTGGCTATTTGCAAAGAAATTACGCCATTAAGAGTTTCAACACGCTTGACATTAGCGCGAGTGAGTTCTTCGTCATCAGCTTGGGCTGGAAGAGCTACGGCATTATCATAGCCACTGACGACACCACGACCTTTCGGATCTAGGAAAGAAGCACCACGGTAGGAGGGAACCTTGAAAGTACCTTCAAAGTCCGTAGAGGTGTTAATACTGGTCAAACCCGGTTGTGTTTGAGCCACTAAATCTTTGATGGTGAAGAGAAAAGGAACGGATTCACCACCAGGAAGTTTGACGGTGATTGCTTGGAAGTCCAAACCATCAGATTCTAAAAAGGTCAAGCTATTATCTGGGTTAACGTTCAAGTCACCTTGTACTTGGTCAATGGTAGAAGTGTATCTGGTCAACAATTTACCCGGCACGAATTCTGCTACTTGCCGTTTATTAGCAGGTTCTTCTTTGACAAAGAAAGTTGTTGGTTCTAAACAAAGTTCTTTGATGGCATAAGACTTACCTGATTCAATGGGAATGGAGCCACGGCTAGTTTCTGCCAGTTGGGGGCATTTGTAGCCAGTCCAGTACCTCGAATTTGTTCGTAAGTAAGTAAATCTCTACTATTAGAAGAAGAAGTGGGAGCATCACTGCAAGCAGTTAATAGCCCCAGGCATACAGCCAAGAATGCAACAATTAAAGCGCGATACCTCATGGTCAACCTCAATGTCAAAAATTAATATCTAAGTTGTAAAACTAATGCCTATGGCATTTTCGGTGTTGCCCAAATGTTTCTGTATTATGTTATGTGTTGTCACCAGATACAAATACAGTCCATTGCTTTATCGGGAAATTAGCCAGATCATACGATTTTTTTTAACTCAAGATCAAAGCTCTCTGAATCTCATCCAAAAATACTTGGCTGCATTTAGCTGGCTTGGAGGCTGTGCTAGATGTGATTACTTGCTTTTGGCATAGAGCATAGTTGCTTGGGTTCAAGATAGAAAAATTAGGGCTATAATCCTTTCTAGGAGTCACTTCTAGCTTATACAATTTTTTTTATTTTCTGGTCTATTTATCTATTTCTGCACTGGAAAATTTGTGAACACGAATAAAAATCAAGAATCTTCGGTAAATTTGAGTAGGCCTCATTTACACGGAGATAGTTGCATGAGCAACCACAAAAGTTTGGAATCAGGGAATTTATCGGCACAACTGCAAGCGATCGCTACGGCAGTGCATGATGTAGCTAGGGTTTCTCAAGGAGACGCGATCGCTCTTTTGGGCTTGTTGCGGCATTTAGAACAGTTACATCGAGATATCCGAGATAGTGCTTTTCAAGAGAGTTTGCCTGATAACCGCCAGAAACTCTATTCTTTACTCAAAGATATTGAGTCTGAAGGAGGCTGGCCTTACATCGAGCGCATGAGACTGAAAGCCTTTTTAGCCACTTTGCCACGAGCTGCAATGGAAAATTATGGTGACGAGGAAAAGAGTGATGATTTATTAGAGAGCGATAGGCAAAGCCCTGCCTCCGGCGATAGCGAAGCGCTGCTGCCAACAGATCGCTCCTTGAGTTGGTAAGCTAGTTTTGAATTAAAAATTCATCACTCTTCATATCTCTTAACTAATAAATCGAAAATTTAGCGCCTGCGTTAATGCCATGAGAAATAAGCAGGTGATCAAAATGTAACTTCACCATAGGCAAGATATCTGCCTGCATCAGGTTTGAATTGATTTGCCTTCCTGATTCCAAAGCTTGACTGTGCTGTGCCACAGCAAGCAATTTACCATTGGGATTGAAAGTAACAGCATTGAAGCAAGCGATCGCTGTATCTATTGAGAAGTGTTTTTAACAACGTCCCATCCTGTGATCACAACCTGACTGTATAGTCTCAACTGGCAAAAGTTAATAATTGATGATGGGAAATTGAGGTATATACGCTCCAAGTGGAAAATTTTTGATATCCCAAAAATTTATAGCCATTAATGCCAACGCATTATTAACTATTTGTTTCTCCCAAATGTCATTACTGGCAACGGGGTTGCCAATATTAGAGTTTGTGTTATGTTAGTCGATAATTTTTTTGTGGACTTTTTACCAGCTAGTAATAGCTACCACCTGCCAAAAAGGTTACATTCGGTTTAAACTAAACACTGCAAACTTGAATAGAAAAAGTACTAGTAATTTTAGTACTTAAATACTGGTCTAGTTTAGGTAAGGTGTGAAAAAATTTTGAGGAGAAACATAGATATTAAGCGGTTAACTAAACAAGTTCAATCAACCGAGGCTAGTAAATAATTTGACTGAAACCAGAAAGAGGTTTGAATGGCTGGCATAGTATCAGTTTCCCAAAAAGATTTAGCCAAGCGCCGCCAAAAAATACGTCGGCAACGGCAGATAACAATTATTCAGGCTATTTGGCGAACTCTTGCTATTAGTGGAATAGCTGGTGGTTTGCTGTGGGTGGCACTCCAACCGATATGGGTATTAAATACACCCAAGCAAATAGTGATGAAGTCAGGCGAGCAATTACTATCGGAAGCGGCAATTCAGTCATTACTGGTGATATCCTATCCTCAGTCTTTATGGCGAATACAACCGAATGCGATCGCCGATTCTTTGAAACAACAACCAACTATTGCCCAAGCAACTGTGAATCGTCGCCTTTTTCCTCCTGGATTAAATATCGAAATCCAGGAAAGAGTACCCGTGGCAATAGCTCAAAATCCCCAAAAATCTGCACCTGCGGGCTTATTAGATGCTAGTGGCGTTTTGATACCCGTAGAAAAATACACATTAGTCAATCCCAGCCTCAAACTACCGAGTCTCAAAGTTGTGGGAATACCAGAACAATATCGTTCCTCTTGGAGTCAACTTTATCCGTCATTAAGTCAAAGTTCCGTAAAAATCAGGGAAATTGATTGGCAAAATCCCACAAATCTGATTTTGAAAACAGAACTAGGAAATGTACATCTTGGTACTATTAGTCCTCAGTTAAGCGAACAAATCAAGGTACTCGCCCAAATGCGATCTTTATCTGCCAAAATTGATTTTAGTCAAATAAAGTACATTGACCTGAAAAATCCAGCATCCCCCCTAGTACATATGAACCAAACAAACTAAAAACTTAATCTCCAAATACCCTATAAACATCTGCTAATCTAAAGCATTAACAAGAAATAGTGGAGGGAATTATGTCCTAAATGGGCAACATAGTAGTGAAAATATTAATATTTCGTTGAAGTTATACAGATCAATTTAAAGTAAGTCTAAGTATACTTCTCTAGAATTAGCTATGCTATGGCCTGCGGTGCTGCGCCTCTAGGCTTATCCCGTAGCAAACTTTCGCACTAACAATCTTGTTAAGGTTGGAAGTCGTGATCACAATTAAAGAACAGTGCCATAAATTTTGGCAGTGTCAAACTATAGTTGACTCTTAGATCAGAAACCTCATGTCTAAAGCCAGAGGCTTCGTCGATGCGGAGGTTCTGGGGAATAATACCTGAAAAAGTCGTTTATCTACCTTTCTGAATCCAATGACACTTGACAATAACCAAGGGCTTACCTATAAAAACTCCCAATCTGTGGGACAGCAGGGGTTTCCGCTAGCAGTTAACTCGACCAACCCATTTAACAACTCTGGGCTGAACTTTGGACAAAACCACGACAGTAAAAAGATGTCTACGGAAAATAGCCGGATTGGTGAGATTGTTCCAGGTCGGGTTGCCAACATCAAAGTAATTGGTGTGGGTGGTGGCGGTGGAAATGCGGTTAACCGCATGATTGAGTCTGATGTCTCAGGAGTAGAGTTTTGGTCAATTAACACTGATGCCCAAGCTTTGACTTTGGCAGGTGCGCCTAGTCGATTGCAAATTGGACAGAAACTCACACGAGGTTTAGGTGCAGGTGGTAATCCTGCTATTGGTCAAAAGGCAGCTGAAGAATCACGGGACGAAATTGCTACGGCTTTAGAAGGTGCTGATTTAGTTTTTATCACTGCTGGCATGGGAGGCGGTACGGGAACAGGTGCAGCCCCGATTGTCGCCGAAGTAGCCAAGGAAATGGGCGCTCTGACTGTGGGTGTTGTAACACGTCCATTTGTTTTTGAAGGTCGCCGCCGTACTACTCAAGCTGAACAAGGTATTGAAGGGCTAAAAAGTAGAGTAGATACCCTGATTATTATTCCCAATAATAAGTTGCTGGAGGTGATACCAGAGCAAACGCCTGTACAAGAAGCTTTTCGCTATGCAGATGATGTATTACGTCAAGGTGTACAAGGTATTTCTGATATTATTACCATCCCCGGCTTAGTAAACGTTGACTTTGCGGATGTTAGAGCGGTGATGGCGGATGCTGGATCGGCATTAATGGGGATTGGGGTCAGTTCGGGTAAATCAAGGGCTAGAGAAGCAGCGATCGCGGCTATTTCTTCGCCTTTATTAGAATGTTCTATTGAAGGTGCTAGAGGAGTTGTATTTAATATTACTGGTGGCAGTGACCTCACTTTACATGAAGTGAATGCTGCTGCCGAAGCCATATATGAAGTAGTTGATCCCAATGCCAATATTATTTTTGGGGCGGTGATTGATGACAGGCTCCAAGGTGAGGTGAGAATTACAGTAATTGCAACTGGGTTTACAGGTGAAATCCAAGCACCACCAACCCAAAGTGTGGCTAATGCCAGGGTATCACCTAATCCCAAACGTTCAACGCCACAGCAACCAGCAGTAAATCCTCCCACACCAGTTGCGGAACCACCTAAAGAAAAAACGGGATTGGATATTCCAGACTTTCTGCGAAATCGCCGGACACCAAGGAATTGATTGATTGATGGGGAATTTAATATGTAGCCCGTAGCTTACAGATGATCTGCCTGTGGATGGTATCAGATTGCTGACCGGATGAAACACCTAAGAAAACACCAAAACTATTTAATGTCTGATTTGTCAGGTTTTGGGTAAGTTTTTCAGAGCGGTAAGTCATACCATTGCTATCCTTGAAGCAGCAAATTATTGGTGAGCTAATTTGTCACGCTATCCACAAATTAACTTAGGCAGGAGTTGACAAACTCGATGTCTAACTTTTTGCTAGCCATAAAAGTTAAAAATCGGGCTTCAAGAATGCGATCGCTTGTTGTTTGATGGCAGTAAATAGGGCTTGCTGACCGAAAAGACCAGGAGATCAACTCAAGTCAGGCAAATTATTTTAGTTTTTTAAAGTTTGCTCTATCCATGAAATTACCTGATCACCTAAGCGAGTACCATCTAGTCGGTCAATTTCCCGAATTCCGGTAGGACTAGTGACGTTGACTTCAGTTAGATAACCGCCGATGACATCAATACCCACAAAAATTAAGCCATCTTGACGTAAGGTGTCGGCTAATTCAGTACAAATTTCATACTCTCTGGGGGTAATTGTAGTTTGAGCCACAGTCCCACCAGTAGCCATATTATTGCGAAAGTCACTACCGCTAGAAAGGCGATTCAACGCACCAATGGGTTCGCCATTCAGCAGGATAATTCGCTTGTCTCCTTCTTTAGCTTTTGGTAAATAAGTTTGTACCATCACTGGTAATCGACCGCGCAGTGTACTAAGTTCAACAATTGAGTTGAAATTGCGATCGCCTGGTTCTAAAAATAAGATCCCTTCCCCAGCTTTGTTACCCAATGGCTTAATAATTGCTGCACCCTTGGCTTCTAGAAATTGCCTGATAAAATCTTTGTCTGCACTAACAATAGTTTCTGGAATGGCATTAGTAAACTGAAGAGCATACATTTTTTCATTTGCTCCCCGGATACCACTAGGACTATTAACTACTAGGGTTTTATTAAGGTCAATGTAGTCTAAAACGTAGGTGGCGTAGAGATAAGAATCATTAACTGGTGGATCTGTCCGCATGAACACAGCATCCATTGCGTCTAGGGAGGTAAAGCTGGAAGCGCTCAATTTATACCAAGGATTTGCTGCAATCCAGCGTCCCTCCACTAGCTGCACTGGAATGAGTTCCACCTGCTGTAAAGTAGCCCAAGCTTTGCTATCTACTACACTCAGTAGATTTGCCTGAGTTACCCAAATTTCATGTCCTAAGATTTGTGCTGCTTCCATCAGCGCAACACTGGTATCATGACACGGGTCAAGTTGATGGATGGGATCAATAATAAAAGCCAGTTTCACGCTGTTCGCCTCAATCGCCGGGAATGTCTGAGATTAGTTTAGATTATCCCGTGATGTTAGACTTCACAATTGCGGTTGTGGAGAAAAGCCCATTTTCAGCTATGCGCCAGCAGCTAGTAATTCATCCAGCTTGCCTTGACTTTCTAAAGCGTGGATATCATCACAACCACCAACATGGTAATCATTAATAAAAATTTGGGGTAGTGAGCGTCTACCATTAGCTCTTTCAGACATTTTAGCCCGTTCCGCTTCATCGCCATCAATGCAGTATTCGGTAAACTCTACGCCTTTCTTATTCAATAAATTCTTAGCCCGGATGCAAAAAGGGCAAGTACTCCAAGTGTAAACTTCAACGTTGGCAGCCATAAAGTCCTTAATTAGATTTCATACTCCTTAATTTTAGAACCTTGTCACTGGCTATAACCGCTTGATGAGCAATAAAAAAACGGAGCCTGTTCATCAGATAGGACTTGATGAGACTAGCACCGTTTTTTATTTATGGATTCAAATCTGGATGAAAACCAGTCATCAAAACACCAACAAAATACCCTTCATAAGTGCTAGGACTAATGCCAGCAATTAGGATAAGGGTATTATTACAGTTGCGGAATATTAGTTAGGAATGGTGCGACGACGGCGAGATACTACCATTCCACCGGCTACTAAACCAAGAGCGATCAAGGAAGCTGGTTCGGGAACTGATCTGGGATCAGGAGTATGGGGGGGAACATAAGTTGTTGTGAATAAGGATATGTGAGACAGAGCTGCTTGCTGTCCACCTGGATTTTTTAGAGCAGCAGTAGACCAATCTCCGCTGGTTATGGCTTGGTCGAAGGTCTCAAACAGATACACAGCAAATCCTGTAGCTCCTTTCACACTAATCGCAAAGGGGCTATTTAGAGGGGTTTCAACACTCCAGGTTCCTCCATTAGTAGGATTAAAACCATCAAAACCATTTGCGGGAGTATTCGCCCCAGATGTCTCATCTTTACCAACAAAAGACCAAATGTAATCTGTTCCAAACAGATTGTTCAATTGACTTAGTAATGGGTCACCATTACCAGTAACGTCATTAACAGCATTAATTTGACCTCTACAAGCAGTTGCAGCAATGCCAAGCCCATAGGTAACATCTTCTTCCTTACAGTTGCCTAATGAGTCATTAATATCTATTGTTAGAGGTCCACCCCCTCCTGCTGAACCTCCTCCACCCACTCCTGCTGAACCTCCACCGCGAGCATAAGCGGGCGCTGCGGCTAATATAGTACCAGTAGCGATCGCAGCAGAAGCGAGGAAAGCAGAAAATTTGTTTATCGTCATCGTTTTGTTACCCTGATTTTTAGTAATGTGTTATACCTCTAAATTCGACTATCCTACAAAAAAATATACAAGTCAATACATCTGAGTCATAACTCATGTAATCTTTATTAATGCCTCATGTAAACTTTATCACCTGCTATTCAGGGATAAATCTTTATCAAAGAGCAATTTTTAGCTTTTTTTTAAATGATTTTTGTGCGTTTCTCAGGGTAAATTTGGGTTATATGTTCAAATTGTATTGAGTTTTACTTGCGTGTCCTTGGAAAATTGTTTAATTACAGTCAAGTACAAAAACTATATATAACAAGCAGTTTGAGGATATTTTTGCCTATATAGGAAATAATTGGTGTGTCAGCATCATCAGAATTTGAAATTATTCACAGAAAAAATATTTAAGTGTCTATACGTAGAAACTAACAAAATTTCTCTCATCTCAATCAATAAAACTCGTGTTTTCGCTACTAAACTTCCCATAAATTACTGATATAAAAGCAAACTTGCTCATTTTTTACCAAAAAAAAAGCCCGGTTAAACGGACTTTGAATAAGTACAAATGTACTATTTCAGGTATGAGTTAAAAGAAAATCACCGAGCGTCAACCACATATTGAATCAGTTGAGTCAGACGTTGGCGTAGGGTTTCTAATCCTAATCGCTGACTGGCGGAAATAAACACAGCTAGGGGAAACTCTTCTTGAGCTATAGCCAGTGTCTCACTATCTACTTGGTCAATTTTGTTGAAAATCACCAGTGCTGGGCCGGGAGTAACTGGCATTTGTGCCAAAATTTCCCTGACTGAACGAATATGGCTCAACCAAGCCGGATGAGATAAATCAACTAAATGCAGTAAAGCATCAGCTTCTGTGACTTCCTCTAAGGTGGCGCGAAAAGCATCCATTAAGGAAGCAGGGAGTTCATGAATAAAACCTACTGTATCTGTGAGTAGAATTTCTTGAGTTGCACCAGTGTCGCCCTCAGCGATGACTAAACGGCGGGTGGTGGGGTCAAGAGTAGCAAATAACTGGTCGGCTGTGTAAACTTCGGCATTGGTGAGAGCATTCAACAAAGTGGATTTACCCGCATTGGTATAGCCAACCAAAGCCACAGAGGGAACTTCTTGATTTTGCCGTCTCAGGCGTAATCTGGAACGATGCGCCTGTAACTGGTTGACTTCTTGTTGCAGTCGGGAAATCCGTTTTTGAATCGCCCGGCGTTCTGTTTCCAGTTTCGTTTCACCAGGGCCACGAGTCCCAATACCACCACCTAACCGCGACATGGATAGACCTCTACCACTGAGTCGCGGCATCATATATCCTAACTGTGCTAGTTCTACTTGTAATTTACCAGCACGGGACTGAGCGCGTTGGGCAAAGATATCTAAAATTACTTCGGTGCGGTCAACTACCCGGACACCAATTTTCCTTTCCAAGTTACGGACTTGGGCGGGTGAGAGGTCGCGGTCAAAGACAACGAGATTAGCTCCCAGAGTTTGGGCTGTGAGGGCAATTTCTTCAACTTTACCTTCACCAACTACCGTCTGCGGATGAATGCGCGATCGCTTTTGTTGGACTGTCTGCAATACATCTCCGCCAGCCGTATCCACCAACCGGGCTAATTCCACTATGGTGTCCTGGAATTGTTGGGGAGTGGTTTTATCGGTAATCAGTCCCACAAGTAGGACGCGATCATGGTCTGCATCTACTTCCTGGGCGACAAAATCCCGTTGGAATTCTGCTTCCAGACCTTCCACCAAGTCGAGAAAGTCGTGCTGTGACAACATATCTAAACTCATAGGCGGCGATACGCTAGAGTATAGGGCTGTGTCTTGCGCCAGGGACTTTTCATCGCTGATTACCAATTGCGGAGTTGCTACGAGGTGTTTGGTACTTGATACTAGGTGAGCCAAATAAGTTTCTTTGACGTACCCAGTGGAACCACCACCACGTTTTGTAAATCCTGTCCCCGTAATATTGATCACTGCCAAAGCATCTAAACGTTGCAACGCCATCGCCGTCAGTGCCGATTCATTGGGCGGTTCTGGCTTGAGATGGGTAGCTATACAACGAATACCGCTCAGACGTTCTGCACCGTAACGGGGCAGTTCTAGCGGTGGTATTTGCGTTTGACGTGGTGTACCTACCCCTACACGCATCACTTGTCCGCGACGGTTGAGGTAGGCACATATAGGCTGATTGATTTCTGTACTAATTGCTGCCAGACGCTGGGAGAACTCAGGCGTGGTGATGCGATCGCCTGGTATGCGCTGGTGGTACAGTCGCTGTAGTTGTTTCAGCTGACTGGCTTTTAGTCCTTGGAGATTGCCAACAATAGTTTCTATAGGCGTTTATGACCAGTAAATGGCCCCCCGAATTCTTACTTATGTCTATTTTACAACAGCCTTTTGTCTGCAAGCTCTTTCTTTTGGAGGAAGCAATCTGTATTTTTGGGGAAATTTTGCTCTAGAACCCTCAGACTCGAAGTCTGGGGCTACACAGACAAAGCCTGCCTACGCAGGCTAAATGCAGGTAAGTAAGTCGGCGTGAAAATTTCAATGTATGTCATTGCGTTAGCGCAGCGTGGCGTTAGCCATACGGAGCGTAGCGGAGTGAAGCATAAGACCGAAGCGGTCACGCTCCGCGAACGCAAGGGTTTTGAGGATTAGTCATTTTCCATTTCCCAGTCTTCACCATCCAAAACGGCAAACTCTGTTAATTCCGGGTCATTCAAAAAATCTTCGGCTGTGGCTGCAATAAAAGGTACTAGTATTTTATGCCGTTCTGCCACAGGTAGTTGAGCAATTTCTTGAAGAGATATCCGTTGTTGCTGTTGAGTATTTGATATAATCCCAAAAACTTTAGAAGTGGGTGAAACCACAAATTTAATCATCTAGTTCACCAGCTTGTTGAAGTGCAAAATTTATCAAAGTGTCACTTAACCTAATTCTGCGAGCAATCATTCTGTGAATTGCTTCTTTAATATCAATAGGATATCCTTCTTGTTTGGCACGTAACAAAATACCAATAGTAAGTAAGTCGGCACAAACAAACCTAACTATGTAACAGAATGTAAAAACTCTAAAAACTTTGCGGTTGCTTCGTTCCACTCCGTTTCACTCGCAATGACATACATTGAAATTTTCACGCCGACTTACTTACCTGTAAGAGAAAGACCGCTTAACCTAGCAACTCGTCTGCCAACAGCTTCATCAATGCACACAGTGGGGATATTTTCATTGATAGCAAGTTGAATTACAGAAGCCTCTCCTAAATCTAGAGAATTTAGTAAAAAATGAGAAATATTATTTAATGGCTTTGGCATTTTTTCTAGCCAATTAGCATTTTCAAATTCATTGACAGCAAATCCGCTTGTACCTCCTGCGAGTATTTCTTGTCCAACTTCAAAAGGAACCAAAACGTGGGTATATAAAGTTTGAAGAACGCGTAAATCTCCTGTAGCCGCTACTATAGAAATAAGTGGTGCTGTGTTGGTAACAATTATATTCGTCTTAGGCATTCGTTAAATCAGATAAAAGTTCTTCTTCTGTTAAATCAATCATCGCCACACCATAACGATGTAAATTAAGCAAAAAACTTACCCTATCTACACCTGCCAACTGTGCGGCTAAACCAGAAGAAATTCGTTTCATTTCAAATAGTTTGACTGCCATTGCCATTTTTGCCTCCTGCTCAAATTCTTCTCTGGTTTGCTGAAGGGCATCTGGTAAAGTTTCTGGATACTCGATTTTAAGCTGTGACATCATAATTATTTAGAATTATTCTTTTAAGGAGCGCTTGTAATTTCAGATGCCTAAAATTCACCTGTTTGAATAGTCGTCATAAAGTCCTTCGTCTTCTGGTGCGTAGCCTTGCAAAAAAGCATCATGACTACGGGTAATATTAGATTCTGGCAATTTTTGTTGGATGGTAATGATCCAATGTCCAGCAGCGACATTCTCAAGTATTGAGTCTGGGATATTCAATTTTTCCCCAGGTTGAAGGTCAATTTTATAAGTTAGTGTAATCAATTCACTACTCATAAATGGATGTTTTGATAGTAGTTTATTAATTTTAGCTTGTATTTCAGATCCCTTAGACTATAAGTCTGGGGCTACACAGACAAAGCCTGCCTACGCAGGCTAAATGCGTTTTTTTAAACCTATTAGATTAATAACATAGCATTGCGCGATCGCTTGACTGCTTTTTGCAATTCCCCCGATAACCAATTATCAAACTGGGGATAAATAGGTAAACGTGGCACTAACTCCCACCCCGCCGGCTGTAAAACTTCTCTCAAAGTCTGTTCCTGAATATGAGGATAATCAGGATTCACTTCATCTTTGGGGCTAATTCCGCCTAAATCTCTCGCGCCAGCTTCGATACAAGCCAGTAACCATCCATCATCTTTAACTAAATTTGGCGGAATTTGAATTGTAATGTCTGGCGGTAAAATCTGACGTGCTTTCGCAATGACTTCTGGTAATTGATGAGGGTCGAAAGCTGCTGCATCAAAGCTTTGCTGATTTCCTGGGCTGTGGGGTTGCAATATGACTTCTTGAATGTGATGGTAACGCTGATGTAACTCAGATATCGCTGCTAAAGTCTCCCAGCAATCATCTTCGGTTTCCCCAATTCCTAAAAGTAAACCCGTGGTAAAGGGAATCTGCAACTCTCCCGCCCATGCTAATTGTTGCAACCTAATTTCTGGTAATTTACTCGGCGCGTGTCGATGCACAGTCTGTAACAATGCTGGGGTTAACTGTTCCAGCATCAAACCCATCGAAACATTTACATTCTTCAGCTTTTGCATCTCCGCAAAACTCAGTATTCCGGCATTAGTATGTGGTAAAAATCCCATTTCCAATGCTAACTCACATAAATCATAAATCCTCTCAAACCACTGCTGACGCTGGGGGGAATGGGGATGCACTTCACCACTGAGGATGAGGATTTCACATACTTTTTGGCTTTGCAATTGTAAAAAAATCTTTTCTGCTGCTGATAAAGTCATCCAGGGGCTTTGACCTGGTGCGGTGCGAAAGTTGCAGTATGTACAGCGATTGAAACACTCGTAAGTCGGAACGATGGTATAAGCAGGGCTATAGGTGACGGTGGAAGAATGAGAATTTGGCATAAGACACTATATATATAGATGTTGATTTGCTCAGATTCCCTACTGCATCAAATATATGATTTTGCTTACAGCATCGGGTTTGGGAGATTTGCACAGGGTAATTGTAAATATATTTGTTAAAAAGCTTTACAAATCTAAATAAATGGTTTAGTATGTGAACAACAGGTAGAAAGACCTACCTGATTCATAAAAACAACCGCAATTATAAAAACATGACTACTACCTTACAACAGCGCCAAAGCGCTAACGTATGGGATCGCTTCTGCGAGTGGATCACCAGCACCGATAACCGGATTTACA
>REBL01000070.1 GCA_007692755.1 Nodularia sp. (in: cyanobacteria) | reverse complement strand
ACATCTTGAATTACCAAACCATCAAGTAACTTTTGCGCTGCACCAAATAAACTATCTTTAATAAATCGCCGAAACCATACAGGCAATTTGTGTAATCTCCAAAAAGAATTTAATGATGTAAAATGAACTAAATACGCCTTGGTTTCTGTTTCACTTATTGGACACAATAAACAATAAATTTTAAAATCTTGACCCAAGGTAGAAACCCAGTGAGGATAAACATAACTCACATCTAATGGTTCAGGATGTAATTTTCTGAATGCAGGAAAAAATAACTGCGATATTGACCAAATTTTATCAATTTTGTAATAACTTTGGGCGATATAATGAGCATCTACACGATGATTATCCTCATCAATATCTTGTAAAGAAGCTTCTGCCCATGCTTGCAAATCTTGGTGTAAATGCCCATGATACATATCCATTAAATTCTCAATTAAATAAGAATAATGGGCTTGAGTATTAATCACAGAAACTGTGGCAATATAATTGAGATGTTCCCATTCTGGTAAACCCAGAGGTTCTACAGTTGGTTCCGCATTTCCAGGAAATAACCAAATAAAACCATCCTGTTCTTTAACTGGGTAATGGCGAATCTGACAATTTGGTAACTTCTGATTTTCTGCTAAGTAGGGAACCGCCGCACATTCACCGGCGGAATTGAAACGCCAACCGTGATATGCACATTCTAATTCGTTGCCAATTACCTGCCCATGACTAAGTTTAACTTGGCGATGGGGACAACGGTCTTCCAGGGCGTGAATTGTACCTGTACTGTCTCGATATAGCGCGATCGCTTGCTGCCAAATTACCACATTTATCGGCTGATTGGTGACTTCACTACTACGTGCAACCACATACCAGTGATTGGGGTTAATACCCAACTGACGGACATCACGATTTTGCACAGTTTGGGATAAAGATGACATATCATAGCACATTCTGAAAGTTTTAAGCTGCTACACCATTTTTGAAATTGAGGTGCAGTCAGAGATATTTTACAGGTATTTCTTAGCAAAACAAAATGTAATATTTATAACTGTAACACTGAGCATTAACCCATTCTCCTATGACCAATGACTAGAGTCTTACCAAAGAAGCTACAACTAATCTTCCCCACAGGCTATAAAGTATGTGTAGATGAAAGATTAACCAAACCGGGAAAAAAATCTGTATGACAAACTACCAAGAAACCCTACCAAGCAATGAACTCAACTCAGATACGGTGAGTGTCAACCATGTGGAAGTAATTGAAAATGTCATCGAATCTCTAGAACAAGATGATAGCGCAATGGTGAGCCACGATCCAGATGATGGCTATCTCTGGAAATTTAAGTATGGAACTGTGGAAGTTTTTATCCAACTGACTGGACAAAGCGATGAAGATACCATCACCGTTTGGTCGGCTGTACTAAATTTACCAGCCAAAGATGAACTGAAGTTGATGCGACATCTTTTGGAAATGAACTGTTCCAACACCTTAGAAGCCCGTTTTGGTATTATTGAAAATCGGGTGGTGGTCATATCAACCCGCACTCTCGAAGATTTATCTCCGGCGGAAGTTTCACGGCTAGTTACCATTGTGGCTACCATTGCTGATGATCACGATGAAGTTTTACAATCTCAGTATGGTGTTGCTTAATTGGCTTTCCCCAGGCTTTAGCCTTTTAATTGTTGCAATTTTTATTGCTTACACCCCTCTAAATATCAGTGTTAAACCCAATTGAAAACTTGGATGGTCAGCAGGTTTGGCGACTGATTCCTTTGCTAGAAGCTTCTGGTGATGTGCAGATGGCGATTGACAGATGGTTGTTAGAACAGCACAAATCTGGAAAGCATCCCCCAACTCTGCGATTTTATACTTGGTCGCCACCTGCAATTTCTCTCGGCTATCACCAACGCCAATACCCAGAATTTTGGCAAAATTTGACTTGGCGCGGACAAAAACTAGATTTGGTGCGTCGTCCTACTGGCGGTAGGGCGGTACTACATCAAGGTGATTTAACTTATGCGGTGATTACTTCGGGAATCCCTGGTAGCCGCTTTCAGATATATGAAAAAATTTGTGCGTTTTTAATTCAAGGATGGCGATCGCTTGGCGTGGAATTGCGCTACGGTACAGCTGGGCGGGGCTATATCCACAACCCCAATTGTTTTGGTACAGCGACAAGTGCAGATTTAGTGTTGCCAGATGGAGGTAAACTCATTGGTAGCGCCCAACTGCGACGCGGTGAGGTGATTTTGCAACATGGTTCTATACGTTTACAGCCAGATGCAGAATTATTTACTCAAGTCTTTGGTGCAGAATCTTTTACGAGTATACAAATATCCGAAAATTGGAGTTTAGACCAGATAATTGCCGCTTTAATCACAGCAGCGTGTGATTGTTTTGCGATACAGATAGAAGTACAACCCCTATCCCCGTCTGAATGGGAGGAAATTTTGGTAAAGTCCTGAATTTTGATGTAGTCTGAGGTTCAATCGCACCTGAAACATTTGAGCAACTTTAGTAAGTCTGCTGCTATGGTGTTTTTATGTCAAATATGATATAAAAACTTATTAACGAGTTAAGTCAGAATGGATATAGTTAAACGTCCACGTCTGGAAGCTGCTGGTTGGCGTGTGGGCGATGCGGCTGACTTTCTAGAACTTTTACCTGAAGAAGTAGCTTTTATGGAGATAAAGCTATCTTTAAGTAGACATTTGAAGGAACTACGCTTAAAAAACCAGCTTTCTCAGGCTAACCTAGCGAAGAGAATTAATTCCAGTCAATCGCGTGTAGCCAAGATGGAAGCGGGAGATCCTTCAGTCTCTCTAGATTTGATGGTAAGGACAATTTTAGCAGTAGGGGGAACTCGTGAGGATGTCGCGATCGCGATCGCTTCTATCCAAAGCTAAGAATTTACACTTATTCAGACTTAATTACTGATGCCAACTAATATAATAATTCTCATTGCGGCTTTAATTGTCGCCTTGATCATCTTCCGAGCTTTTCTGAAAGTATTCAAGACATTTCTCAGTAGTGCGATCGCTATTTTTGTAATTCTCGTAATTCTGAATAGGTTTGGCTTTAGCCCCGACGACCTAATCCAAGAAATCACCAACCTCCCAGAAACCTTAAAACAACTTTTCACCGGGGAAATTTGAGAAAATAATTCGTAGTTCGTAATTCGTAGTTCGTAATTCGTAATTCGTAATTCGTAATTCAAAGACTCCCCTCTCCTTAGTAAGGCTATCCATTACCCACAAAATTCTTAACAATCTTGAAACCTTTGTTTTGCAAGGGTCATAAGGATTTACCTTTATTGCCGGCTTGACAAATTAGCCCTTGCTGTTCTCGCTAAAAAACCACTTTTATTGAGAATGGACAACGGAGGTTTAAGGCTTTGCGATTTGGTGAGCGATCGCCGGAGGCGGGGCTTTGCCCATCGCTCTCGCAAATGTTAAGAAAGATCCGGGTAATGGATATTTAGTAAGGAGAGGGGTTGGGGGTGAGGTTCTATATTCTATTAATTGGTCGCTGATTTCGCAATCGCCCCCAATTGCAACCCTGGCGGATAACTACCTTCTTCTTTAATCCGCTTAATTTCCTCATCGGTAATGCGTAAACTTAATTTTTGGGCTAATTCCCGCACAATATCTCCCCGGTCAATGACACCCGCTACAGTACCAGCAGGCGAAAGCACAGTAATTCGAGGTAACTGCTCATTTTCTAGCTTGTTAATTACCTCAGCTAAAGAAATCGATTCAGTTACAGAGGGAATTTCTGCTAAAGGATGCACAATACTTTGCACAGTTCGGTTTTCCCATTCGCTTCTTTCTACTAAGCGTAAATCGTCAATGGAAACCATACCCCGATAACGTCCATCAGACACAGCAAAATAAATACTTGGGGCGTTGCTGTCCAATAGGTAGGAATCGGCAAAAGCACGTAAAGTTTGATCAGCATCGACTACGCGAAAATCACGGGTCATGACATCGCTGGCGACTAGCTTGAGTAAGGTTTCTTGTAATGTGGTTACGCGGTCGTAGCTGTTAGCATTCCGCACAGCAAACCAACCGATTAAAGCAATCCACAAACCAGTAATTAACTCTCTGGTGAAGAAATCTACAGCTAATCCTAATGCGATCGCACTATAACCTAAAATCTGCCCAGACTTTGCAGCCCAATGTACAGCTTGAAAGCGGTTCCCTGAGATTTTCCACAGGGCGGCTTTTAAGACTTGTCCGCCATCTAGAGGTAAGCCGGGAATCAGGTTAAATAGGGCGACAACTAAATTAATTCTCGCTAAATCTGTAACCATTGTTGAGAGGGGTCCAGATTCGGGTGTAATGTTAGTAGCTAGGCTAAATAGTAAAAATAGCGCAATACTGACTAAAGGCCCAGCGATCGCGACTTGAAAGGCTTTTCCCGGCGTTTTCGATTCTTCTTCGATAGCCGCAACACCGCCAAACATAAATAGAGTAATAGAGTTAACTCTAATGCCTTGCGATCGCGCTGCCAAACTGTGACCTAACTCGTGTAACAACACCGAACCAAACAGCAGCAGTGCCATAGCCATGCCAGCACTCCAACCGATGGCAGTACCCCATTCCTGGTAAGCTATACCAAAATTAAGCGTAGCTAGCCCTAAAATTACAAACCACAGTGGGTCTAAGAATAACGGGATGCCAAGTAATGACCCAATTCGCCAATTTGATTGCATTCTATTTTCCTAAACTAGATATTTGCCGAAATTAATCATAAAAATAGACGTGTTTTATACATAAAATTTACATTTATACAGATAAATTTGAGGCTAGACAAAGGTTAACCACTAGGCATTGCAAAACCAATATTTGCTATTTCAATACCAATTTGAACAATTATCTTTACAGATGGAACGCCTAAAAGCTCATATATTAACTCTGTGACCATCCAAAATCTCAAATCCAAAATGGTATGAGATGCCTAACCTCTACAGTTACATATTACCAACCCCCAGTACGAATAGCTGAGGGTGGGGATTTCCGCCTATCATTTCCAACTGGTAGGGATTCTGGATACTTTGGGTTGATGAAGACAGAAACAAAATTAAATAATGCCGAGATTGGTTAATCCCAAAACGGCACCGATACCAATCAGATGGCCAGCACTCATCGCCGCCAGAAAGGAACCGACGCTGGGATTATTGAACAGTCCTGGAAAAGGTAAAGGCATTTTATTCCCAACATGGGGATAGCTAATCGTCCGGGGAATAATCAGAAGACATAATAAACAACTGCCAATAATAATCGGAGTGCCAATCCAATTCCATGTAGTGCCAGTGTTGGGGACAGTAACTTGGACTGCAAATAATATTGATGAGATCATAATTCTTTCTCCTGCATGAACAAACTGATTTAGCTGTCATTTCTCCGCTATGTAAATACTCCGCCTGATGAAGTTACCGAATCCTCCCTCAAAGGGAAGGTTAGTTTCTCCTTCTTCTGTAGGAGTGATTACAAAAAAATCTGACCATGCTAAATTCAATAGTTCTATTGCTGGGGAATAGGGAGTGGGGAGTGGGGATTGGGGAGTGGGGATTGGGGAATGGGGATTGAGATGGATATGGAGAATTTTCTTCCCCCCTGCAACAGCACCCCTGCACCCCTCCCTGCCTCTTCCCCCCTGCCTCTTCTCCCCACTCCCTAACTTCTCAAACCTACAGACGACCGATATTAGTTAGCCCTAAGACAATACCAATGCCGACTACATGACCGAAAGCCATCGCACCGATGAATGCGGGAATGCTAATTGGCAGGATAGGCAACTTGGGGCCTACTTGAGGATACTGGATTTTGAGAGTTAGCAAAAGAACTACTAAGCTGCTGACGCTAATAATGATTCCTACAGTGGGAGTCCATTCGGGTGTGACGGGAACAGATGCGGCGGCTAGTAAGGTTGATAAAAACAAACTGGTATCTCCTAAATGACAAAATTAATGTAGTCCTCCAAAATTATAAAGTTCCACAGCAAACAACCGAAAAATATTACTAAATTTTCGGCTTTCTTCATTTACCAATATCTAAAATTTATATGCGAGTTAAAATTTGCGGCATTACTCAACCTCAACAGTCTGTAGCGATCGCCAATCTTGGCGCAACTGCACTAGGATTTATCTGTGTACCTACCTCACCCCGCTACGTTACATCACAGCAAATTCGGGCAGCGGTGGCGCAATTACCGAAAAATATTGACAAAATCGGAGTTTTTGCAAATACGGGCATTCCCGAAATTAGTCAGATAGTTATGGATTCTGGATTGACTGGTGTCCAGTTACACGGAGACGAATCCCCAGAATTTTGCTCACTATTACGTCAAAGTCTCCCAAATGTAGAAATTCTCAAAGCTTTTAGAGTTCGCAGTCTTGAGGATCTTAATCAAGCCTCTAATTACACGAAATATATAGACACATTACTACTTGATGCTTATCATCCCCAACAGTTGGGAGGTACAGGTCACACTCTAGACTGGCAGATGCTACACCAGTTTAAACCGACCTGTCCTTGGTTATTAGCTGGGGGACTAACGCCAGATAATGTAGTCACCGCCTTAAATCAAGTTAAACCCGACGGGATAGATTTATCTAGCGGTGTGGAAATTAAGCCCGGTGATAAGGACTTAGATAAAGTAGCGCTGCTATTTGAGAAGCTAGGAAAATGGGAAAGCTAGAGGTTACGTAATTTGTAGTCCTCATTCCCCACTCCCTACTCACCACTCCCTACTCCCTACTCCCTAAAAAAATGACGGTTGGTGACGAATTAAGTTAAAGAATTCTTCACGAGTTTTTTGATCTTCTTGAAATGCACCAACCATTGCGCTGGTAACAGTCCAAGAACCGGGTTTTTGCACACCGCGCATTGCCATGCACATATGGGTCGCTTCCATTACCACTGCGACACCTTGAGGTTCAAGAATGGTCTGGATGGCTTCGGCTATTTGACGGGTGAGTCTTTCTTGAACTTGGAGGCGGCGAGAATACATCTCGACAATGCGGGCAAGTTTACTTAAACCGACAACTTTTTGGTTGGGGATATAAGCAACGTGTGCTTTACCCATAAAAGGCAACATATGGTGTTCGCAGAGGCTAAAGAAGTTAATATCTCGGACTAATACCATCTCGTTATGTCCTTCATCGAAGATGGCATCATTGAGGAGTTCTTCTAGAGATTGGTTGTAGCCACTGGTGAGAAACTGCATGGCTTCTGCGACACGTTTGGGTGTTTTCAGCAGTCCTTCTCTTTCGGGGTCTTCTCCCACTCCGACTATTATCGCTCTTACGCCATCCATCATTGACTCCATTTCTTCCCCTGATGGTGGGTGCAAATTCGGTTGTCGTCCGTTATGGGTATTGCGGTCGGGTTTGGGGCTGATGGCTTCTACCAAATCTGGGCTTAGAGGAGATTTCAAGCGATTGGAACCGTTGGGACTAGTAGTAGTCATGATGTAATTACTTAGTTAAGGTATGATTTTTTTCACGAACCAGGCGCACCAGAGTTAAAGAGTGCCAGCACTGGCCATTAGGGTTAATTCGTCTATGACGGCTTGCTGTGGTAGTAAGGCTGTGTAGAGAATTGACTGAGCGACAACTTCTGCCGTTAACATTTTGGAACGGTCAAAATCGGATTGGACAGTTTCTGTGTCCCACAGTTCGGTATTCACAGCACCAGGACAAATCGCGGTGACACGAATGCCGTGGGCGCGTTCTTCTTGTGCCAGGGTTTGGGAAAGTGACATGACACCAGCTTTACTGACGCTGTATGCTCCCCAACCGGGAAAGGGTTGCTTGGCGGCAATTGAGGCTACGTTAATTATTGTGCCTGTGTGGCGATCGCGCATTCCGGGCAGAATTCCCATCATGCATTGAAATACACTGGTGAGGTTTAAATTTATGACTTGTTGCCAATCTTCTAAGGGGGTTTCACTTAAGTTGGCTGTGTATGCTATGCCAGCATTGTTTACCAAGATATCTATGCCCCCAAAATCAAGGGCGATCGCCTCAATTTTGGCTTTGACTTGATTTACATCAGCAAGATCCACAGCATAAGCCTTGGCTACTACTCCTGTATGCCTGGCTGCTTCTGCTACTGTTTCTAACTTATCCAAAGAACGGCTGACTAAGGCGACATCAATTCCCGCCTTGGCAAATTCTAAAGCCGTTGCTTTGCCAATTCCACTACTGGCCCCAGTAATTAGGACACGTCGTTTCTCAAGACTCATGCTGTCTCCAAGTTTTTTGGTAGTTCTGAAAGCTTTTTTCCACCAGCCAATTATCCAAATCTTGCGGATTGGTTAAATTTAACTAACCTGAATTTCCGATGATTTCTGGTTGATAACTAACTACTAATTTTTTCTGTGAGCGTGGGTATTTTTTCCCGTCAGGTGTTTTCCCAGTCAGGATAACAAATGTTTAACTGGGAAATTATGTCATAGATTCAACTGTGATTACTGAATAACAGGCAAATCACTGAATCAAATCAAGTTGATTTGCTTAAAATACAAAAACCTATGGCTGTTAAGATTGTTAAAAATCTTTAAGTAGCCATAGGCATTATAACATTGCTGAAGAGTAAAGGGGTTATTTTCTAGCAGGATTAGTGGGCAACTTCAGTAAAAACACCAATTTTGCGGAATTTCTCATAGCGTAGTTGCCGACGCTCTTGAGATGTTAATTGGTTGAGTGCTTCTAAATTGTCTAACAAGCTTTGCTTTAGAGTTGTAGCGGCTTTCAAAGGATCAGAATGAGCGCCACCAGTGGGTTCAGATAATATTTCGTCGATGATGCCCAAGTTTTTCAGGTCGTGGGAAATGATTTTCAGGGCAACGGCTGCTTGGGGAGATTTGCTAGAATCTTTCCACAGAATGGCGGCACAGGCTTCGGGGGTAGCAACGGTATAAACGGCGTGTTCAAACATCATCAGGCGATCGCCTACGCCAATACCTAAAGCACCACCAGAACCACCTTCGCCGATGACTGTGCAAATAATTGGCACATCAAAACAAAACATTTCCCGTAAATTATAGGCGATCGCTTCCCCTTGACCTTGATGTTCGGCTTCTATGCCTGCCCAAGCGCCGGGAGTGTCGATAAATGTTAAAATCGGCATCCCAAACTTATTGGCGTGTTCCATCAAGCGCAGGGCTTTACGGTAACCACCAGGGGAAGCCATACCGAAGTTACGGGCGACATTATCCTTGGTGTCGCGGCCTTTTTGATGACCTAACATCACCACTGGTTGCCCGCCCAAACGACCTACACCACCAACTAAGGCTGGATCGTCACCACCGCAGCGATCGCCATGCAACTCCATCCATTCATCACTAATGGACTGAATGTAATCAAGAGTACTAGGGCGACGAGGATGACGAGCTACTTGCAGGCGCTGAGACGGTGATAAATTACTGAAAATTTCCTCTCGTAGTTGCATAGCCCGTGCTTCTAGCTTGCGAATTTCGCCAGAAACATCAACGCCATTTTCTTCTGCAAGTTGCCGAATCTGATCAATTCGGTTTGCCAATTCTGCTAGTGGCTTTTCAAAATCTAACAGTAGTGGTTTGCGCTCGGTAGTTGCCATCGTACAAGTTAAGAGTGTTGAGTGTGGAGTTATTTAAAGTGGGGATGTAGGGCATGGACTATTGGCTCTGATTTACTTGTCTCTAGTTAACGACTAAGGATTCAACTAGCAGCGGTCTAAAACCGTGTTTTATTGATGCTTGACCAATCTGCTCCATTTTGTCTACGGTAATCTGATTCCGCCCCCAAGAAAAGTTCGTGTATAACTTCTCAAATTCCAGCAGCATCGATTCCGCAAAACAAGCAAACAACTGGCGTGCTGGCACATCCATATTGACTATTTTCATAATTTTCCAGTCAATATCTAGAGAATGTTCGACAATCCCACCATTTAGCACATGAACACCAGGTTGCTGAATTTTTGTCGCTAAGTTTTTAGGATAGCCACCATCAATGAGCAAAGAAGGCCGCTTCAAGACTTTAAAATCAATTTCCATGCCTTTGGGCATACTGGCAACCCAAACGACAATATCAGCTTGAGGCAGTGCTTCATCCAAAGCCATGATTTTTCCTCGCCCCAGTTCGTCTTGTAAGTCTTTGAGACGTTCCGGATTGCGGGCGATGAGCAAAAGTTCTTTAACATCTGTTCTGGCATCTAACCAGCGTGTAACGGCGCTGCCAATGTCTCCAGTTGCCCCACATATAGCAACAGTCGCTTTCGACAAATCAATTCCTATTTGTTTCGACGCTTGTTCCACTTGCTGACAAATAATGTAAGCCGTGTGAGTGTTCCCTGTGGTGAAGCGTTCAAACTCTAGTTTGATATTGCGGACTTGGCTAAACTGCTCCAATTTAAAGTTTTCAAAAATAATTGAGGAAAATCCCCCTAAAGCAGTGATATTGATGCCATGCTTTTGAGCATGAGCCATAGCGTTGAGAATCTTGCGTGTTGCGGCCTTGATGCGGCGATTAGCCAACATTTCCGGCAAAAAACAAGATTCTACATACCTTCCTTCAATTGTCTGCCCAGTCACACTGGTAACTGTGATTTCATCGACAATTTGCGGCGGGGCGCTGCACCAAAAATCTAACCCTTGATCGGCATATTCTGGATAACCCAATTCTTTGGCTACCGATTGAGCGTGTTCTAAACTAGTCAAATGTCCAATTAGACCAAACATGTAGTGATGTATTAGGCGTGTGCTTTGTCGAAAGCGTTGAATAAGTGGGCAAGAATTAAATACCAATTTGTAATACTCGCCAAGGGCGAGAAGCAAGCTACGTAATTCGTAATTCGTAATTCGTAATTCGTAATTAAGAAAATCCGACCTATCCTGGTTTTTAGGTTAGTATCTGTCGGATTATCGCTTCAAATTGATACAACTCTGAGAAAGAGTAAACAAAGCGTAAGATGCGTTAGGGGCAGAACAGACGATACTCAGGATGTTGCACTTAAAGTTAAGTTAAGCGGCTGTGAGTCCGTAGGCTGACATTTTCATGATGTCTCTGGTGGTGAAGCCAATGTTATTCAATGTTTCACCGTATTGAATCATGAAGTCTTCTACCAAAGCTTCTTTTTCCATTGCTAAGACGTGAGCATCATCTTCGACTTCGTTGAGCATTCTCCAAACAATGGGTAGGTTTTGGCGATTGGCTGCTTCTAATTCGGCTTTGGATTGTGCAAAGTGTTCTTTTAACCAAACTTCACCAAAGTTGAGGTGACTGTACTCATCTTTTACAACTCCCTCTGTGATTTTACGGGCAAAATCATCGGCTACGGGAATGTAGATGTTGTATGCTGCGATCGCAAAGCATTCAATAATCAAAGATTGAATCAGCAAGCAAGTTACTACTTGACCTTCAGCCGCCGCTTTTTGGAAATTTTCGTGTAGTCCAGAGAAAAACTTCTGAGCAAATGGCATATCTGGTTTTACAGACAAATTCCGCCCACAAGCTTCAAAACCCTTTTTGTGACGACTTTCCATTTTAGATAAACGAATCAGTTCATCTTTAAGCTCTGGAAGCATTTCCCCCAGAGTGATGTAATTGTCGTGAGCTTCTTGTTCTCCTTCAATGACAATCGCATTAATGCGACTGTAAGCATCTTTGTAATTTTCGCTCTGGAAATCAATATTTAATTCGGGTGCAAGTTGTTGCATTGTGTGTTTACTCCTGTAAACTTGAATCATTTGATACAAAAATTCGATTTTCCCTATTTATTTAGGGTATTGATCACTATGGTTTAATTTAACTTAACAAGTCACTATGTTATAGATTAGCTTTTGCTGAGGGCAATGCTCTACTAATAGAACACAAATGCTTTAACGCTCAACTCATGTCCAAAACAAACTGGAATCCAAAATCTGCCAATTTTTTCAGATTAGGAGTGCTGCTATTGGGGGCATTCATTGTCCTATTACCGTTGCTAGTGGTCTTTCTCACCTCTTTTGCATCTCCAGGAGCTACTTTAGAAGTTTCATCCAAAACTAACTGGACTTTAGCTAATTACCGCGATGCATGGCAGCGAGGTAAATTTTTACTAGCGTTTGCTAATTCTACCTTAGTCGCGATCGCTGTGACGGCTTTTCAAATGGTCACTTCTGCATTAGCGGGTTATGCCCTGGCCAGATTGAAGTTTCGCGGTAAGCAAGCGCTGTTACTGGTTGTCTTGGCTACTTTGGTAATTCCCTTTCAATTATTGGTGATTCCCATTTTCTTGGTTTTGAAGTGGGGACACATGATAAATACATACTGGGCGCTGATTTTACCGACGGCTGTCAATGGCTTTGGGATTTTCTTGTTACGTCAATATTTCCAGACAATTCCCGTAGAGTTGGAAGAAGCCGCAACCATCGATGGGGCGAA
>REBL01000207.1 GCA_007692755.1 Nodularia sp. (in: cyanobacteria) | reverse complement strand
ATCGCCAGTCTGCCATGACGTACTACAGGCAACATTGTTAAGTAAACCAAAGCCGAAAACAAAGCTGGCAAATTTTGCTGAAAAGCCAAACCTCCGACTAAATACAGTAGAGGAACTCCCAAGGCAGTTAAAATTGCACTAGGTAAACGGGTTGTCCACTCATTCACTCCTCCCAAGGAGTAAGCCCAAGCAATTAGTACATGAATCAGAGGTGGTTTGTTGTGATATGGTTCATCTCCCAAGATGGGGTAAAGCCAACGCATGGAACCAACTGGGGCGCGCCAAATTTCACGGGCAACCTGTGCGATGGTACCCTCATCCCAGTCACGTAAAGGTAAGTTTCCCAAAAATATTAGCCAGAGAATCAGAGATCCCACAACCAAGCTAAATAACCATTCTTTTTCTCGGAATGGACGCATAGAAATTAGAATAATCTGTTGACAATGATTAGATGATAGCTTTCAGTCGTGCTGAGAGCTAATCAAACATCTTTTTAGTGGGTCTTTTATATAAGTTTAAATTTCCATAGCAATCATGTAATATCCAGGATTAGCTGGCTCAGGTTCTGGGTAAGTAAAAATATTCTAGAAATTTAGACTAATTTTAGCTATTAGGTAGCTGGAGTATCAGCATCCATAAAATAACTGAAACGCTGACCAAAATTAGGCAGAATAAATAAGTAAAAAGTATAGAGAGTAACGGCTTAGTTTACCTTAACAATGGGAAACTATATGTAGGTGATTATCGTCCGTCTACTTCATAGCAGTCAAAAGGTGGCAGTCAGTAAGTGAAAAATTTAGCTTTTTCGTAACTACGAAATTATACTGAACTCACTAGATAACCCAAAGCTCAAAACATAACTGGTGAATACAGTTAGGTAGTAGTGTTAAATATTCATCAATATAATATGGGTATTCTTCATCCCAAATCATATTAGCTAGGTTACAGTTGAAGCTTTATCAGCCACAGCCCATATTTCTTAACTTTCTGTGAATTTGTAGCCAAAAGTTCTGGATTACCAGTAAAAACCTGTGTATCTAATATTTAGAAGCAAGTGTGCTATAAAGTACCGTCAGAACTGTGACTGGTGGTTCTACCCTTGAAGGAGCTATGAAGTGGAAAACAGTAAGTCGTTTCTTTGGCCGCAAGGAATATTAATGGCGTTGCTTGCCTTGAGTGCTACTTTCAGTATTAGCTTAATGTTACTGATTAAGCCCGATGCTTCAGATGCTCAGAACAAACAAACTATAGATATGAATAATTTGTCTGCTGCTAAAGTCGGAACTCAGCAGCGGATTGAGGAATTAAAGGCGACGATGCTCACCAGTTGGGAGGAAGAAGCAAATATTAAGGGTTTGGCATCTGTTGCACCACCACGTTTCCAAGGAGCGACTATTAAGTCAGGAAACCTGAGTAAAGGTAAAAAAGTAATTGCTCTCACCTTTGATGATGGCCCTTGGCCTGAAACCACTTCACAAGTGCTGGATATTCTCAAAGCAAATAATATCAAAGGGACATTTTTTGTTGTTGGACAGAATGTGAAAAATTATCCCAACTTAGCCAAGCGGGTAGTTGCTGAGGGTCACTCTATTGGTAACCATACTTGGCATCATTGGTATCATTACATGAATCCACAGGCTGCTACTTATGAAGTTGATCACACCACAAATTTAATTTATCAAACTACAGGTGTGAAAACAAATTTGTTTCGACCACCTGGGGGGATCATGCACAATGGGGTAGCTGCCTATGCTAGAAGTCGCAAATATGCCATCATTATGTGGTCATCTGATTCATTAGACTATTCGCGTCCTACAGTACCAAATTTAGTTAATAATGTGTTTAGAAATGCAGAACCTGGGGGAATTGTGTTATTGCATGATGGAGGTGGCAATCGTTCCCAAACTGTGAAAGCATTACCAGAAATTATTAGTAGATTTCGCCAGCAAGGCTATAGTTTTGTGACTATTCCAGAACTTTTAACAATGGAAGATAAGGAGCAAAGATTAATCCCACATTCCGCACCTTCAACTGTCACAAGAGGTAATTACTGAAAGAAAAATGTAAACAAAGAATAAAATCAGACATCTGTAGGGAGAAAAGATTTTGAGCAGTCATTAATATGAAAAAATGGCATCAGAATGTATTGTCAATAAGTAGCAATAAGAATGAGAGCTAAATTTATGATGATTTGATAGATAAATGTCTATGCTAAATCTCTAAATTAGCAATTTCATTCATATACACAAGCGATAAACCTAGATTTTAAACATATTATAGGTTTCTCAGATTAATTCTCATTACGCCCCTTTCCTCTTGATTGACTTTAGTTCCCATGTACTACTTGGACGCTCTTTTCTTGATGTGTGACAGTTGAGGGTGCGGAATGTGGGCTAAATACAAAAAATGATGGAGAATGGTTCGCCACCTCTATTCGCGAACCACTTTTTCTTTTCCACATCCCGTGAAAAGTCAGAGCGATCGCTTCGGTCTTCTGTTCCAACTGTTCCAGTCGCTGTTGTGAGCTATCATCTAAATTCTGAACTTGTTGAGTATCTTGTTGATTGGCTTGTTGTTTAAATACAGTAGCGGGGCGGTGATTATCTAGAATCACCGCCCCACAAATAGTATTCTCTATTTCAGCGTTTGCTTATGCAGGAATCAACACTGTATCAATTACGTGAATAACACCGTTATCAGCAGCAACATCTGGTTTTGCAACAGTGGCATCATTTATCTTGACACCATGAGAAGCGTCAATTTTTACATCTGAACCCTCTACAGTAGTAGCTGACTTTAGCTTAACTACATCGACTGCTAGCACCTTACCAGAAACAACATGATAAGTCAGGATTTTCTTGAGCTTTGGAATATCCTTCAGTAAAGAATCTACCGTACCTTTTGGCAGTTTATTAAATGCCTCATCAGTAGGAGCAAAAACGGTGAATGGTCCACTACCTTTAAGAGTATCAACTAGTCCAGCCGCCTTAATCGCAGCAACTAAGGTATTGAAAGAGCCAGCGTTTGTAGCAGTATCAACAATATCAGCCATGTGTTTTCATTAATTTTTTTTACATCTCACGACAAATGTAAACTTGTTTATAGTGCATTGTATCTGTCTTTAGATATGTACTTAGCCTCAACTTGCTTTATAGAAATATTGAGTTAAGTCAGTCGGTGCAATAAAACCAAACTATGTGAAGAAAAGTAAATAAGGCTCAAACTCTTTCTCTCCCTGCCCCCTGCCTTATTCCAACAAGAATTATTTACGCCGACCTACTTAATAAGATTTAACTATAGGAATCCTGTTTGATTATTGAACAGATTTTGACGTATAACCTTTGTAAAATAGGCTTTTGAGTTTCAGTATGCGTTCAAAATTCAAGTCGGAGTCCTATAGATTGAGCTAAAAATTCAAAGAATACTCTGTATTTACTTTCAAAATACTGGAAATTTTAGCCGACCTCAAATGAAAAATTTACTAAATACTTAGTAACAACAATAAGGATACAACTCCAGCAAGTATCTTAGGTAAGAATTTGAGACGAACTGAGATTAGATATAGCTTTTAGATATGATTTAGTTGTCATCTCATAAAATCTATATGAGCAGCTACAAGCATCTGTGCTTGTCTTAAAACATTGCTAAATAAATAAGTAGGAATCTGCCAAGCTGCCACTGTCCTTTCTTTATTAATATCCTGTACACTAATTGCTATTAATTCATGCTCTGGTGACTCTCCTTCAACTGCACCAGACCAAGTAAAAGCTAATAAGAAATCATCGTATCCAGGTAAGGATGCAACCAAGCACTCTTCTGGGGCTGCCTGGCAATTAATCCCGTGTTCATTTGCAAGTGCTACTAATTTCTGGAAATTCTGGGAATTCATCATTTATCTTTTGCGTTGCATCAACAGCAGATACTATCAATTTTCCTGGCGGGGCGAGTGAGAATTTCAGTGTCTACTTCAAGTTGGAAGTTTTTACCAAAATTCATCCAGAAATCTTACTGCTAATCCCTAGTACCATTAGCAACAATTGCTACCGTTCCATAAAAGGGTATAACAACAATTCGCGTGCGAGTAGCATTGTCATTAAACTCAACGAATCGGTCACCCGACCCGTTGGTCTTCAGAACCGTGCGTAAAACTTTCGCTTTACACGGCTCCTCAATGACTTGACCTTTGTCAAAGGAACCTCTGACTACTGTCCCAACCACTCTTCTTAAGCGGGGGTACTTCGTAATGCTTGGAGGTTGCCGTACATATCCTTTTTGCCTTGTGACTTGGGGATAATATGGTCTACTTCGATTAAATCGTCTTCTCTAAAATACAATCCGCAGTACAAACACTTACCTTTCTGTTCTTTCAAAAGCTTTGCAACTCTCTTAGGAACTAGGGGGTGTTTTCCTCTTCTAGAACTCCAATATTTCAGGTTTCCGTCGAATGGGGATGCATTACCCTTAATTGTGATATGTCTAACAATACATTCTGATGCCATTTTTTCATATTAATGACTGCTCAAAATCTTTTCTCCCTACAGATGTCTGATTTTATTCTTTGTTTACATTTTTCTTTCAGTAATTACCTCTTGTGACAGTTGAAGGTGCGGAATGTGGGATTAATAGCAAATAAAAAGTAATATTGATTTTATATAAAGTTGAGATCCCCAATTTTTAGATCGGGGATCTTGTTGTTCACAATTAAACTGAACTCAACTGTTTTTCGAGAACAGCTTGGGGATTTGCTTCGGGACTATCAGCTTCCGACGGTGGAACCAATTGCCAGAACTTAGGCAAATATTCTTGCCAATTTTGCAGAATCATTTTCGCTTTTGGTGAACCAGTGCGATCGCAATGAGTTTTAATTAATTCTTGCAGTTGTTTAGCACCGGCTGCTGTCAGCACTCGCTGGATTTTGACAATTTCGGGATTGACTAATTCCGGGAATGAATTGTCTTCATCCAAGAAGTATGCCAGTCCACCAGTCATCCCAGCGCCGACGTTACGCCCAACTTTGCCGAGGACAACAATCACGCCACCAGTCATGTATTCGCAGCAGTGATCCCCAGCCCCTTCAATCACTGCCATGCCTTTGGAATTCCGCACCGCAAAGCGTTCTCCGGCTAAACCGTTGGCAAATAATACCCCACCGGTAGAACCATAAAGACAGGTGTTGCCAACTATGACATTTTTTGCTGGGTCATAAGTGGCATCAGCCGGGGGTTTGATGATGATTTCACCACCGTGCATTCCCTTTCCTACGTAGTCATTGGCTTCTCCTGACAGTCTGAGAATCATACCGGGAATGTTGAAAGCACCAAAACTCTGCCCCACACTACCTTGGAAATTGAGGTTAATTTGTCCTTCAAAACCACTATCACCATACTGGGAAGCGATCGCCCCGGCTAACCGTGCGCCTACTGTTCTGTCGGTGTTGACTAACCTTAAGGTTTTGGTAACAGTGGATTGATTGCTAATAGCCGCTTGAATTTCGGCATCAGCCAGTAATTGGTCATCTATTACCGCACCGTTGCTGTGGACTTCTTCATGTACCAACCAACTACGATCCTTTTTGGCATCTGGTAGCTGAAGTAAACAATCGAGGTTGAGTCCTTGAGTTTTAGTAACTGTTGCGTCGGCGCGTGTTGTCAACAAATCAGCACGTCCCACAATATCCAACAAAGAACGGTAACCGAGTCTTGCTAGTAAATGACGCACTTCTTCCGCAATGAAGCAGAAAAAATTGACAACGTGTTCCGGCATTCCGGTAAACCGTTTGCGGAGTTCTTCTTTCTGAGAAGCAATACCCACAGGGCAGTTATTGGTGTGGCAAATCCGCGCCATAATACAGCCTTCTGCAATCATGGCGATGGAACCAAAACCGAATTCCTCACCACCCATCAATGCACCTATTACCACATCCCAACCACTTTTGAGTCCACCGTCTACACGCAAAATTACGCGATCGCGCAGGCCGTTTTGCATCAACACCCGATGCACTTCACTTAAACCCAGTTCCCACGGTGAACCAGCGTGTTTAATAGAACTCAGAGGTGATGCACCTGTACCACCATCATGACCAGATATCTGAATGATATCGGCGTTAGCTTTGGCGACACCCGCCGCAATAGTGCCGATACCAATTTCTGCCACCAGTTTCACGGATACCTGGGCTTTGGGGTTAATTTGGTGCAGGTCAAAAATTAGCTGTGCTAAATCTTCAATGGAGTAAATATCATGATGCGGTGGTGGTGAAATCAGTGTCACACCGGGTTTGGAACGCCTTAACATGGCAATGTAAGGACTAACTTTTGGCCCCGGTAACTGTCCACCTTCCCCAGGTTTTGCACCTTGGGCAATTTTGATTTCAATTTGTCTGGCGCTGCTTAAATATCCTGGTGTGACACCAAAGCGTCCTGATGCGACTTGCTTAATGGCACTAGAAGCAGTATCACCATTTCGTAATCCATGTAAATGGGGCAGAGTTGGAGATTTACCTGCTGCGTCTACATCATTGAGAACTTTATAGCGGACTGGATCTTCGCCACCTTCCCCAGAGTTAGATTTTCCGCCAATGCGGTTCATGGCGATCGCTAAAGTTTCATGGGCTTCTCGTGACAATGCGCCCAAAGACATCCCACCTGTGCAGAAGCGTTTGAGAATATCACTAACTGATTCTACTTCGTCTAAAGGAATTGGCGCGCGATCACTTTCAAAATCCAACAAGTCACGCAAAGCTGTCACCGGTCGGCCTTGCAGATGCTGTTTGTAAACCTCATAGTGGTCATATTGCTTCCCATCCACAGCTTTATGCAGCGCCTTAGCCAATTCAGGGTTGTTCATGTGGTATTCACCCTTGGGAAGACACTGCACAAAACCCAAATTTTCTAACTTCTTCGCAGTCAATTCGGGAAAAGCCTTGCTATGGAAAGACAGCACCTCTTGCGCCAATTCGCTTACACTTAACCCACCAATGCGGGAAGTTGTGCCATAAAATCCCAGTTTTAATAAATCCCCACCGATCCCAATAGCTTCAAAAATTTGTGCTGCTTGATAGCTGGAAAGCAGAGAAATTCCCATTTTAGAGAGAATTTTCAGTAACCCAGAATTTATGGCTTGACGGTAATTTCCGATAGCTTCATCTAAAGTCAGGGTGGCAATTTTACCTCGTTCCATGAAGCTTTGGGTTTTGGGTTCAAACCACCAATTGCGGACAGTATCCAAAGCTGTGTAAGGACAAACTGCATCCACACCATAACCAATCAGACAAGCAAAGTGATGTGTACTCCAGCACTGGGCTGTATTCACAATCAGCGAAGTTTTTGTTCGCAATCCTTGGCGAATTAAGTAATGATGTACAGCACCTGCGGCTAACAAAGGCGGAATATAGGTATATTCTGTACTGATACCATCTTCTCCTTCCAGGTGGCGGTCACTCAAAATCAAAATCTTTGCCCCTGCCTTGACAGATTCCGCAGCTTGTGATTGCAAAGACTCTACAGCCTCTTTCAAACCGTCGGGACCGTTAGCAATGGCAAACAACGTTGATAATTCCGCCGTGGCAAATCCTGATAACTGAATCGCCTCCAGTTCTGTCTCTGTCAAAACAGGCGATTCTAACTTCAGTTTGCGGGCGTGTTCTGGCTTCACTTCCAGTAAGTTACCCCGTTCGCCCAGTTCCACATTCAAGGACATCACCAACTTTTCCCTTAACGGGTCAATAGCTGGGTTTGTAACTTGAGCAAAACGCTGTTTGAAATAGTCATACAGCAGGTGAGGTTTGACTGACAGCACCGCCAAAGGAATATCATCCCCCATGCAGAAAGTCGCTTCTTTACCCTCCGCCGCCATTGGTTGAATCACCATTTCTACATCTTCTGTGGTGTAGCCAAAGGCTAATTGATGACGCAGTAAGGTTTGTTTGTCATTTAGACTGCGCTCACTTCGACTCCGCTCAGTGTTAACAATTGGCTGCGTGGGAGAATGACCGTTACCATTGCCGTTAACAGATGAAGGCTGACTCACAAGGTGTTTGAGTTCTTGACGATATTGTTTTAACCATTTCCCATAAGGATGCTGTTTAGCGATACGCTGCTTAATTTCCCAATTTTTCAGCACTTCATGATTGACTAAATCCACAGCAATCATTTGTCCTGGGCCAAGTCTGCCTTTCTCAAGAATGTTGCCTTCTGGGATATCAACTACACCTGCTTCGGAACCGACAACAACATAGTCATCTTTAGTAATGACATAACGTGCTGGTCTTAAACCATTACGGTCTAATGTCGCGCCAACTTTTTCACCATCACTAAATACTAAAAGCGCTGGCCCGTCCCAAGCTTCTTGCAAACCACTGTAATATTCGTAGAAATCGACAATTTCTGGATATTTCTGCAAAGAAGGTTGATTTTGGTATGCCTCTGGCACCATCATCATTAAAGCTTCCAAGGGGCTACGTCCAGAACGCACCATTAATTCCAGGACGTTATCGAGGGTAGCTGAATCACTATTATCAATGTGAACTAAGGGCTTGAATTCGTCGCAGCGATTTTCCCATATTGGATGATTCAGACTGGCTTCTCGTGCCGTCATCCAGTTGATGTTACCCAATAGAGTATTAATTTCGCCATTGTGTCCCAATAGCCGCATCGGTTGGGCTAGAGGCCACTTCGGTAGTGTATTAGTACTAAAGCGGCGATGATAAACAGCAAAAGCACTTTTGTAAGCTGGGTTTTTTAAATCGAGATAAAAATCTCCCAAAATTGCAGAACGCACCATGCCTTTATAAACAATTGTGCGACTGGACAAGGAGCAAATATAGAATTCTTCGGAAATATTTTTGGTAGCTTTGAAAATTCTTCTGCGGGTAATATATAGTTCTCTTTCTAGTTCTTCACCACTCTTATCAGCTGATGCTAGAAAAACTTGTTCTATCTGGGGTTGATTTTCTCTGGCTTGTCTCCCCAGTAAATGAGGTTGCACTGGCACTACTCGCCAACCCAGTACAGTTAATTTTTCTTCTGCGGCTATTTGCTCAATTTTTGCCTTGATTTTTGCGGTTATTTCGGGATTTTGCGGTAAAAATAACATTCCCACCGCTACCTTTCCAGGGGTATAGTCTTTTTGAAACAACTCCCAAGGTATAGCTGTCAATATTCCTGCACCATCACCAGAATCTTGGTCGGCACTACAACCACCCCGGTGTTCTAAACAGGTTAAAGCCGTTAAAGATTTTGTGACAATTTCGTGGCTGGCATGATTCTGACGATGAGCAATAAAACCTACACCACAGGCATCTCGTTCTTCTACTAACCATCTTTGTCCCTGATAGTTGTCCTGAAAGTTAATATCTGAATTTTTCATTGTTTGTGATTGATGCATCGCTTTATCTTTCATAGCCTGTTCCTGAGATGGTTAGTCACAAATCTTGCCAGTATTTGTGAGAAAAATTTGCTAGCCCTGAGCTTAGTCAAAGGGAGCATAATAGCCGAAGGGCTAAAGTTGGTTCCCTGAAAAATACATAAATAACCGAAATTTAGGGAAAAAAATTTTAACTTCGGATTTCTGTTCTTCTTTAGCCGGGTTAAAATAATTGCAGTATTTTTTTATACTTAAATAGCTGATACGGAATCAGACAAATTGCCTTTGCCCTCACAGCCCTTTCCTTTATTTTCCTTTATTTTCCTTTATTGATATCGTGATAGCGCTACTTGGCGTAAAGCCATAGCTATTTTTCTTTGCTCAATTCGCTGCTCTAAGGTTAAGATTAGCTTTCAAGTAAAACGTGTTTGGCTTACCAATAACACAACTTAGTTTTAAAAGCCAAAATAATCCTGATTCATTCACAAAATCAGCGTATTACACAACATACCCATTTGACAATTCCTTGAACTATCTGTTGTTGTATATATTTATTGTTTGCTGAGGATTAAATATTCTCAACCAATTTAAAGCACTAAAACTACTGTGTATAGTCCGACTGAAACTAGTGATAGTTAAGACACTTGGTAACAGTGCTTTTAGTGGTATGATTATTTTTTGAATTTTACAAGAGACAGAGAGCCAATATATAGATTATCATATTTATTCAAAAATTAAATCCCTATTTTTTAAGATTTCCTCACAATTAGTTAGCTAATTGCTGGGGTGATAGTTAGCAAAAATACTTAGTAAATTATGGTAAAAATGTTGCATCGCCGCCGCAAAAAATATCACAGGGTTGTAGTCAAAAAGGCTAATCAAAGGTTATTCCGGTTTATAGCGCCAGTCATCGGAGCCATCATGATCTTATGCCTATCGGCTACTTGGGCTACTAACGCCCAGGAATCCCCGATTAATCCTCAACCCATTCGGGAGGTGATTCTTCAGTCCGGAACATCGACTGTGGGAGCATTAGCTTCTGGTCACCAAATTACTCTCAATGGTCGGACTTTAACAGGAGCTTGGTTGCAGCAACGCGGAACAGATGGCCAGCTAAAAACTCATCTGAGTGATGGGGCATTTCGGCAGTTTATTGGTGTAGATTTTTTAAGCAGTAACAGTGCAGCCAGTCAACCAATAGAATGGTTTTCATCAGTTAACCAACCACTGGTTTTAGCTGCAAGGCTGCTCAAAGGGTATCGCTATCTTGATATTACTAATTTTGCCCAAACAGCAGGTTGGCAATTGCAAGCCAATGGTAATATTTTGGCGATCGCGATTCCACAAGCACAAATAAAAGATATTCGTCAGAGTCAGCAACCTTCAGGCGTAAGTCATCCGCCCTTTAAATCAGCTCGCATCGTTTTAGATTTAGATCGCCCAGCACCTTGGCAACTTTCCCAAGGCTTACCCATAACAAGTAATACACCCACTAACCAACCAACCACACCGCCCAATAGAGAATGGGTAGTGGCAATGGATGGTGTCGCCAATCCTGCTTTAATTCAACAATACGCGCCGCCAACATCACTGCCGAATCTGGTCAAACAATTACCTACACAAGCAACTGCTCAACCACTGATTAGACAATTGGAGGTAGTCAACAACCGCACAATTATTAGTTTGAGTGTGCCTTTTGGAATGACTCCCCAAATCATTACCTTACCAAACCCTGATCGTCTGGTGATTGATCTTCGTCCTGATGCCTTGGTACAAAGAAATATTTCTTGGGCCGCAGGATTGCGCTGGCGACAGGAATTTGTCAATTTAGGTACAGAACGTTTTCCCATAGTTTGGTTAGATATTAATCCTCGCCAAGCTGGGTTAACAATCAGACCCATTGGTACAGAACCCAACAATCAAACGGGTACTGCACCGCTAATTCAAATGGCACAGCAATCTTTAGCAGTAGCTGCAATTAATGCCGGTTATTTCAACCGCAATAATAGGTTACCGTTGGGGGCAGTTCGTCGGGATAATCAATGGTTATCAGGGCCAATTCTCAACCGGGGTGCGATCGCTTGGAATGATTCCGGGCAATTTTACTTCGGTCGTCTCACCTTGCAAGAAACTTTAATTGCTGCCAATAATCAAAAACTGCCAATTTCATTTCTCAATAGTGGCTACGTTCAGAGTGGTATAGCTCGTTACACCCCAACTTGGGGAACTAGCTATACGCCGTTAACAGATAATGAAATTCTTTTGGTTGTCCAAAAAAACCGAGTCACAAATCAGTTACCAGGTGGTAAAGCTGGTGAAACAGCCGTTCCCATTCCCCAGGATGGCTACCTCTTAACCTTACGTGCCAATGCGACTAATACGGCGGCAAAATTGCCTATTGGTACAGCAGTCAGCATTACTAACAGCACTAATTCGGCTGAGTTTAACCGCTATCCCCAGATCATGGGAGCTGGGCCGTTGTTAGTACAAAACAATCAAATTGTCCTTGATGCCCAAAGTGAAAACTTCAGTAAAGCTTTTAGTACCCAAAAAGCTATTCGCAGTGGTATTTGCACAACAGCAAGCGGCTCTTTAATGATTGCGACTGTACACCATCGGGCTGGCGGACTAGGCCCCACCTTAGCCGAACACGCCCAATTAATGAAGAATATTGGTTGTGTAAATGCTCTTAATTTAGACGGTGGTAGTTCTACCAGTCTTTATCTAGGAGGACAACTACTCGACCGTTCCCCGAATACAGCCGGACGTGTCCATAATGGCATTGGAGTTTTCTTGCAACAACAGTAATCAGCGAGTAGGAAGCAGCAAAGAAAAAATTCCCCAGTCCCCTCCTTTTTTAAAGTTAAGGATAAGCTAAAATTCCTGGGATGAAGAATTGGTATGGATACTGCACTTTTGGCACTCACCCTTTAAACCTTTAAGTTTGTTTTTGCTATGTTTAGCAAAGTGCAACTAAATTCATCAGTTTTACTGTGGCAAAACCACAACAAAATTTTCCATTAATGGTTAAGAGTAATCAAGGTTTGTTATGTCTCCCAATGAGGTAACTATGGCTCAACTTCAAGAAACCACACAAACTAACACTCTGCC
>REBL01000235.1 GCA_007692755.1 Nodularia sp. (in: cyanobacteria) | reverse complement strand
CGACATCAGGAAAAACATTAGGAATTAAACCGTGGCGACAGTAACGCCCAAAAGTTTGTAAGAGTCCTTTTGCTAGTTCAAAGCGCTGTGTGACTAAGGCTAAACCCGGTAAGGCAATTAAGGTATCACGTCCCCAGTCGTTGAACCAGTGATAACCAGCAATCACCGTGGGGCCGGCTATGGAGGCGCGATAAACAATAAACTGATCGCTGGCTTTTAATAATTGCTGCCAAATGGGGGATGTGGGTAATTGATTTTCTCCCCAACCAAAAATTTGGGATAGCCTTTCTTGTTCTGCTTCCACCGCCGCAGCAAAGATTTCGGGAGTTAGTATACTTTGCAGTTGGTCGGGAAAACCCGTTTGTGCTTCTAAGGTGACTGTATCTCCTGGCTGGAGTGTAACGGTTAAGTAACCAGGGCTGTAGAGGTCTTCGCGATCGCCTAATCCTCGTTCTTTCTCGAATGGTAACTGATAATCCCAATACCACACGGCATCTGCTTGATATTCTCCTTGTGTCCAACGCAAATGCCAAGGTGTGCCGAAGTCTCCGGAAAATATGGCTTGGAGACAAACTTGATTTTGAGCGAGTAATTGGGAAAACTCTAAGCCGGAATCAACTTTTTGCTGGTGGTGAAAATCGCGATCGCCTATGAGCAATCGTAGCCGTAAAATAGCTGGATCACTGCCTTCATAGCGATACTGAATCAACAGCCGATGCGAACCAATGTCGTTTTTTCCACCTCCCCACCCGTGAGGCATAAGTAATTGCCGACTTAGTTGCCAGTTATCTTGTTTCCAAATCCATTGAGGAACTGGGTTAATATCAAAAGAGTCCAGCAGTTTGTAGCCCTGCGGCGAAATCTGCTCATGTCCCCAGAAGTTCGTTCCTAGTGCAATCGCCCTTCCTGAGACTTCCAAACTAGCTTCTAGGTGGGAAAACACCAAAGTACGACCAGAAGGCGGATTGGTGGCGGCAAATAGCCAACCATGATAAGTGCGCGTGCGAACATCTGAAATAGTCCCACTAGCAAAACTTCCCAAGCCATTAGTCAGTAACCATTCTCTTGTGTCTAAATCAGGCATTTGTTACTCAAAATCGTTATGACTATGATATAGTCGTAACAGATTGTAATTAAACTGTAACAATTGTAGATGGGTAAGTGTGAACTCACTCAAAATCCCCAGCTATTATACTTATATAAGTTGAAGGAGAATTCGTTTAATGTCCCTCACTTACGCAGCAGAAGGATGCCTCCGTGTTGGTCAACAGGCTCCTGAATTTACAGCAACGGCTGTGGTAGACCAAGAATTTAAGACAATAAAACTTTCCGACTATCGCGGTAAGTATGTCATTCTATTTTTCTACCCCCTAGACTTTACCTTTGTTTGCCCCACTGAGATTACAGCTTTTAGCGATCGCCACGAAGAATTTAAGCAAGTTAACACAGAAGTTCTCGGCGTTTCCGTAGATAGCGAGTTTTCTCACTTAGCATGGATTCAAACTGACCGCAAGTCTGGTGGTGTCGGCGACCTGAATTATCCCTTGGTTTCCGATATCAAAAAAGAGATTAGCGCCACCTACAACGTCCTTGACCCAGCCGCCGGTATTGCCTTACGCGGTTTGTTCATTATTGATAAAGATGGTGTAATCCAGCACTCTACTGTGAACAACCTCGCTTTTGGTCGTAGCGTTGATGAAACCCTGCGGACATTACAAGCAATTCAGTATGTTCAGTCCCACCCTGATGAAGTTTGCCCAGCTGGTTGGCAACCTGGGGACAAAACCATGAATCCTGACCCTGTGAAGTCCAAAGTATACTTCTCGGCTGTCTAGATTTTTCGGGAAGATCAGATCAGATCATAAAAACCACAGATGCACACAGATGAACACAGATACTCCTTAGTCAGTGTTGGTTTCTATGTATGTCTGTGGTTTTTAATTTTAAAGTTTTTTATGAATAAATTGGCAAAAAAAGATGTTAACTTCTACTGATTTTAGTGGTTTATTTAATCAGCGCTTCTTTCGGAACTTTTTACCAATCCCGGCGGAAAATCAGCTGAGACTGGGAGTAGGTACACCAGATTTTCAACTGCCAGATATTACTAATGGTACTGGGGTGAAGTTATCAAATTACAAAGGTAAGCAACCAGTATTACTTGCCTTTACGCGCATATTTACAGAGAAGCAGTATTGCCCCTTTTGTTTTCCTCATATTAAAGCTTTGAATGAAAACTACGAACAATTTAAAAATCGTGGTATCGAAGTTTTAATGATTACTAGTACCGATGAAAAGCAAAGTCAAATCGTGATCAAAGACTTGGGTTTACAAATGCCATTGCTGAGTGACCCTAGTTGTCGGGTATTTCGGACATACAAAGTAGGACAAGCTTTAGGTGCGCCCTTACCAGCCCAGTTTGTTTTGGATCAAGATGGTAAATTGCTTTACAGGCATTTATTTTCCTTTTTAGACCATAATGCTAGCGTGGAGACATTATTAAAACAATTCAATTAACCCAATCCCCAATCCCCAATCCCCAATCCCCAATCCCCAATCCCTCATACCATTTCTATGTAAAGCTGCGCTGAATTTCTTTCTTTCTTTCTTTCTTTCTTTCTTTCTTTCTT
>REBL01000153.1 GCA_007692755.1 Nodularia sp. (in: cyanobacteria) | reverse complement strand
AAAACTATACATTGTCACCACCAAAGAAGGGCGTTTTGTGCAGCAGTTATTACAAAGAGAAGGCGTAAACTTACTACGATCAACGATTTTTGGTAAAGAAGTCAAGCGCCCTAAATACGAAACTCTGCGAGAATTAATTCACAAAGCCGAGAAAAAACCAGTTAGTCTGTGGTTTGTAGAAGATAGAATCAAGACATTGCACTTAGTTCAACAGCAAACAGACCTGGAAGATGTCAAACTCTTTTTGGCAGACTGGGGCTATAATACCCAAACAGAAAGGAAAGCCGCCCAAGATGATCAGCGAATTCAGCTATTAACTTTACCTCAGTTTACTAAAAATTGCACTGGATGGCTGTAATATAACCCAAATAAATCTGTAACATATTAGACATTTAGGACAAAGAAAGTAGTGGACTGACATAGCTAAAATAGTGCATTATGTTTTTCTTGTGGAACAGGCATACTATGGCTAACGCCACGCTACGCGGTAAGCGCAGCTATGCCGTAGGCTTTACGACAAGCTCAGTACAAGTCTTGCCTGTTCTGGGTGGGCTATAGAGCTTACCTCACAATATTTATATTTATGCACAAAATCAGCTGTGTCAATCCACGACAAATTGAATATTTTGTAAATTTAGCAATTTTTTTATGCTTGATCTCACAAAATTGGCGCGACAAATGCAGGGTTTAAGTCAGCATCTGACCTTAGAGGCTGCTGCTAGTCGCCAGCGTTTGGAATTGGCGCAACAACATCTGCAAAATGCTTATGAGTGTCAAGAAGATTTAATTGAACGTCAGGAAAAATGGCGCGATCGCATTATATTTGCTAATGCTACACCAATTGAGCCACTAGAAACCTGTATTGATATCCCCGTCCCGCCGAAAGTACATACAGTCATATCTACCGACGGTTCCCAAATTGCCCCCAACCATCATGAAATTGCCTATTGTTATCTGTTGAATATCGGTAGAGTCGTTTTACACTATGGACAAAATCGCCAACCATTACTTGATAGTTTACCAGAAGTATTTTATCGCCCAGAAGATTTATATGTGTCTCGGCAATGGGGAATTAAAACCGAGGAATGGATGGGTTACCGTCGGACTGCTTCCGAAACCACAGTTTTGGCAGAATTGGCTTGTGCGTCGAAAGGAGAAGCCCCAGCTTTAGCAATGGTTGATGGTTCCTTAATTTACTGGTTTTTGGAACAATTGCCAATGGATGCACGCGATCGCATCTTACCCCCAATTCTGGAAGCATGGCAACAGTTGAATGCAGCGAAAATTCCGGTCATGGGATATCTTAGCGCCTCTCGCAATATCGACTGTACCAACTTCCTACGGTTGTTAGCTTGTCCCCATCCAGTCCCCGATTGTAAAAGTTATTGTCCAGACCAACTAGACAAAGTACCTTGTAAACTTTTTGACACTTTGCGAGATACTACTCTTTGGGGAAGCAAACTGCAACCAGGACAACGGGGGCCACTGTGGCGTAGCAATAACCGGATTTTAGAACTCTATGGAGAGCAAAGCGTTTACTTTTGCCATGTCCACGTAGGCAGTGAAATTGCCCGCATAGAAGTTCCTTCCTGGGTAGCTGAGAATACAGATATGTTTAACCAAGCATTGGGATTAATGTTGGCGCAGGTACAGAAAGGCTATGGCTACCCTGTGGCTATAGCTGAAGCGCATAATCAAGCAGTGGTAAGAGGTGGGGATAGAACTCGGTTCTTCGCCCTGTTAGAAAGACAAATGATTAAAGCTGGCTTGCGAAATGTAGGAACTTCTTACAAAGAAGCCAGAAAACGCGGCAGTATCGCTTAAATCAGTGAACAATTATCAGTTATCGAAATGTATCGTGGGGGATTTAGACCCGCCACAAATATTTAACAGTCATTGGCTTTCAGTTGTGAGTTAACGCCGATATAGTGGGTAACTGAAACTCAATTATCTCTCTAGACTGGACTGATAAATGAAAAGACCGCCATGTCAGGATAGAACTAACACAGCAGGAGTTAATTTAATTTAGTTTAATTAGGACTTATGCTTTAACTGTCGCTTGTTGTTTACGCTTACGAAGAGAGGTAACACCAAAAGCACCTAAGCCTAAGAGACCAATCATAGAAGCAGGTTCAGGGACAGCTTGGGGAGCGTGGAAGTTAGAAATGGTAGCCGTTGCACGACCAAATAGGTTATCCCTCGTATTAACTGCGAAGCCGAATATATCTCCCTCGTTCACTAAAAAACTAGAAACACCATTTTGGTTACTAGAGGAACCAGAGGTTAATTGTGTAAATACACCGTTGAGAAGGTAGCCAAAAGGATCGAGGGGCAATCCAAAAAAGCTAGTAGCTCCACGTATATCATTAGTGTTATAGCTCCAATCAAAGCTAACCTCACCACTACCAACAGCAGTTGTTGTATAAGCAGTTTGACCGCCGCCGAACGCCAAGAAACCTCGGTTTCCACCTGTGACGCTAATTGACGCGGGAGCGTTAGTTGTATTTACAAATCCATTAGTATTGGTGTTAGTTAAATCCCAATTGATTGGATCATAATCTCCTGAAAATCCAGAAGAAGCTTGAGCCGTTCCAGCTACTGATAGTGCAACTACTGCTGCTCCGGCTGTAGCCATTGATAACTTTGCTAGTAAATTTACTGTAGCCATCTTGTTTGGTTCTCCTTAAAAATGAACTGTGTGGTTTTTCTTGCTCTATGCTGCTGATAATAATACGCATTTTTAAGTATTGAAAAGCTTTTTTCAGCTACTTCACAGGAAATTTATATTTAGACAAAGCGATTAATTTGGAAAGCGAAGAGCAAAAACATGACTCCAAAAGGCTTTTGACCGCATTTGCCAACGGTAAAACTCTGTTTTTATATTTAAAGATATACTATGCACTAATAAATATACCCTGTTACTATTTACTACTATATGTTTTTCCAGCCGTATAAATTGATTCATGCGTAAATATATGCAAAAGATTGACTGCACAGATACCGTTGGTCATTATTCCAACAATTTATGCTGCTTCGTGCGCTCTATTTTTGCATCTGACATCTGCCCAAAGTGGTTAGCAATTGTGGCTTTCGGCTGGAGTTTCACATTTTCCATTTCTAACCAACATTTTTCGGCTATGTTCTGTAACTCGAAAAATTAAAATTGCCATGCCAGCGTAAGACTGACACAGCATGAATTAATTTAATTTATATTAAAGTCAGGTGTGGTTGCTCACTCTCCCGGATTGCAACGGGAGATGTAGCACTTTTCGTCCAAATTGGTCAATTTACGCTTTAACTGTCGCTTGCTGTTTGCGCTTGCGAAGAGATGTGACACCGAAAGCACCTAAGCCTAAGATACCAATCATAGAAGTCGGTTCGGGTACAGCTTGGGGAGCGTGGAAGTTGGAAATTGTAGCAGACGCAGCACCCAACGCGTTGTCGGTTGTATTAACTGCGAAGCCGAATGTATTTCCCTCGTTCACGAACTGACTAAACATACCAGTTTGCGTGTCAAATAATCCATTAACGGATATTTGCGTAAATACACCATCGAGAAGAAAGAAAAAAGGATCAAAGCTAGATCCATCAAGATCATCAGTTTCATAGCTCCAATCAAAGCTCACCAGACCACTAGCAGCAGCAGTTGTGGTGTAAGCAGTTTGACCGGGTTGGCCACTACCATTATTACCACCTGTTATGGTAATTGATGCGGGAGCGCCAGTTGTATTTACAAATCCATTAGCATTGGTATTATTGAAATTCCAATTGGTGGGATCATAACTTCCTGCAAATCCAGAAGAAGCTTGAGCGGTTCCTGCTACTGATAGTGCAACTACTGCTGCTCCGGCTGTAGCTAGTGATAACTTTGCCAATACATTTACGTTAGCCATTGTGTTACTTTCCTTTAGAAATGAACTTTGTGGTTTTTGTTGTCTACGCTGCTGATGGTAAGAGTTGTTTTGAAGGTTTGAGAAGCTTTTTTCAGCTACTTTACAGAAAAATCAAAGTCAAACAAATCTGTTAATCTCTGAACTGAAAATCCAAAACATCATTTCAGAAGGCTTTTGACCGCATCTATCAACAATTAAACTCTGTATTTACACCTAAAGAATTCATGAAGACAGCAAAAATCTCCGGGTAGTTTTTGTATTTATTAAAGTCAATTAAAAAATAATGATCAAACTATTGAGTATTTGTTAGTGGAAAAATTCATGCAAAAGTATCGAGCCAAGAAATAGCATTTGCTAATCCTATAAATGTATTAAATACTCATGCTCCGCACAATTATTTGTCTCATTTATTACTGTAATATCTGTTCTAAAAATTACGTTTTACCCCTCTATGGTAGGCATTGAGCCTCAGATGGAGGCTGAATTATTTAAATCGATAAAGCAAATTAGAGTATTAAAAAATATTCCAACATAGGTCATAAATTATGTCCATTTCTATAAATATTTGTATGATGAACTGTTATCATAAGTATGATTCTTATCTCATGTTACTGAATTAACTAACACCATTAAGTCCAAAAATATACAAATCATGAAAAGAGAACTCAGTAGAGATAATTGCTTTTTAAACAAACTAATCCTCGGATATCTACCGACACATCTGCACTAAAACTAAGCAAACAACCGTACAGACAATAATCATGTTATCAGTCTTATTTCACAATTAATCTCAGCATAATTATTTTCTGGGCGCTAATTTTTTACATATAGTTTGGTTAAATGCAGGCAAGTGAAAAATACTGAATTTAAGTGTAAAAAGCAGATGAATGAGCCAAACAATTCCCAAGTTACCGTAGAGGCTCCGACACACTACGGGTCGGTAGTTCGTAATTACCGAGGTGAAGCGCAGCACCGAAGAAAATCCTACAAGTTGGTCAGTAACAAAACTCACAAGTCAATCTACAATTGACTAATGACTATTGATCCATTTGCGCCACTTTTAGGGCAGCAACAAGCTATAGAATTACTGTCTCAGGCTGTCAAACAAAACCGGGTAGCCCCCGCCTATCTATTTGTCGGGATAGATGGTGTGGGTAAAACTCTCGCAGCCCGGTGTTTTGTGGAATTGCTATTTTCTGCACAGACGCGTCATGTCGCTACTTTACAGAATCGTTTGCGTCAAGGGAACCATCCAGATTTGTGGTGGGTACAGCCGACCTACCAACACGAGGGAAAACGCCTCACAGTTGCAGAAGCAGCCGAGAAAAAACTCAAGCGTAAAGCCCCGCCTGTGATTAGGCTAGAGCAAATTCGGGAAATTACGGAGTTTCTCGGCCGTCCCCCCTTGGAAGCACCGCGAAATGTGGTGGTGCTGGAGTCAGCCCAAACAATGGCAGAATCAGCAGCTAATGCTTTGCTGAAAACCTTGGAAGAACCAGGACAGGCGACCTTGATTTTGATTGCACCATCCCCTGAGTCGGTTTTGCCGACCTTAGTCTCACGCTGTCAACGGATTCCTTTTTATCGCTTGGATACCCAGTCTTTAACTCAGGTACTCACCCAAACAGGACATGAGGAAATTTTGCAGCATCAGACTGTATTGAGTATAGCTGCTGGTAGTCCAGGAAGTGCGATCGCATCCTATGAGCAATTACAAATAATTCCTGAGACTTTACTCCAAGATGTCACCAAAGTACCTTCATCCTATCGCCACGCCTTAGCCTTAGCCAAGACTATCGCTCAAGATTTAGATACAGAAGCACAACTATGGTTAGTTGATTATCTGCAACAATCCTACTGGAAACAGTGGCATCAACCAGAAATTATTCACAAGCTAGAACAAGTTCGTAAATCCTTACTTTGTTACGCCCAACCGCGCCTAGTTTGGGAATGCACATTCATCGCACTGTTGAAGCATCTCAGTTGAAATGGTCATTCAGAAAGTCGCCCTACGGTATACACACAAATGATTAAAACTCTCAATCCTTTTATGTAGGGTGTGTTGTCGCGTAGCGCAACGCACCATCTCAGATTCTCGGTGCGTTAGGACTAGCATCCATAACTACGAGTTTCAAGCCAATGTAGGTAAGATGTTTCAACTTGTGTGTACACGGTCAGAAGTTCGCCTGGAGGAACACCAGCCCCATTATTTGGGGTGGGAAAGCCGGATGCAACGCTGGCTCCTCCTTGCGAATTTTCTTAGCAACATAGTAACTTTTAACACCCTGTACTCTGGAGGGTGGCAGCTCGTAGAGTAAAGGCCATCCCCAAGGGTAGGTGGCGAATCCAAGTACAGATGCGAAAATGAGCTGAGGACAGTTTTTTGTAGATGAAATCCTGGAGAAATTTCACTCAACCACCGATGCTGAAGCCCCCTCATTTGATTGAGGTAAGCCGGGCAATTCTAGACAATATCCTGCACCATAGACTGTTTTGATATAGCGAGGGTGACGGGGGTCTGGTTCGAGTTTGGTTCTCAAGTGGCGGATATGCACTCGAATGGTTTCAATGTCATCATCTGGATCATAACCCCAAACTTCCCGCAGAATTTCGCTGGGGGAAACTGTCTGACCGTGGCGTTGCAGTAAACAGTGGAGTAGCTCAAATTCCAGGTGAGTCAATTTTACGGTTTCATTGAACCATATCGCCTCAAATCTTTCTGGAACCAGAGTCAAATTCCCATAGTTGAGAATTTCGCTGTGTTTTGCGGCTTGGGGAATGCGGTCAGTCCGCCGCAATAATGCCCGCACCCGTGCTAACAGCTCTTCTACTTCAAAGGGCTTGGTGAGGTAATCATCAGCACCAGCATTGAAACCTTCAACTTTATTCTGAGTTTGGCTTAAAGCAGTGAGCATCAACACGGGAATCTCGGCTGTGCGGTCATCTCGCCGTAGGCGTTGGCAAACTGTAAATCCGTCTACTCTAGGCAACATCAGGTCAAGCATAATCAAATCGGGTTGAAGCTGTAGCGCCAACGCTTGACCTTTGATACCATCTTCAGCTTGACTGACATCGTAGCCAGCCATTTCCAAGTTGACGGCAACGAGTTCTGAAATTGCCGCGTCATCGTCTATAACAAGAATCCTGGGCATTATTTAAAAAATTATTACTACTTAATTAAGGATAAATAAGAACCTTGGATAGATACAAAGATTTTTATCTTGATTATAAAAAACATTCAAATCTAGCATAAAGTTTAAAACTAAAGGATGGTGGAATCAGAACTAAGGTACTCTAAATTCCAGATATGTTGTGTTATTCTGCCTACAATCCGCCCCGGTTTCTCAAAAATGGTGTGGCAATGACTGTTTACACTGCTTTGTGGGGAGAACGTTATTGGCAACAAACCACTCTACTTTCAGAGCCGCCATACCATACAACTGTGCTGATTGGTGGGCAGGGTGTACCGATTTTTACTTGGGTGGCAATACCAAAAAATGCTCATAGTACTATTATTGCTACTTATGGGATTACAGGTGATCTAGACCAACAATGGTTTTTGAGACTCTTGGGGCGGAAAGCATACGCTCAAGGATATGCGGTAGTTTTATTTGATTGGCGCGCCCACGGCAAAACTGCCGAGTTGTCTCCGACTTTGACCTCCGATGGTTTGTATGAGGGGGAAGATTTTGTGCGAATTGCCGCCGCCGCCGCAAAAATGGGATGCCCTAGTAAGTTTTGGTTTACAGGGTTTTCTCTGGGGGGACAATTGGCATTGTGGGGAGTAAAAACTGCCACTGATTTGATTCAAGACGGTGAATTTTTAGGCTTACGAGACAGTGATATTGGTGGTGGGGTGGTGATTTGTCCCAGTTTGGATTCGTGGCGATCGCTTGAATATTTAGTACAACAACCTATCGGTAAATATTTAGAGAAGGCGATCGCCCGTAAATTGAAACAACTAGCATGGCGAATACATGATTTGCATCCTGGCACAATTGACCCAGCCGCGATTGAACGAGCCAATAGTATCTGGGGTTTTGACCACGAACTGGTAATTAGCAGATTGGGTTTTGACTCAGTAGAAGCATATTATCAAGCCAGTAGTGCTTTACAATTGTTGCCGCAGATTTCCAAACCCACCTTAATTTTATATGCTGCCGATGACCCCTTGTTTCACCCAGACATCATCCCTGAGTTAGAAATTGCTTGTGCGAGTAATCCCGCCTTAGATTTGTGGCTGACTCCTCATGGTGGTCATGTGGGTTATGTAAGTAGCAAAGCAGGTCAACGTCAAGCCGAAGATCCTGATATTTGGTGGGCTTGGAATCGGACTTTACAGTGGCTAGATAACCAGCGAGAAATTAAATAAAGGCTGGCGGTTGATGGTGTTAACCGTAGCGTAGCGGGCAAGATGCCCGCACCACAAGAAGTTATTGGATTATTTGGATTAGCTTAAAGAAGTTGGGGATCTGGTTAATTTCAGCCAATATGCACAAAATCTGGAATATTACAGAGCGAATTTGTATATAATCTCAGTAATAACCTCATACTGACGCGATTATGCCGCCAGACAACTACGCTGGTCAAAATCTCCGAGGTCGCTCTTTTAAAGGTCAAAACCTGACTGGAGTCAACTTTAGCAAGGCGGATATTCGCGGAACAGATTTTACCCACGCGATTCTTAAAGATGCGGATTTTACAGGTGCTAAAGCCGGACTACAGCGACGTTGGACAATTGGGTTGCTCATAGCCTCATGGCTGATGTCGGCAGTCTCAGGGCTTTTCTCCATCTTCCTCGGTGTATTGGTAACATATATTTATAAACCCAATGATGATAATCAAGAGTTCATCATGGGGATAGTCGGCCTAATTGTGCTGCTGGTTTTTTGTTTTATTACCCTTCGTAAGGGTTTAACAGCAGGTTTAGTAGCCTTCGCCGGAGCCGGAGCCTTCGCCGTAGCCGGAGCCAGAGCCGGAGCCTTCGCCGTAGCCGGAGCCGGAGTCGGAGTCGGAGCCTTCGCCGTAGCCTTAGCCGTAGCCGTAGCCTTAGCCGTAGCCGGAGCCGTAGCCGGAGCCTTAGCCGGAGCCGGAGCCGGAGCCGTAGCCGGAGCCTTTACATTATTTAGTGCTTACATTGGCTGGCGTAGTCTCACTGGAAATGGAAAAGAAGTTTGGGTTCGCTCATTTACCATCGCCTTTGCTGCGACAGGTGGAACTAGCTTTCGTGATGCTGATTTAACTGATGCTGATTTAACTGGTGCAATTCTCAGAAATACAGATTTTAGAAAAGCCAACCTCACACGCACTCGGTTTTATGAAGTCAAAAAACTTGACCTTGCTAGAGTTGGAGACTCAATATTAGCTAAACGAAATGTTCTTAATTTACTCGTCAGCTGCAATGGTAGAGAAAAATCATATCTTGGCGCTAACCTCAAAGGCGCTAACCTTATAGGTGCAGACTTAAAAGAGGCAAATCTTAAAGATGCGAATACTACAGATGCTACTTTCCAAGGAGCTTGTTTAGAGTGGGCAAATTTAACTCTAGCTCAAGCTGTGGGTACTAATTTCACCAGCGCCCAAATGACAGGTGCTTGTGTAGAAGCTTGGAATATTGAAAGTACAACTAAGTTAAATAATGTTGATTGTCGCTTTGTCTATCTTCTAGAACACCCCAAACCTGGAACCGATGACCGCGAACGCCGTCCCAGTAGTGGCGAATTTCAACCAGGAGAATTTAGCAAACTATTTGAAGAGGTTTTAAATACGGTTGATTTAATTTTCCGTAATGGCTTTGATTGGAAGGATTTTTTTGATACTTTTCAAAATGTGCAGAACCAAAATCAAGACACAGAATTAGCCTTACAAAGTTTTGAAAATAAAGGTGATGGGGTAGTCGTTGTTAAAGTCGGTGTTCCTGAAGGTGCTGATAAAGAAAAGATTCATAGTGATTTTACCCACTCTTATCAATTGGGACTTCAAGCTGGAGAAGAAAAATCTAAGGCATTATTACAAGCCAAAGAAGAGGATATAGCCTTTCATCGTCAACAAAGTGCAAAAAATCTAGAGATGTTTATGTTGTTAGCGAATCAATCTATTAATGTTCAAGTTGATAATAAACTAGAAAGTAAACCTATGAATAACAGTAATGATTACAGCCGTAAATTTGAAAATAGCGGCACTTTAAATAATAGCGGACAAATTAATTTAGGTGAAATTAGTGGTACGGTGACAAATACTATTAATGAGTTGCCAAGTTCACCTGAACCCGATAAGCCCGGAGTTAAGGAATTGTTGGCGCAATTGCAAGCAGCGATTGAGGCTGAGAAAGACTTATCTCAAGAAGATAAAGCTGAGGCGTTGGAACAGGTGAAGACTTTGGCGGAAGCGGGGAAAAGTCCGCAAGAGGGGGCGATGCAAAAGGCGGCGAAAACGGCTGTGAAGATTTTGAAGGGGACTGTTGCTAGTTTACCCAGTGCGACTAAGTTAGTTGAAGAATGTAGTAAGCTTTTGCCGTTGATTTCTCAGCTTTTGGGTTTAGGTTTGTAATTCGCAAATCAAGTTTGCATGAATACTTCTAAAAAAAATGTATTGGTGTCGCTTGGGTTAAGGAACGCGCAACCTAACGCCAGCAAAAATGTTGGGTTTCACAAAGCCTCTACCCAACCTACATTATAGGTTTTGAGTTGAAAATTTACAGCACTTTGTAAGTAAATGAAATACCCATTTTAATATGATAAATCTTGTGGGGCGGACATCTTGCCCGCCCTTGTCTATCTCACTCAGACAATTTCACACCCCGAATTGAATAATCTAATAACTCCATTGGGTGCATAACGGAAATTGTTTTACCTTGCAATTGCAGATGTTTAGTAATTTGCAATGTACAACCAGGATTAGCCGAAGCAATTAACTCTGCACCAGTATTTAATAAATTCTGCACCTTTTGCTGTCCTAATTCTTCAGCAACTTCTGGTTGCAGCATATTATAAACCCCAGCACTACCACAACACAAAGCTGCATCTATGGGTTCCCTTAACTTGACTCCGGGAATTTGGCGTAACATTTGACGCGGTTGCACACTAATCTTTTGTCCATGTAATAAATGACAAGCATCTTGATAAACTAAATTTAAAGGTTTATCAGTTAATGGTGATAGTTTGGCTGTCATGCCCACATTGACTAAAAACTCTTGAGCATCTTTCACCTTAGCAGCAAACGCCTCAGCCTTCTCTTTATATTCTGGGTCATCTTGTAAAATGTGACCGTATTCTTTTAAAGTATGACCGCAACCAGCAGCATTGATAATTACAAAATCGACATCGGTATTAGCAAAACTATCAATCATTTGTCTAGCTAAAGTTTTCGCCTGTTCCGTTTGTCCTTGGTGTTCCGGAAGCGCCGCACAACAACCTTGAGATTTGGGAATTACAACCTCACAACCATTAGCCGTTAAAACTCTTACAGTTGCTTCATTAATAGGCGAAAAAAACAGCCGTTGCACACATCCCAAAATTACCCCAACTCGGTAACGCTTCTCACCTTGGGCGGGAATTACATCAGGTAAATTATCTTGAAAAGATTGAAGAGTAATTTTTGGTAAAATTGATTCCATTGCAGCCAAACGGGGAGATACTTTTTTCAGTAACCCTGTAGCCCGCACCAACTTTGGTAAACCCAACCTTTGATAAACCAGCAAAGGAAACAAAAACAAGCGTAATAAATCAGGATTAGGAAACAAAGAAAATATCAGTTGTCGAATCAGCTTATCTGGTAAACTGCGGGAATAATTGCGTTCAACTTGGTGACGAGTAGCAGAAATCAACTTGTCATACTGCACACCAGAAGGACAAGTACTCACACAAGCCAGACAACCCAAACAAGAATCAAAATGTTCTACAGTTGCCGTATTCAGCGCAATTTCACCCTTATTAATAGCATCCATTAAATAGATGCGTCCCCTGGGAGAATCCATCTCCTTACCAATTACCCGATAACTGGGACAAGTAGCCAGACAAAAACCACAATGTACACAACTATCAATCAACTTCGGATCAGGTGGCTGACTAACATCAAAACCCTTTAAATTCTTAATCTTAGCAGTATCATTCACAGAACTATCAGAAACTTGCATATTTAAATTCTTCCTCTCTTCCTTGGCGACCTTGGCGACTTGGCGGTATGCGCTGCGCGCACGCTACGCTAACGTTAAATTTCCCCCACAAACCGACCAGGACTTAAAATATTCTTACTATCAAACTGAGCCTTAATTTGGCGCATCACCTGCAAAGAATTACCAGAATAACCCCAAACATCCATTACCTCTTTAACCCTATTTGGTGCTGTTAAAATACTCAAAAAACCTCTATTAAATTCACAAAGCTCGCGCATTTTTAAAACTCGACTTTCATCCTCAAATTGCAACCATCCCAAACCACTAGCCAGATGAATCAAACCCAATTCAGCCTGATTTAAAAGCTCCACAGCCGCAGTCGGTAACACTCCTATTTTGCAGGTAATGGCAGAATCTGTAACCGAATCATCCATTATTTCTCGCAATCTTTGCCATAGAGAGGCTTCATGTTCATTCACATAAATTGTCCCATGTAAACCCAACTTTTCCCCCACTGCCAACAATCGATTTGACTGTTCCTTAACACTTTCACTAATACTTTGGAAACGTGCAATTAATCCCAACCCCTGATTTAAGCCTAACGTAGAAGTTAGTTGAGGGGAAAGCAAATCAGCTTGAGTTGGTGTTAACGCGGAACTGCGGAGAGTATTTGCCGCTTGGGATATAGCTTCTGCTGTGCCGGTTAATACCACCGTACCAGATGTTTCGGCTAGGGGATACACGCGAAAAGTTACTTGACTAATTATTCCTAATGTGCTGTAAGAACCAGTGAATAACTTCATCAAGTCGTATCCGGCAACATTTTTCACAACGCGCCCTCCAGCTTTGGCAATTTGTCCATCAGCAC
>REBL01000128.1 GCA_007692755.1 Nodularia sp. (in: cyanobacteria) | reverse complement strand
CAATGGTAGATTTCGTAGTTCAGGTTGAGAAGCGTACTATTACTGAAGAAGTTAATCAAGCGCTCAAAGATGCTTCTCAAGGGCCACTCAAAGGCATTTTGGACTACAGCGAACTACAACTAGTATCTTCTGATTATCAAGGTAGTGATGCTTCTTCAATTATCGATTCCAGCTTGACCATAGTCATGGGTAATGACTTGGTGAAAGTTATGGCATGGTATGACAATGAGTGGGGTTACAGCCAACGAGTTCTAGATTTGGCAGAACTAGTAGCCGCAAAATGGGCTTAGTTATTAGTCATTGGTCATTAGTCATCGGTCATTAGTCATCGGTGATGAATTTCATGTCAATGAGTGAAATGTTGGAATCCCTGGCCTAGAGTTAAAACTTGGTCGGGGAATTTTTTTTGTTGGTCGTGCAGTATTACTTGGGAACCTGTTGTAATAGTTCCAACTATGGCGGCGCTTTCACCGAGTTTTGATACTAAAGTATGGGCGAGAACTTCTGGTAAGCACAGCACTAATTCAAAGTCTTCGCCACCGTAAAGGGCATATTCCAGAGATTTTTCTGGTGTCAGCCAGTGGTTAAAAGTTGCTGGTAAGGGGATTTGCTTGGTTTCTAGGACAGCGCCAACCCCACTGGCACGACAAATTTGCAAAATCGCATCTGCCAAGCCGTCGCTGCTGTCCATGCCGGCGATATGGGGATGGGAAGATGGGGGGTAGGATTCGAGGATTTGCCAGAGTAAGGGTAAAACATCTAATCTGGGTTGCGGACGCTGGTGTGCTGTGATCAGCGTCCTTTGTTCTGTATCGGTGAGGTTTTGTCTTAATTCGGGATGCAAGAGCAGTTGTAAGCCAGCGTGGGATGCTCCATGAACGCCCGTGACGACGATCGCGTCACCCAATTGAGCCGCAGAACGGCGGATAATCCTCTGGGGAGCAACTTGACCAAAGGCGGTAATAGAAATAGTTGTTACAGGCGATCGCACGATATCACCACCCACAATTACGGTATTGTATTTCTGGAGGCATTCTGTCATGCCCTGGTATAAGGACTCAACCCAACTCACCATAGCTTCCCCAGGTAGTCCCAAGCCGATGGTGATTCCGATAGGATCAGCCCCCATTGCAGCCAAATCGGATAAATTAGCAGCCACAGCCCGCCAACCAGCATCTTCTGGGGATGTGGTGACATTGCTAAAATGCACGCCATCCACGAGGACATCTGTTGTCACTACTAAGGATTGATTTGGTGTCGTTAAAAGAACTGCTGCATCATCGCCAATCATTCCTGGAGGACAGAAACGCTGCAATTTTTTTAAAACACCTTGTTCGCCAATATCTTTAACTTTAGTCATTGGTCATTGGTCATTGGTCATTGGTCATTGGTCATTAGTTATTGGGAAGTAACAATCTTTTCCCCCTGCACCCGGAAATTAGGATAAAGGTATCTATCGTCTAAAAGTCAGTTGGGATGCTCAATCGCTGTAGAGCAGGTTTTAGAAGCAGGTAATCTCATCTAAAAAAAAGAGGAGTAGTAATTTAACAACTCCTCAAACTCTTATATCTAGACTTAGCAGTTTTTTAGGCTGCTTGCGGCTCAACTAAGTTTTCTATTCCCTGAATTACAGTTGCTGATTCAATTTTGTCACCCTCTTTGAGCTTATCCAAAATTTCTTTGCCTTCAGTGAGATAGCCAAAAACGGCATAGCGACCGTCTAACAGGTTTCGTCCCGCAGGAGTGAGTTCTGGCTCAAACAAAAAGAAGAAAAATTGCGATGAACCTCCATTTACTTCTGTTTCGGGGCGAGCCATTGCCAATGCGCCAAAGGAAGAAAAGGGCAGAACTGGCATATCAAGATAACGCCCAGCTTCTTCGAGAGTAATGCCATAAGTGGGTTCCTCATCGCCTTCAACCAAGACTTCTAAAGGCACGGCACGGTATTTGTCAGTTTTTGGATCAATGAAACCGACTTCTTTTCCTGGGGGATCACCAGTTTGCAAGACGTAAGATTGTTCCGAACGGGTAAATTTTAAGCCGTCGTAAAAACCTCGTTGCACTAAATCAACAAAGTTACCAGCTGTGACCGGGGCGCTATAACCATCTACCACCATAGTCAGGTCGCCTTTGCTGGTTTTCATTGCCACTGTGGCCCGACCTTTGAGTTGAGGGAGGTTATTATATTGGGCAGGCACTTCAAAAGGGAATTCTGTCACCATTGACTCTTCTAAGAGGGTGACTATATCCAGCAGTGTATTTCTACCTTCAAGAATTTGTTCTTTGTCTTTAACTTTTACCAATTCTCGCAGTGAATCCACGCCGGATTTCAATTCAGCAATCCAAGCTTCGGCTTGGGGTTGGCGTTCTTCGGGAACGCTTGCTAGGATTTGGTTAGGTCTATCGAGAATGCGTGATGCTTTTTTCAGGTCGCTAGACATAGCACCCCACCGCCGATTTGCCCGCAGTTGGGTAGAGATATCTTCTAAACTGGCTTGCAATCGCCGGACTGGTTTATTCTCAATGGGGAGTGCATACCTTAATAAAGCCTTGCCTTCAGTAATGGGATTTCCAGATGGCAGGGCGGCGTTACTAGGAGAAGTCCAGACAGCTGTATTTATGCCTAAAAATATTGTTACTAACAATATTGCCATTAGGCTGTT
>REBL01000002.1 GCA_007692755.1 Nodularia sp. (in: cyanobacteria) | reverse complement strand
TGAGGAATGCAAAATGTCAAATAGCCCAGGGTTGTATATTCTACTAGTCAGCGTTCACGGCTTAATTCGTGGTAAAAATTTAGAATTAGGACGAGATGCGGACACAGGGGGACAAATTAAATATGCTCTAGAACTTGCTCAAGCTTTAGCAGCAAACCCAAAAGTAGAACGCGTAGACCTGGTTACCCGTTTAGTTAATGATCCCAAAGTTAGTTCCGATTATGCTCAACCGATAGAAGTTCTGAGTGACAAAGCCCAAATTATTCGTGTTAACTGCGGGCCGCGTCGTTATCTCCGCAAAGAAGTTCTTTGGCCGCATTTAGATAATTTTGCAGATGAATTACTCAAGCATCTGCGCCAAGTGGGAAAATTACCCCATGTGATTCATAGCCATTACGCCGATGCTGGATATGTGGGCTGTCGGGTTGCTGGTTGGTTAGGTGTACCACTGGTGCATACTGGTCACTCCCTCGGACGGGTGAAACAACAACGACTTTTAGAGCATGGCACGAAAAAGGAAACTATTGAAAGCACTTATCATATTAGTACACGAATTGAAGCCGAAGAAACGACTCTGGCGAGTGCCGCATTAGTCATCGCCAGTACCAATCAAGAGGTGACGCAGCAATACGGAATTTACGACCATTATCAACCAAATAGAATGGTTGTAATTCCTCCGGGAGTGGCACTGAAAGAATTTTACCCGGTTCCGGAAAATTGGCAGGAACCACCTATTTATCAAGATTTAAAAAGATTTCTCAATAACCCGGAAAAGCCCATGATTATGGCGCTTTCTCGTCCAGCTGTGCGGAAAAATGTGGCTACTTTGGTTAAGGCCTATGGTGAAGACCCAGAATTGCGTCATTTAGCGAATTTAGTCCTGATTTTAGGCAATCGAGATGATATCACTTCGATGGAATCGGGGCCACGCCAAGTCCTTACAGAAATTTTTCAGTTAATTGACCGCTACGACCTTTACGGATACGTCGCCTATCCGAAACACCACCGTTCCGATGAGGTCGCTGACTTATATCGATTGTTGGCGAAAACGCAGGGAGTTTTTATCAACCCGGCATTAACTGAGCCATTTGGTCTGACTTTAATTGAAGCTACAGCCTGCGGTGTGCCAATTATTGCGACATCAGATGGTGGTCCCAGAGATATCCTGGAAGCTTGCGAAAATGGGATGTTGATTGACCCTCTAGATATTAAACAAATTCAGGATGGTCTGCGAACAGCACTCACAGATAAAGAACAATGGCAAACATGGTCTCAAAATGGGTTAGATAGAGTCCGAGAAAATTTCTCTTGGCAGAGTCACGTAGAGCGTTATCTCGAACAAGTGGAACAGTTACCGCAACGACGAGTCAAATCTATGTTGAGTCCCCTGGCAAAAGCCTTAGCCACTGACCTCCCTGATTGGAATATTCCCGACCAAAACCGCTTACCAACCGCAGATCGTTTTCTGGTTTGCGAAATCGATAACACTCTGTTAGGTGACCAGGAAGCCTTACACAAACTCATTGAGCGACTGCGGAACGAAGGCCAATCAACTGGGGTGGGAATTGCGACTGGGCGCAACCTCAACAGTTCCTTAGAAATGTTGGAAGAATGGCATTTTCCCAGACCAGACTTGCTGATTGTCTCGGCAGGTAGTGAAATCTATTATGGGCCGCAGGTAGTCCCAGATACGAACTGGCAAAGACATATTAGCTACCATTGGAACGCTGACGCTGTTCGTCAAGCTATGGAGGAACTACCCGGAGTCGGGCTGCAACCCCAGGAATCTCAAGGTAAGTTTAAACTCAGCTACTTTATTGATGAAGCCAAATCCTTAAGCTTTAAGGAAATCATGCGTCATCTGCGACGGCGTAGGCTGCACGTCAAAGGAATTTACAGCCATAATATGTATCTTGATTTGTTACCCATCCGGGCTTCTAAAGGAGATGCTATTCGTTATTGTGCCTTGAAGTGGGGATTACCCATTAAACGATTCTTAGTAGCAGGTGCATCTGGTAATGATGAATCAATGCTGTCTGGGAATACCCTAGCTGTGATTGTGGGTAACTACAGCCCCGAACTGGAAAAATTGCGTGGCTATCCCCAAATTTACTTTGCCGAAGGTCATTATGCTTGGGGAATCATGGAAGCCCTAGATCGCTATGACTTTTTTGGTACTCTGTCTAAAACAGAACCGGAAATGATAGTGGTATAAGAAACTTTACAATCAAAAAATATCCCCAAATTCCTTGTAGAGCGGGCAAAGATGCCCGCTGCTCATCGGTTGTAGAGATGTATGTCTATTGAATTTTGAGGACAACTAAGGTCATATCATCGGTGTTTTGCTTTTCAGCACCGATAAATTGCAACACTTGGTCAAACAGATAATCCACAATTTCCTGTGGGCTACTGTAATACCTGCAAGCGGCGTGAAAGGCAGCAACAAAATTTTCTTCATCGAAGCGATCGCCACTGGCAGCAGCCGCATCGGTCAAACCATCTGTATAATAAATTACTGTATCTCCAGATTCTAACTGTGCCTGGGCATCTTCGTATTGGCTGTTAGCATCTAAACCAATCAGCATTCCCAAAGTATCCAAGCGAGTAATGGTTTTCGTGGCTGCGTGCCACCACAAGGGAGGATTGTGTGCCGCATTACTATAAGATAAAACTCGAT
>REBL01000017.1 GCA_007692755.1 Nodularia sp. (in: cyanobacteria) | reverse complement strand
AGGAATTGACCAATACTCGCCTGAGTCACTGGTATTACCTGGGGTAGTTATCGATATTTGCGAAACCGCAACGGTAAATCCTGATTACGCCTTGACTATTGCCGATATTCTGGCTTGGGAGAATAAACACGGTAAAATTGCTTTTGGTAGTGTGGTGCTACTTCATACTGGCTGGCAAAATAAATGGTTAGATAAAACTGCCTTTTTTAACCCAGATGCGGAAGGAATTATGCACTTTCCCGGTTTTGGCTATGATGCAACTCAGTTTCTTTTAGAACAACGGCAAATTGCGGGTTTAGGTATTGATACGCATGGGGTAGACCCTGGAAAAGACAGCAGTTTTAGTATTAACCGTCTGGTATTAGCACAGCAACGGATTATTTTGGAAAATCTCACCAATTTGCAGCAGCTACCAGCAAAGGGTAGCACTTTAATGATTGGTGTTTTGAGGTTGCGGGATGGTTCGGGTTCTCCTGTGGGGGTATTGGCTTTAGTACCATAGTTTTATTACTCTTTTCTGCTGGGCTTGAGAGAAAAGATGAAGAACCACAGAGACACAGAGAACGCTGAGAATAATAACAGAGGTTGATTATTTGGAAAATTTGCGAGTTTTTTTTGGCAGTCCCTGAGTAGTAAATACCAGTCCTCAAATACAATTTACACTGAAATTTTATTTATGAAAACTCCATTAACTTGCCGGAATTACATTGATGGTCAATGGTTAAACGCCGCCACAGGAAACATTCTGGAAAGTCGTAATCCAGCTGTGGTGAGTGAAATTGTGGCTACTTTTCCCCGTTCCCAAGGAGATGATATAAATATCGCCGTAGCCGCAGCCCGCCAAGCCTATCGCAGTTGGCGACAAGTTCCAGCCCCAGCTAGGGCAGAATATGTATTTCGGGTGGGAGAACTATTACTTCAGCATAAGGAAGAACTGGCTGAATTAATCAGTCGGGAAATGGGTAAACCTCTCACAGAAGCTAGGGGAGATGTGCAAGAGGGTATTGATTGCGCTTTTTATAGTGCTGGTGAAGGGCGGCGATTATTTGGGCAAACTACACCTTCAGAAATGCCGAATAAATTTGCCATGACGGTACGCACACCTATAGGAGTTTGTGCTTTAATTACTCCCTGGAATTTCCCAATGGCAATTCCTTGTTGGAAAGCAATGCCGGCTTTAGTCTGTGGTAATACAATAATTCTCAAACCTGCTGAAGATACTCCCGCCTGTGCAACTAAATTAATTGAAATTTTTGTCGCCGCAGGTTTCCCGAATGGGGTAGTTAATTTGGTGCATGGCTTGGGTGAAGAAGCGGGGAAAGCTTTAGTCGAACATCCCGATGTGGATTTAGTTTCTTTTACCGGGTCTTCGGAAACTGGTGCTTTTGTTGGTGCTACTTGTGGACGCACTCACAAGCGTGTCTGTTTAGAAATGGGCGGTAAAAATGCCCAAATTGTCATGGAAGATGCTGATTTAGAACTGGCTTTAGAAGGCGCACTTTGGGGGGCTTTTGGTACTACTGGTCAACGATGTACGGCTACTAGTCGCCTGATTTTACATTGTGACATCAAAGAAAAGTTTACGGCGATGCTTCTAGAACGTACCAGTCAGTTACGCCTGGGTGCTGGTAATGACCCTGAGACGGAGGTGGGGCCAATAATTAATCAACAGCAATTGCAACGGGTCAGCGAATATATGGATATTGCCCGTGAGGATGGCGCAACGGTTTTAATTGGGGGGAAAATTGCCGATGCAGGGTCATTAGAAAACGGTTACTTTTTTCAGCCGACGATTTTAGATGATGTTACGCCCAATATGCGAGTAGCCCGTGAGGAGATATTTGGGCCTGTGGTGGCATTAATTAAGGTTACCTCTTTTGAGCAGGCGATCGCCATCCTCAATGATAGTAATTATGGTCTTTCCTCTTCAGTTTACACCCGCGATATCAACCGGGCATTTACTGCCATGCGCGACATTGAAGCAGGTATCACTTATATTAATGGCCCTACCATCGGCGCTGAGGTACACTTGCCCTTTGGTGGTGTTAAACAAACTGGTAATGGACACCGGGAAGCTGGAACTACAGCTTTAGACGTGTTCACAGAATGGAAAAGTGTGTATGTTGATTTTTCCGGAAGTTTGCAACGCGCCCAAATTGATAATCGGGAATAGGGAATTAATCGCTAAAATAGAGAAACTACACCAAGATTAATCAATTTTTGGGCAATTCAACCATAAATAAACTGCAAAAGTTATGGTGATAAATACAATTGTTTATCTATGGTTACTTGTCCATTTATGCAGATTTAAGTAAGAAGAATACCCAAACAAAGGGAAGGTGTCATATGACAATTACCTTAGACCATACTATAGTCCCTGCAAAGGATAAGGAAAAATCGGCACGCTTTTTTGCAGAAATTTTTGGGCTAAAACTTGATACTCCGGTGGGTCATTTTGCTGCGGTGCATCTCAATGACAAGTTAACTCTTGATTTTGCTGATAGAGAAGGATTTGAATCTCATCATTATGCCTTTCATGTCAGTGATGAAGAATTTGATGCCATCTTTACACGCATCAAAGAAATGGGAATTGAATACAGTAGCGACCCCATGCATCAAAACAAAGGTGAAATTAACCATAGAAGGGGAGGTCGTGGTTTTTATTTCTATGACCTCGATGGTC
>REBL01000063.1 GCA_007692755.1 Nodularia sp. (in: cyanobacteria) | reverse complement strand
TTTTAACCAATGAATCCAGAAATTCGCGATATTTTTGACCGTATTGCTCCAGTTTATGACGAGTTGAACAATTGGTTGAGTCTGGGACAACATCGGATATGGAAGGAAATGACAGTCAAATGGAGTGCTGCTAAACCAGGAGATACTTGCCTAGATTTATGTTGTGGAAGTGGTGATTTAGCCTTTCGTTTGGCTAAATATGTCGGAACTACGGGAAAGGTGCATGGTGTGGATTTCTCGCCAAACCTCTTAGCAGCTGCGAAAGAACGTTCCCAAAACCAGTACCCCCAACCTGCTATTTCTTGGATAGAAGCTGATGTACTACATTTACCCTTCGATGATAACCAATTCGATGCCGCGACAATGGGCTATGGTTTAAGAAATGTTACAGATATTCCCCGCAGTCTGCAAGAATTACACCGCGTTCTCAAACCTGGTGCGAAAGCGGCAATTTTAGACTTTCATCGACCCCAAAATCAGCAGCTTCGCGGTTTTCAGCAATGGTATTTAAATCATATAGTTGTACCAATTGCCCAACATATGGGTTTAAAAGAAGAATATGCTTATATCAGTCCCAGCTTAGATCGTTTCCCCACTGGACAAGAGCAAGTAGAGTTAGCCCATCAAGTTGGTTTTACATTGGTTACACACTACCCCATCGCGAACGATATGATGGGAGTGCTAGTGGTCAGTAAATGAGTCATGAGTTCGGAGTTTTGCATTAAACTCATCACTTATCGCTCATCAATCCTAATTTTCTTATTTTTTATTTTGGATTGGTCTCACATTTGGTTTTATTTATTACCCCCGGTACTGGGTGGCATTATTGGCTATTTCACCAATGATATAGCCATCAAAATGTTGTTTCGCCCCTACAAAGCAATTTATCTAGCTGGGCGAAAAGTACCATTTACTCCTGGATTGATTCCTCGCAACCAGGAGCGTTTGGCTAAGAACATTTCTAATACAATTATGGGGTCGTTGCTGACTCCAGGCGAATTGCAAAATCTGGCGCGGCGTTTGTTACAGACAGAACGCGTACAGTCGGCAATTTTGTGGTTATTGCAATTGGCAATTGAACAAATTAAAGTTGACAAAAACGAGAAAAGCGCCAAAATTGTGGCGGGAATTTTGCGTGATTTGTTAGGAGAATCATTGCCTCGTTTGCTGAAAGTTTTAGCAAGGCAGGAGGATTTTTTAGAGGCGCAGATCAATCAAATTTTTGACCAGGTATTGCTGGAATTACAACTGAGTGAAGAACAATCTAAGCGGCTGGCTGATTGGTTGTTAGAGGTGGTTTTACCTCCAGATGTATTGCGGCAGGTAATTGTTGATTTTTTGACTGACCGCACCATTCAAACCATTGATGAAAGTTTTCGCGAAAAAACGAGTGGTACTTATTGGGTAGTCGCCAATTTATTTGGTTTACGTAATACTCTGACCCGGCTGAGAACTTTTTGCTTGGATGAAAAAGATGCTACCAATGCTCGTTTAAAGGAACTGATTCAGGTTTTACAGATTAGCGATCGCCTGAAAAAAGTCCTGCTAGATTTATCATTACAAAACTTGCCCATTGGCACAGTACGCCAACTGCGAAAGACTACACGCGAAAGTGTGCGTCATTATATTCAGGCGAGTGGTAGCGATTTACTCCAAGGATTGACTGATTCTGTTAACTGGGAAAATATAGCCACATTACTACTAAATCGACTCAGCGCTTCACCTGTTGTCAGTTCTTCTTTAGAAGTTGTTAGTCAAGAGTTAGCGCAAATTTTAGAAAGATATTTAGAAAAAGATTTAGAAAAAATTGTCGCTCAGGTAATTCCTATATTATCGATAGATCAAGTGATTGTTGACCGGGTTAAATCAACTTCCCCTGCGGATTTAGAAGCCGCAATTGAGGGAATTGTCAAAAATGAATTGCAGGCAATTGTAACTTTAGGTGGTGTGTTAGGTTTTGTGATTGGGTTATTACAAGTAGGATTTTTAATATTTACGCAAGCTTAGTTTTCGTGATTATTCTACCAGGGCTTAGTTTAAAATCTGTTCTAAATCCAGCACAAACCCAGGTAGTATATCCTCTCCAGACAAGCTTGTCGGCGATTGTAAAACCTCAACTTCTTGTCCTGGGCGATAAATTTCTACCCGTTGGTTCTGAGGGTCAATTAGCCAACCCAGGCGTACGCCGTTTTCAATGTACTCTTGCATTTTTTGTTGTAAAGTTTGCAAGCTATCTGAAGCAGAACGTAATTCTACGGCAAAATCAGGAGCAATTGGTAAAAATCTTGCAGGGTCTGGATTTAAGGCTTCTAATTGTTCCCGACTTACCCAGGATGCATCAGGAGAACGGTTTGCACCATTGGGAAGCTTGTAACCTGTGGAGGAGTCAAAAGCTAGCCCTGTAGCATCAACATCCGCCCAATTTCCTAAACGCTGTGTCAGTCTACTATTGCGATTTCCGCTTTTCCATCCCGTGGGCGGCATAATAATTAGTTCGCCCTCTGCTGTGCGCTCAAGTCGCAAATCTCGATTATTCTGACAGAGTTGGAAGAACTGCTCATCTGTTAAATCAATGGTGGGGCTGAGGTTAAGAATTAGGGCAGTCATAATTGCCTTTTAATCTTGATAACCATAGCCTAGCATTTACCAATCACGGTAGAGTTTTTCTGCATAAAACATAATCTCTTCA
>REBL01000143.1 GCA_007692755.1 Nodularia sp. (in: cyanobacteria) | reverse complement strand
ATAGAAAAAGGTATTGTTACATTCTATGCTTAAATTACCTTGGCGATTGCTATAATTTTGGCATTTCATACTTTATATCAGCAACGCCAAAATAATTAACCACAGATGAATCTGTACTCCGGCTCATTGAAAACTGCGATAAAAACAAAAAAATAAGGAGCAGATTACTCTACTCCTTAAAATACTGGGGCGCTAGGATTCGAACCTAGGGATGGCGGGACCAAAACCCGCTGCCTTACCACTTGGCTACGCCCCATCGATTGACTTGAATCACTATAACATCTTACCCCTATGTAATGTCAAGTACCTTGAGCATATATTTAGGAAGAATGATTTAAATGCTGATTTGCATCTGCTGTTTGTCGCTCGAAACTCGCTCTAGGTATACTTGTGTGTATACCGAAGACAAAAAAGGGGGAAGATTTTTTTCTTCCCCCTTGCCATAATTTTGGTTATTGTTTTGTTTGTTAGCTTCTTTTAGCCGTTGGCGTAACATCTGCCTTTGTTTTTTCAGTTGCCGCGTTCTGGCTGAACCGCCTCTGCCTTTATCGTTTCTCCCTTCTCTACGGGGAGATTCCCATCTTTTAAGTTGCATGGTTTTCGCTTCTGATTTTAGGTAAAAAAATATATGTCAAATTTAACATATACTTTCAATACTATTTAAAGTGGGCAGGAGGAGAATCGAACTCCTATGACCGCAAGGCCGCCACATTTTGAGTGTGGTGCGTCTACCAATTTCGCCACCCGCCCTTGGGTGCAGTTCTAATTGTATAGCCTATTTAGTTAATTTGCAACAAGTAAATAAAATTTTTTTGTGGCTATCTGATTTTATCTGTGGGGAGTGGGAAATGGGGTGTGTTTAGCTCTCGGAATCTTGCAAAACGAAGGAATGCGGATTTAATAAAATATAGAACCTCACCCCCAGCCCCTCTCCTTACTAAGGCTATCCATTACCCACAAAATTCTTAACAATCTTGAAACCTTTGTTTTGCAAGGGTCATAAGGACTTATCTTTATTGCTGGCTTGACAAATTAGCCCTTGCTGTTCTCGCTAAAAACCCACTTTTATTGAGAATGGACAACGAAGGTTTAAGGCTTTGCGATTTGGTGAGCGATCGCTCTCGCAAATGTTAAGAAAGATCCGGGTAATGGATAGCCTTACTAAGGAGAGGGGAGAGTGTCAAAAATCACACTTGGATGTTATTCACTTAATTATTGCGGTGGGTTGGGTGTTCCGCCGTAATGCAGGCGACTGGAGGAGCAAAGGTAAAGCTACCAATTGCGCCACCTACCTTGAGAAGCAGTTTCATTTTTAGACTTCAGTAGATCACCTTGCAGTAAAGATTGATATTCTGTACTGCTAGACCAACGGTCAATTTCTCTAGCGCGTAGGACTGGGACTGGATGGCTTAATTGGGATGTGCGGGCTTCTTTGACCATTTCACCGAGTTCGGTTTTACTAATATCATCGTAAGCACGAGCTTGGTCAACAAAGGCATCTAAGTTTAGTTGGGGCGCGAGGATAGGTGAACCACCTGCTAACTTCATTAATACCGACATCACCACTTTGGGGTCTTGGGTGGCTAGCAATGCAGCGCGATCGCAGGTAAACTCAGCACAGCGTACCCATTCTAATAATTGTGACTGTATGGCTTGAGCCAGAAATGTCCCAACATTGGGTACAATTGCGGCTGCTAACACCAATATATTTACAGGTGTTAAATAAACGCTGTGGTCACATTTGAGATGCCCTAACTCATGGGCAATTACTGCCTGTATTTCCTCTGGTGTGAGCATATCAACCAAGGAAGTGTGCATGACAATAAAAGGTTGCTTACCCCGCATAGCAAAAGTATAGGCATTAGGAGCCGGATGTTGGCGGATATATAACTGGGGAGGTTCTATATCCAGAATTTTACAAGCTTCTAACAATAATTTGTATAAGTTAGGCAGTTGTTTTTCACCAACTAGCACACTGGCGGCAATATTTTCTACATAAAAAACCTGTTCTGCCATTGGACCGAGCCAATTTCGCACCATCATATCCAGACCTGGTATCTGCTTGAGAGATGTGGTGGCTTGAAGGTCTAATGGATGACGAAAGGAGTCAGCTTTTAAACCGATGAGCGGAGTTTTAAACAAGGACATGATATAGCAAGCTGGAAAAACAAAATATCAACAGCCTTCCATAACTAGTATAACGAGTGCTGAGTCATGAGGACAGACGCGATAGATCGCGTCTGTACAAGAGAGTGCTGAGTAGAAAATCTTAGTCCCTACTCCCCACTCCCCACTCCCCACTCCCCTATCTAAGTCGAAATCGACGCTGGGGGAATACTGCTACTAGAAGTTAATTCTGTATCTGCTGGTACATCGCCCACGCGCAGAATTTTCGCTCCTAGTTGCTGTAGTTTCAGATCAATCCGATCATAACCGCGATCAAGATGGTGTAATCCCTGAAATGTCGTTTGTCCTTCAGCTGCCAGTCCTGCCAAAATTAACGCTGCTGATGCCCGTAAATCTGTGCCTATAACTGGTGCGCCCGATAACTTCGGTACTCCCCTGATAAAGGCAGCATTGCCTTTGACGCGAATGTCTGCTCCCAAGCGATTCAACTCGGAGGCATGACGCAGGCGATTTTCAAAGACAGATTCGTTAATCAGGCTGTCACCATCTGCCACACTCAATAAAGCCATAAATGGGGCTTGCATATCTGTGGGAAAACCCGGATGAGGCAAGGTTTCAATATCCCTAGCTCTCAGAGTTTCTGCTGGCAGGATACGTAAACAGTCTGGTGCATCCTCGATGATCGTTAAACCAATTTCTCGCAGTTTAGCAATGACTGGGATTAAGTGGTTTGGTAACACTGGCGACAGACTAATTTCTGAACGCGTGATGGCTCCAGCAACTAAGAAGGTTCCCGCCTCAATGCGGTCAGGAATAATGCTGTAGTCAAGAGAGTGCAACTTGGGTACACCCAAGATTCTAATCTGACTGCTGCCAGCACCCTGAATCTTGGCTCCCATGGCGTTACAGAAATTTGCCAGATCAACTACTTCTGGCTCCCGTGCAGCGTTTTCGAGAATGGTTTCGCCATCTGCGAGAGTGGCGGCCATCATTAAAGTTTCCGTTGCTCCCACACTGGGACTATCTAAGTAGATTTTGGCTCCTTGTAGTCTGCCACTACTACCTGGAACATACGCGTTACAAATGCCATGTTCAATTTGCACTTCCGCGCCCATCGCTTGCAGTCCACGGACGTGCAAATCAACTGGTCTAGCTCCAATGGCACAACCACCGGGTAATGGCATTTGTGCCGTTCCTAACCGCGCCAAGATTGCCCCAATGGCAAAAAAACTTGCCCGGAGTTGGGTAACTAGTTCATAGGGAGCTTTGGATGTGGTAATTTCGCTGGCGTTGATATCTAAAATGTCGCCTTGTCTGGTGAGGCGAACACCTAAAGCTGACAAAACCTGACTCATCCGCTCTACATCCGCCAATAAGGGGACATTGCGGATACGACAATCGCCTGAACACAGCAAGGAGCCAGCCATGATCACTAGTGCTGAATTTTTAGCCCCACTAATTTTTACATGACCTCGCAAAGGATGCCTACCCCAGATTTGCAAGACTGAGGAGTCTGCTTCCGGAGAAAGCTTGGCATCTGGTAAGCCGCTAGAAGGATTAATAAGCCTACCTCCAAAAACAATAGGTAATTTTATAGGTTAGAAGTTGGTTTTGATTCTACAGTAAAGAGTTGGTTAGTCTACATTTTGTCAGATATCTTGTATAAATAAATTGGGCTTTGGATATTAATTAAAGGCTGTAAGCAAGCTGTAGCAAGCTTTATGAGGATTTAATAATTTTAGCTTTCCCGGAAGGCAAGAAATATAACAGAACATTTAGCTATGGGCAAAGCCCCCCCTGAGGCGATCGCTTCGCTATTACACTTGACAAGAATCAATATTTAAGTAACAATAAGAAATTGTCGATACAAATCGATGCCAGCGGAACTGGCGGAATGGCAGACGCGCTAGATTCAGGTTCTAGTGCCGCAAGGCTTCCGGGTTCAAGTCCCGGGTTCCGCATATTAATTAATTTTGGTTGAAGCCAAAATCTTTCACCCCTAATTGTGTTAACCAGTCTACAAAACTCTTTAGTCAAACAAATCCGCAAGCTGCACTCTACCAAAGAGCGGCACAAGCAGCAACTATGTTTACTCGAAGGCACACACCTTCTCCAAGAAGCCTGTGTGATGAATTATCCCCTGGTAACAGTTTGCTGTACCCCTGAATGGCAAACAGCTCACCCGGAACTCTGGGAAGCAGCTTGTAGCCACAGTGAACGGGTGGAAATTGTTAGTAAAGAAATTTTAGCAGCGATCGCGACCACAGTTCAACCAGATGGTGTAATTGCCACAGCCCAACGGTTGATTCATCAAACTCAAGTCCCCTTTAGTGGTTTAGTTATCGCCTTGGAAACTATCCAAGACCCTGGTAATCTAGGGACGATAATTCGCACGGCGGCGGCTACTGGCGCAACGGGGTTATGGCTGAGTGACGATAGTGTAGATGTAGATAGTCCCAAGGTTTTACGGGCTTCTGCGGGTCAGTGGTTTCGCGTCGCTACAGCAGTCAGTGAAGATTTGCAAGCGACAGTCGCACAAAGTCAGGAAGCCGGAATGCAGGTAGTTGCAACTTTACCGACGGCAAATTTAACTTACTGGGATGTAGACTGGCGCAAACCCAGTTTAATTTTATTAGGTAATGAAGGGGCGGGTTTATCGCCTGATTTAGCTAGTATGGCAGATAAGCAGGTGAAAATACCCCTGAGTCCAGGAGTAGAATCTTTGAATGTGGCGATCGCAGCTGCTTTAATGATGTATGAAGCTCAACGGCAAATAATTCATCAATCGTAGATCCTATTTTTGGTGTTTTTTGTCAAGATATGCTTCAATATCAGCAACAGCATCCTCCAACTCTGCTAAATCAATATCGATTAAATCTTCAATGAGTTCCACTTCATCTATTCTGCCATGAGCAAGTTTTGGTTTCGCTTCACTTCCAGTGGAACTTTCTTGCAAAATATCCTCTAAATACTCTAGAGATTTCTGTAACTCTTGATCTGCGGCGTGGCGCTGTTTGTGCTGATTTTGCTCCATAATAATAATTATTGGGTAAAAATCCTGGTTTGGTAGCGTAATCTTGATGGCTATTTCTACAGATGTAAATGTTCTATTATGTATAACTTTGAATTTGTGTCTAATGGCAAAAAGCCCATCATACTGTATCAAATATATACATTAAATATGAGGACGGCAAGTTTAGTCGCAATAAACCGCCGGGGTTTCAAGTCCCTGACCATAGCGAACGTCGTTTTGAGAGGACTGGTGAGAGATTTCAATGTATTTTTTTTAACGATTTCTGCTATCTACCAAACAAAATACCACCAAATGTAATCCCCGTTTACCGTTATCAGAAGCACTTACCGGGCTGGGGTTTTCAAATGTTACCGAATAGGAATTTCAATCACAAATTTTGTTCCTTTTCCTACCTCAGAATAGCAAGTGAGTTTACCACCATGTTTTTCTACAACTATCTGATAACTAATAGATAATCCCAAACCTGTACCTTTACCTATTGGTTTAGTAGTAAAAAATGGCTCGAATAAACTAGAGTGGATTTCTTCTTTAATTCCCATACCATTATCTATAATATTAATTGCTACCCATTTGCTGTTAATTTGGTTAGTGCAAATAGTAATTGTGGGAGTAAATAGTGAATCATTCTCACTCTTTTCCTGAAGAGCATCAATGGCGTTACTAATAATATTCATAAATACTTGATTAAGTAGACCGGAATAGCATTTTAATAAAGGGAAATCTCCATACTCTTTAATTAGCTCAATTGACACTGCTTGTCTCTTTAATTTATGACTGAGAATCAACAGTGTGCTTTCAATTCCTTCATGTAAATTTACTTCCTTATACTCAGATTCATCTAATCGAGAAAAAATACGTAAAGAGTTAACTATTTGGCTAATTCGTTTGGTTCCAATATGCATGGAATTGATGATTTTTGGCAAGTCTTCTACCAAAAAATCTAGTTCTATATTTTGTATGCTTTCTTGAATATATAATGGGGGTTGAGTATACTCTTGTTGATATTGAGCCAAAAGTTGCAATAAATCATTAATATAATTTTCTAAATAATTAATGTTGCCATAAATAAAACTAATAGGATTATTTATTTCATGGGCAACTCCAGCTACCATTTGTCCTAAACTGGACATTTTTTCACTTTGAATCAACTGGCTTTGGTTGTCTTGTAACTTTTGTAAAGTATCTTGGAGTTGTTGCATTTGCTGATGAATAGTTTGTTCTCTTTGTACAAGTTCGTCAGCCATCAAATTGAAACTTGTGGCTAAGTCTCCTATCTCATCATTTGCAATTATCTTGGCACGTTCATGGATATTACCTGCGGAAAATGCCTGAGTCGTTTTTCGTAAAAGTTTAATTGGATAAGCGATTGCTCTCCCCAAAAGAATTACTAATCCCACATCTATAACTAAAGCCAAAATAGCAATCACGCTTTGGATAAGCAAACTTTGCTGAAGTAAAGCATTTAAATCTGTCTCTGGAGTACCCCTGACTAATATGGCGATTGGTTTACCAGAGAAGTTAGAGACTGTGGTTGCAGCCATAGTATAAGTTTTACCCTGTAATTTTATCCGTTGAGCCACCTTTTTACCTGGTACTGCGATAGCAGCTTGAAGTAATGAATTGTCGGGTAAAGGGGTATCCAATAAAATTTTATCTGCATGGGGATAAATAGGAGAAGAATTTTTGTTGTTATCCTTAGCTAATGAAGCTGTAGCTAATTTAAAATCTCCCTCCCCTGGGAGCAAATAAATTGCACTATAACCGCCACCATAAGTTAAAACAGTTTCTTTGACTATGGGAGGTTTTTGGTTGACAATATCTCCAGAAACTAAAACCCCAATAACTTCCTGGGTCTCTGGCTCTTTTACTGGTGTAATTGTATAGCGAATCAATAGTTGCTGCGGTTTTAATTTGGGAAGTATTTTTGGTGATTCCTGAGTTAATTCTTCCCAACTGATAATTTCACTAGACTTAATTTGTTGAGGATGAGTTAATACCTGGGTAACTAAATTATTAGGGTTAAAAATTTCACCAGTGCGATCTCTATTAGCATTAACAATAATTCGTAAGTCTCTACCTACTAATGTCGCATATTCAATATTTCTAGCTTTGATTTCATTTTGAAGAATCTGCTGGACTTGTTGCTTTAATTCTGGGTCTAATTTTGGTTCTCTCGCAGCAGCAATAATGGCACTGTTATCAGATTGTCCCCGAAACCCAAATCCCATTTGATCGATTTTGATATTATAATTAATCTCAGTTACAGCTAGCTCAGATTGTGCTTGATTAACTAATACGCTCCGTCCTCCATTGATAATTAAAACTGCTCCAACCCCCAAGAGTCCTACAATTGAAATTATTTCTGAAGAGAATAAACCAATTAATTGTTTCCGGCGAATTGGTAAGTTATAAAACCACTTTAACCCAGTGAATTTTTTACCCATATTAATAAATGCGTAGCAATTGCCAAGGCAATTTAAGCATAAACAATAAATAGTCTCTTCACTGTGAAGAAATATGACTTTAGTCTCTTTCGGAATAACAGTTTTACTCCCTGTGCATTTGTGCCAGAGAGATTAAATCTGGTTTCATGGCTTGTCCAGAAAGAATGTACTAGACTTTTCCGAAAGTTAGGTGTTTACCCTGGTTGTACAAGGCTTTGATACTGATTTGCGGATATGTCTACTGCTAATTTACGTCCTGGACAAAAGCCTTTTTTTTTGTGATGGCATCAAATACAGGAAACGACAAAAAAAGCTTATTTATTTGTTGTAGAAGTATGATTCTGAAGTCTTTGTCTAATTACCCTTAACTGCTCTTGGTTACTAACGGGGGAGCGTGGCGCGGGTAATTCAGTATTAGGCCAATCGGGTAAATCATTGCAAGGACATAATAAGGCAGGCATACCAAGGCTTCGCATGGGGACTGGCATTTCACAACGCCCACAAGCCGTCACTTCCCAAGCTGGTGTGAGTAGTTCGCGAATGGTTTCATCAGTACCTTCTAGGTAACAGTCGCCTGTGGTTTGGGAGAGAATGGTTTGCCAACATTCTTCAAATTCTTGACTGTAGCGATCGCCTTTGATGACTGGTGTGGGCAAAAAGGTTGCCTTACCATTGCCAACTACGACTTTCTTACCCAACTGAAACCAGTAGGCAAGATACTCTTTAACTTCTTGTGTGGTTGCCATATCGAAATTGTAAAGTTTTGACCGGATATTTTTCAGTTGGAATACTTAATTTTAAATTAAATTGTCAGAACTGGGTAATGGTGTCCCCAAAACGCTGAGATTGAGGACATGACCGCCAGTCACTAAATAAACAGGTTCACAAATAGTACCTAACAAGCGGATGAGAGAACCCAAGCGATCGCGGAACTGGCGACCCAGAGGATAAGCTGGAATTACGCCCCAACCTGTTTCTTCGGCGACAAATACCATATCAGCAGCTACTAGTTGTACCGTTTCTAATAACTCTGCCTGGGTATTTCTCCAGGTATCCTCATCTTGTTCTAAAAGATTAGCTACCCAAGTACCCAAAGAATCAACCAAAAGGCAGGTATTGGGTTTAGCATCAGCCAAGGTAGCAGATAGTTCCACAGGGACTAAGAGTGTAGACCAATCTGAGGGACGACGTTGTTGATGTTTTTGAATGCGCTTTTGCCATTCGGCATCGTCTGGGTTTTCAGTCGCTGTTGCCACATAAACCACGATTTTTTCTGACTGTATTGCCAAAGTTTCTGCCCATTCACTTTTACCAGACCTAGCTGGCCCTGTAACTAAAATGACTTTGCCCAAAGCTGTACCCTTACTAGAATGACTATTATTTGTTACTAATAACTTTTCAAAGCTAAAATTACCATCATTAGTGATGATTTTTTATGCCAAAATTGGCGAAAGCCATCAACTCAACAAACCCATTCGGAACTATTCAACACTATTGGGTACAGCACATTTGAGGATACTCTTATGAAAACAGGTTTAAAACGGATTGAGGCAACTTTACATGATTTAGGGAATCGTAGCACTCTGCCCACAGAAGCGGGTGATTCCTTAAAGTCGTCTTTTTCCTTTAGGATTAGCGTTGGTGCCACGGAATCTACAGCCAGTGCAGATACATCATCGGAAAAACAGATAGAAGAACTAGGGACACAATCCCCAAGTGATTATTCTGCCGAGCAGAATTTATTTCCTCAGCATAGCTCTGTGCAAACCTTTCCAGCACAAGATATTGGGGGCAGAACACCCAGCCTACCTAAGTTCAAAAATCCTACCTTCAGTAGCCATCGTCACGGCGCTAATCCGGCATTAGCAATGAATATATTGCAAGAAATTCAGGAACATATCGCCGGTTGGCAGACAGAACTCCAAACAATCTTGCAGCAAATTCAAAATATTTACTTAGAAGGCCCGATTGTGAATGGTTGGTTAGAATCTAATCTCAAAGAACCAGAACACAAAGGAACTGCGACACTGCGCCACGGGGAAGTTGACCAATTGATGGACTACGTGGAAGAAATTTGTACAACCAGTGGGAAAGTATCTTATAAATCTGCCAATACTGGTTATAACCTCTGTGGTTTGGATGACTCTGGTAAAGTCTGGTCACGTCCGTGTCCATCAGAGCAATTACCCGTTGTCAGTATGGCGATCGCCCGACACCAAAAATTACGCCAACTTTTGGGACGCAAGCAGTATCTAGAAACTCGTCTGAGTCAATTGGCAGAAACTCTGGTAGTTTTACACAGTAATATTCAACAGGCTTGAGATGTTAACACCAAAAACTCTGTGTTTCTACTAAACTGACAACTGATAAATAATTAAATTTAACATCTATTTTATGCCAGACCACCAAATTTCTGCCATCATCTGCACTCACAATCGAGAGTCTTACTTAGGCGCTGCGATTGATAGTTTGTTGGCACAGGATTTTTCTGCTGACTTTGAAGTTATAGTTGTGGATAATGGGTCTAGCGATCGCACCCGTGAAGTGGTAGAAGAAAGACTGGGCGATTCCCGTGTTAAATATGTCTTTGAACCTACCATTGGTTTATCTGTAGCTCGAAATACGGGGGCAAAAGTTGCCAGTGCAGACATTATCGCTTATTTAGATGACGATGCCGTAGCGAGTGTTTCCTGGTTGCAAGTGTTATATGCTGCCTATGAGAATAACTCTAAACTCGCGATCGCCGGCGGCAAAGTGACCCTCTTATGGCCGCCCAATATCGAACCGCCAAGCTGGCTATCTCCGGGATTATCGGGTAATTTAGGCGCATACGATTTAGGCGATCGCATGGTTTTGATTGAGCAGCCAGGTTTAACCCCCAGAGGCTTGAATTACTCCCTACGCCGCAGTTTTCTGGAAGAAATCGGTGGTTTTGACCCTCAGCTTGGTCGAGTCGGAAAAAACTTATTATCCAACGAAGAACTACAAATGACCGAATTTGCCCTCCAGCGTGGTTGGCAAGTTGCATACCTTCCCGAAGCCTTAGTGGCTCACAATGTCGCTCCTGAACGTCTCAACCGCGCTTGGTTTCTAAATCGAGGCTGGTGGCAGGGTATCAGTGAATGCTATCGTGAACAACTAGCAGGTAAAGCCGATTTTGGTCAGTTGCAACGAGGTAGCGAGCGATTTCTGCGGGGTTTATACAAAGCATTACAATATTTTTCTAATCCAGCCGAACGTTTTGACAAACTTGTGTATGCTTATGGGCAAATTGGTTACTTAAATGCTGCTATTCAAGGCTTATTATCCATAAATAAAAAACAATAAATTTTAGGTCAGTAATCACTAATAACCAATGACAAATGACCAATGACTAATGACTAATAAACCTTTTGTAGACTTACGTAAGTATGACCAATCCTGGTTTGACCGAGGGCGGTCTGGTTGGTATATTTTGTTCTGGTGGCTTGTGCAGGCGATCGCTTTTCCCCTAACTCCTCATTTTGCCAGTAGTTTACGTTGCTTCTTACTGCGACTATTTGGCGCTAAAATTGGCAAAAATGTCTTAATTAGACCTACAGCCCGTTTCACCTACCCTTGGAAAATCACCATTGGCGACTACAGTTGGATTGGTGATGATGTAGTTTTATACAGTCTCGACGAAATTATTATTGGTGAACACTGCGTAATTTCCCAGAAAAGTTATCTGTGTACTGGTAGCCATGATCTTCAAGATCCTGCTTTTGGCTTGAAAACACAAAGCATTACCATTGAAAATGGTGTTTGGATCGCAGCAGATTGTTTTGTCGCGCCAGGAGTGCAAATTGGGGCTAACGCTGTGATTGGCGCTCGTAGTAGTGTTTTGGCTACCATGCCTTCTGCACAGGTATGTTGGGGGAATCCTTGCCGTCCTCAGTATCCCCGGCAGATTAATGAGGAGAAAGCAACAACTACCTGATTCGTTCTGTGGTCTCCTAAATCCTTTTTGGCGTTTAGCTTCGTATTAATTTATTGAATCTACAATGCCAACAATTTACTTTTAGCCACAATAATTAATATCATGTTTTAAATATTAGCTTATAACTGGATAAGCCGATGACAAAAATGAATTTTTTAATTTCAAAAGTATTAAGACAACTTCGTGAGCAATTCTAAAATTCTTTTTGATGTTGGTGTTAACAAAGTCCGGCGATAAGCATCTGCGGCTTTTTTAATCGCTTCTGCTTGAGTGGGGTAAGGATGAATTACACCAGATAACCCATTTAACCCAATTTTATTGACAATGGCTGTAGTTATTTCACTAATAGTTTCTCCAGCATGACGGGAGACAATTGTTGCTCCTAAAATTTGGTCGGAACCTTTTTTATGGATAATTTTCACAAATCCATCTTCTTCACCATCTGTAATTGCTCGGTCTACACTACTAAAAGGAATTTTGATTGTATTGATATCAAAACCCTGTTTTTGAGCCTCCTGCTCATACATTCCCACATGAGCAATTTCTGGGTCAGTATATGTTACCCAAGGCATGACTATACTACTAAGTTTGGATTTTCCCAAGCCAAAGGGAGAAAACAGAGTATTCTTAATTACAATTCGCGCTGCTGCATCAGCTGCGTGAGTAAATTTCCAGTTCATGCAGATATCGCCGGCGGCATAAATTTTGGGGTTTGTTGTCTGGAGGTAATCATTAACTTTCACACCCTGTCTTTGGTCAAATTCCACCCCCACAGCAGCTAAATTTAAACCTTCAACATTCGGTGCGCGTCCCGCACCCACTAAAATCTCATCAACAACAATTGACCTTTGAGAACCATTGCTGAGGAAGTTAATCAGCTTTCCTTCTGGGGTTGGTTCTACACTTTGGATTTGGCTATTCAAAACCAAATGTATATTTTCCTGAATAAAACGATTTTGAATAATTTCTGCGGCTTCGCTATCTTCTTTATTTAAAATGTGAGCATCTTTATGAAATAAGGTAACTTGAGAACCCAAACGTTGGAAAGCTTGAGCCAATTCACAACCAATAGGACCACCACCAATTACAGCTAAACGTGGCGGAAGTTCGGTGAGAGAAAATACTGTTTCATTCGTGAGAAATCCAGCTGCTTCCAGTCCCGGAATCGATGGTCGCACAGCCCTAGCACCAGTTGCAATCACAGCTTTTTTAAAGCGAAGTTTTTGTTCACCAACTTCAATGATATTATCACCTGCAAATCGACCACTCCCCAAGAAAATATCCACTCCCAACTGTTGAAACCGATGAGCAGAATCATGATGGCTAATACCCGACCTTAAACGGCGCATCCGTTCCATTACTGCTGGAAAATCAACGTCTATTTTTTCTGGAGGATTAATTCCTAAAGCTTTCGCATTCCACATTTCGCCGACAACACGAGATGAGCGAATAATACATTTAGAGGGAACACAACCGACATTTAAACAATCCCCACCCATTAAATGCTTTTCAATTAAAGCAACTTTCAATCCCACATCTAAACCTGCTGCACCTGCGGCTACAACTAATCCCGCCGTACCAGCACCAATGACTACTAAATCATAACAATCAACAGGTTGAGGATTTACCCAATCAGGAGGATGAACATAGGAAATTAATTTTTGGTTATACTCATCCATTGGTGGAAGAGTAACTTTTTGAAATTCATAATTTGACATTACTAAACTCTCTTAATGATTAATAATTGATTTATAAATCTGCTTCACAGCGCTTTTTTATTACATAGTAGTCTTATATGTTACTAAGAATTACGAATTACGAATTACGAATTACAAACACGGCTTTAATTCAGATTAATTTGTTGATTTTCGTCATTATCTGTAGATTCTAAAACTTCATCTTCTAAAGCCTTACGAGCAACTTTAGTAACATAAACCGTCACCGCAACTGTAGCAATAAAACCTATAATCCGAATTGCCCACTGTACACCGGGGTTATCGGGTTGAGCCTCAGTCCCTATTGTGGCAATGTTACCAGCTAAGGAACCGATGTAAACATACATAATTGTGCCGGGAATCATGCCAACGGAACCAAGAAAGTAATCTTTGAGAGAAACACCTGTCAGGCCATAGGCATAGTTCAATAAGTTAAAAGGGAAGATAGGAGAAAGTCGCGTTAATAGGACAATTTTTAATCCTTCCCTACCCACAGCTTCATCAATCGCCCGAAATTTGTTATTACCTGCGATTTTCTTAGCAACCCAACCTCTAGCCAAATAACGCCCAACTAAGAAAGCTGCGGTTGCTCCTAGAGTTGCACCAATGAAGACGTAAATCGAACCCAGAACCACGCCAAAGACAACACCTGCACCAAGGGTAACGATTGACCCTGGTAGGAAGGCGACGGTAGCAATAATATAGAGTAGGATAAATGCCAATGGTCCCACAGCACCCAAACCATCAATCCACTGCAAAGCATTTCGCAACCAGATTTGGGGATTAAATCCTGGAGCATTTTGAGCAGATTCTTGTCCCCAAGCTGGCTCGGCGGTAAATATTAAGACAACACCAAATGCTATGAGCATCAGGAAGGTGAATTTTACCAACTTTTGCCAATTCCTGGTTAAAATATCTGCAATAGTTGGCTTTTGACGTTGGGGAAGGAGCAAATTAGTTATTGCAGGTTGTAGCATAAGTGATTTTTATCGATAAAATAGTTGTATTTACAGTTTTTTGGGCTAAGTGTGCTAACTTTTTTATTGTTTGCCATTTAGTATTATTTTTAATCATCGTTAAGGGTTTTAAGTCAGGTTTCCTGAAAGAGAGGACTGAAGTCCTCACTACGAACTTTGATTTAGAGCGCGGATGAATGGTTTCTTAAGCCTGCAATCTGTGATAATAGTTTTAGTTAGATACAGCTTCTATAGCCAAATCACCGCCACCAACCACAGCAATGTCTGCATGAGCAAACAGAGGATTTGCCCCATCGCAGATTGCACAGGCAGAAATGCCGTTATTGCAAAATTTTTCTTAACCCCGCAGATGTAATCTTTTCGCAGTGGTTCCCGTACAGATGATCACAGCACAAACCTTAACTTCTAGGGTATCATCAGAAGCGATCGCAAAAGGGTATTGAGAAGAATCTACAGCGATCGCATCGACCATGACTAACCTCCTACAAACCATTGAGTGCCAGTAAATAGGTAATATGCCCCAGTCACAATTAGCGCTACACTGCCAAAGCGGATAATACCCTCAGAATGTTTCAACAACTTATTACTTTGTTTCGCCAGACCTGTAAATAAACTCGCGAGAAAAATCAGGATAGTATAACCCAGCGCATAGCTAACCATCGTTAGTGTCCCCAATACCTGCGAACCTGTAGCAGCGGCCGCAGCCAGCACCGCAAACAGCACCGGACTAGCACAGGGAGAACTCACCAGGGCAAAAGTCAAACCCACCCCATAAGGGCCAGCCTGGGGGAGATTTACATTCATCTGCGGTAGGGGAAGTTGTACCACCCCCATTAACCACAGACCCATTACAGCCATAATCACTCCCACGACTATATTGATATAGCCCCGGTAATCCACCATCACGGCTCCGGCGAAGGATGAGACTAAGCCAAATAGACTTAAAATTGTCACTGCTCCCAGGACAAACAAACCAGCTTTACTAAACGCATCCCAACGGGAGTTAATTTTTAATGTGCCAATGTAACTGAGGTTAACTGGTAAAAGTGCCAAGATACAGGGAGATACACTAGCAAGTACCCCACCAATAAACGCCAAAGGCAGTAATACCAAGGGATTTGTTGTATTTTGTTGGTCAAACCACTGTTGATAGCGGTTTTCTACAATGGAAATTACCCGTTCAACAGGGTGACTGATTACAGGCCCCAGGGTGATCACTAGAATCAGAGATAGCAATCCCAATCCACCGTAAACTAGCCATTTTTTCGATATTTTAGAACGCCGAGGAGCTTTCTCCTCAGTGGAAGACTGAGATATCTGTTTCATTTTTTGGTGATTTATTGAGTTAAAGCAGTATCAAGAACCGTTTTGTAATCTGCTAAATTCGGATTGTTGCGGTGCTGTGCTAGGATTTTGCCGGTTTTAGGCTCAACAATGGTCAGCATTCCTGTTTGAGACTTATTGGCAGCTAAAAATTCACTTAGTCCTAATTCTTTTGCTTTCGCTTCTGCTTGAGCTGTGGTGGCTTTATCGCTAACATCCAAAACTACAAAATGGACTTTTCCTTCATAGTCTTTTTCCAGTTGTGATAATGTTGGCGCAATATTCTTGCAGGCGGCACACCAGCTAGCAAACACATCTACTAATACTGGTTTATCTTGAATTTCTTGGGCTAAGGGACCTCCTACAGATTTGGCTTTAGCAGCGCAGGGGTTTTTAGCCGCACAGGGATTTTTAGACGCACAGGGATTTGACTGAGCAACATCTGTAGTTGATGGGGAGGCTTGATTCTGAGAAATATTATCTGGGTTCGTTGCGCTGCATGATACTGTCAAAACCAATCCACTCAAACACACTAGACTTAAGAAAAATTTGCTCGGTTTATACATTGTTCTTTTTCTCACACTTCAACGATATAGTTCTGGCACAATGCGCCTTAGTCCTCATTTAGAGATGGAATCTGTGAATTGTGGCGCATCTGTTTATAAGACGAGTGAGGATCAGAATTGGATTTAATTAAATTCAAAAATTCAGCAATCCGATTACTTTCGGCAGTCGTCATCAGAATAGATGGTATTTTTTAAAGGCAAGATTTACTTGTTTGAGTTTTGGAGAGAGGTGATGGAACAAAGCTTATCCCTAAATTGCTCCGGTATCTGTTCAGTCCTGTTTTTAACACAGCATGGAGCCTAAACTTCCCCAGCCAAATTGCAGCGAACCTTCAGCTACTACAGATGAAGCTTTATTTGTGGCTCTCAAAAATGGCGACTCCTCAGCATTAAGCACTCTGTTTAATCGTCATGGTCGTCTGGTATATGGATTAGCATTGAAAATATTGGCTAATTCCCAAGAAGCCGAAGATTTAACTCAAGAAATTTTTCTCACCTTGTGGCGAAAAGCATCTAGCAATCCAGATTGTCGCTTTTTTGTGCGTTATCTGGTAACTGTAACGCGATCGCGCGCCATTGATAAACTACGCGCACGTAATAGACAACTCAAACTTGTGGAACGCTGGGGACAAACAATGTCGAATGAAGCAACACCTTCTCCAACGCCTGTTGAACAAGCAACTTTTGCAGAGCGCGCCGGGCGAATTTACAATGCTTTGGGACAACTCCCCGAAAAACAGCGTCAAGTAATTGAACTAGCTTACAACCAAGGATTAAGTCAGTCAGAAATTGCCAAACAAATTGACATCCCTCTCGGTACAGTCAAAACCTGCACCCGCCAAGGATTATTAAAACTCAAACGCATCTTACTAGATTCGGATTTATGAATAAATCTTTCGATCCCGAATACATGAAAAACCTAGCTGCGGGGTTTGTCGTCGATGATCTCACCCCTGAAGAAATGGCAGAGTTTCGGCTATTACTTGATCAGCATCCAGAACTTATAGCTGAAGTGGAGGATTTGCAGGAAGTTTTGCGACAAGTTGTAGATGGTTTCACCGAAGTAGAAGCACCAGCCAATTTATTACCAAAAATTCTGGAACAAGCTACTGAGGTCAAAAGAAATTCCCCAGGAGTCGCTACGCGAACGTCTCAACGGTGGATAAAAATGGCTGGTAGTATAGCAGCATTGTTTGTAGTGGTTCTAGGAGTTGATAACTATCGACTACGGCAAAATTTGGGTGTTGTCACAGCAGATAACCAGCGTTTACGCCAAGATTTTACCCAAGCTCAAGTAGTTAAAAACCTACTCCAAAATTCGCAAACGCGATTGTTTACTTTTCAAGGGGTTAAATCAACAGATAACAGTTCAGGAAGCGTGATTATCAATCCTGAGCAACAAAAAGCGGTGATGGTTTTCCAAAATCTTTCCGCCCCTCCTCCTGGATATTTTTACTTTTTGTGGACAGTTGTGGCTAACGAAAAGTTTCCCTGTGGTGAAGTCAAGCCCTATGCTTGGGGAACTGCTTCTCATGAGTTACCATTTACTGCTCAAATGTACAAAGAATTTTATCACCCGGAATTTTCCGGGCTAGTAATCACCTTGGAGACAGATCCAAATGTTTCTCGTCCCACCGGAACTATAGTTATGCAAAGTTCACAAATTTGACATCTTTCCCCAGTCGTCTTTAAGCGACTTTCGCTATTAGACGGGGGTTTGAACCCCCGGCAGTTGATTGCAACGGGTGCAAGATATGATTAAATTAAAGTACCGCCACAACTAGAACCAGACCCAGCAGTACAACCGTAACAGTAATGTGCAGTCCTGATTTCTGTAATTAAATCTAATGTGCCAGCAGCCAACAACTTAGCAACATTTAAGGTTTCGCCATCATCAGTTTTTGAAGGCAAATTTTCCATCTGGTTAAAGTCGCAGTCATAGACATTACCCAAATAGTCAATTGAAAGTTCATCTCTACACATTAAATGTTCAATCGTTGTAGAGTTGAAATGAGATTCTAAAAACTGGAGATAAGGTCTGTATAGCTTTTGGCGTTCTAAAGAAAACTTAGTACGTCCAATGGGTAGGTTGGTAATTGCAAACAAGTCATTAAAACTAATACCAAAATGTTCTTGTAAGAACATTTTATAATCTTGCTTAAGTTTAGCTTGATTGGGTGTGAGGGAAAAATTCTCGGAAGTGGGAATTTGCGGGTTATAAACTAAATCGAGGATTAAATTGGGGTCTTGAGCATAGCCAAGACGGTTCAGCCATTGCAGAGCAAGAATTGAGGCATCATATACACCATTTCCTCGCATTTGATCAACGTTGTCAGAGAGATAGCAAGGCAAAGAAGCCACAATTCTGACTTGATTTTCAGCGCAATATTCGGGAATATCCCCAAAACCTTCTTCAAAATAAATAGTCAAGTTAGAGCGCACAATTACCTGTTTCCCATGCGATCGCGCTGCTTCTACAATTGGTTTAAAGCCATAGAGCATTTCGGGCGCGCCACCTGTCAGGTCTACAACTTTAATTTGGGGAAATTTTTCAATTAATACAATTAATTGCTGGCAAATTTCTGGAGAAAGTTCTTCAGTGCGTTTGGGACTGGCTTCTACATGACAGTGGCTACAAGCTAAATTACAACGTTTACCCAAATTAAGTTGTAAAACAGTAATTGGGTTTTTTGTTAGGGGTAAATTCAGCTTTTTTCTAAAAGGTGTGATGTCTGAATCTAAAGATAACGGATTTACTTTTTGCTGAACCATTCTTAATCTTCATTCTGTGCTACAAAAAAAATACTTAAGGGAAAATTACTAACAACATCCACCACCATTGTAATGCCAAGTTGAATCTGTAATCAGGATTTCTTCAGGAGCGGCTTTACCTAAATTTCTAGCAGTTTTATCACATACCGCCGCAGGTACTCCCGATTGCAGAATATGTCCGGCTTGGTCATCAAAGAAGGGTTCTACACCGGAGTAGATAGCTGTTTTCCCTGTAAAAATACAAGCTCCATCTTCAGGAATTGCTACTTTAAAAGCTACAGAATCGAGACTTTCTAGCAGCAAGTTTTCTGCTAAATTATAGTTTTGGCGATTCAGGAGACGATAAGGACGACGCGCCCGGATTTCTACTTGACCAAAGCCAGCATTTACCAGATATTCAATATACTGTTCATAGGTCATTGCTCCCGATAGACACATGGCGCGTAACCGTTCATCATTTTGCAGGTGTTCGGGAATGGGACGAGTCGCAATGGGATCACTCATAATTAAGCGTCCGTTGGGCTTTAAAACTCGAAAGGTTTCTTGTAAAGCTAACTGCAAATCTGCGGGTTTAAAGATATTAAATAGACAATTTTGGGCTACCACATCGACAGAAGCATCAGGAACCGGTAAAGCAAAGGCATCTCCTTCGCGAATTTCGACAAAATTCGCCTCAAACCAGTCATTTTCTTGAGCAGCCAGTTCTAAATTCCGCATCGCTGCTGACCGCATAGCCGCTACCGGCTCAATCGCAATTACTGACCCAGGACGGCGGGAGAAGTAAGCAAATTGCAGTGCTTCTAAGCCACCACCAACGCCTACATAAAGTACTGTTGGGTCGTTAGTTAGTTCTGTGGGATGTACGGTTGTGCCGCAACCATAGTTCATTTCCTGCATCTGGGAGGAAATTTTGAGTCCTGGTAGTTGTAGAGGACTGCTTTGGACGCAGCATAATCCCACTTGTGGTGTTTCGGCGACTTCACTATAAAAGTTAGCGGTTGTTTCAAGATAGGTCATGATAATTTTTTGGTTGTATGACAAAGGTGTGAGTTAGTTTCACGCATCAGCGAAGCGAAGTACGAAGTACGTTAGGCGCAAAGGCGCAAAGAAGCAAGAAATCAAAGTTCAAGTTCAAATTTAGCAAGGTCTGAATTAGGACTTTGTAGACTAATACGAAGCTGAAGCTAAAAAGGATTTAACCGCGAATACCATTGACATAAGCAGCAGTTAAGGCGTGCTGTGGGGTGGTAAAAATCTGTTCGACTGTACCATATTCGATTAATCGCCCTACTTCGGCTTGTACCCAAAATAACGCCGCATAATCGCCAATTCGTCTCGCTTGGGCAAGGTTGTGAGTTACAATTACTACTGTATAACGTCCTCGCAGACTGGCGATTAAATCTTCAACTATTCCGCTAGAAATTGGGTCAAGGGCGCTACAGGGTTCATCAAATAATAAAACTTCTGGTTGCAAAACTAAAGCACGGGCAATACATAAGCGCTGTTTTTGTCCACCAGATAAAGATAAGGCGGAGGTATTCAGCCGATCCTTTACTTCTGTCCATAGTCCCACGTCTTGCAGTGCGGTTTCAATCAGCCAGTCAAGTTTTTCGCGGTTTTTGGTTCCGTGTTCTTGTAGGGGAAATGCGAGGTTTTTCCAAATTGAGAAGGGGAAAGGGTTGGGCTTTTGGAATATTGTACCTATGCGCCGACGCAGTGCGATATATGCTCAATATTCATGGTCAATACATCAGTCGTTCTCGAATACACTGAACTGTCTAACATCGACATTAAAAGTTTTTAGCAGTACAGGTAACAAGATCAAATTCAAAACGCTGTTGATAGTTTGTTTCACCATACAAATTGAAGCTAATTGTCGGTTCATCACCTAGTGCTTCAATATGATGAATTGCATCAGGCATCAAGCCCATAATTTCGCCTGGATTTAAAATAATATCTCCGGCTTTTTCAATGCTACCGTTTTTATTAGTCCGTCTCCAAAGTGTATTTTTTTCTTCTCCACTAATCAGCGCGACAACTCCCCAAGTAGCATGGTTGTGAATTGGTGAAACTTTTCCCGGTAGCCAGGCGACTGTCTGCACAGTCAAGGGAAAATCCGGCTCATCATATAGTGTAAGGACTGACCAGCCTGTTTCGGGATTTGGTTCAAGATATTCACCTTGCAGCCATTCCGAACTGGTTAATAATCGCCGCACTAGGGGAAAAATTGCTTGGAGTCGCAGGCGATCGCTTTGGAATTTCTGAAGAATATCTTCGAGTTCCGTTAAAAACCGATAGAGTCGATATTGACTTGTCAATATTTCTAAATTATCTGGTGATTGTTCCCAGGCTTCACTCGTGCCATCATCTGTTACTAACCAATCTTGACTTAACATATTTTTTACTTAATATTTAAAGTCAATGCCCAAAATACCACACACTGACCAAAACAATTCGCAATTCTTAGTATAGCATTTGCCAGTCTAATAAAGTACACAACTATCTGCGTTTATCTGCGTCCATCTGCGTTTAATTATGACTGCTTGTACCTCACTTGAATGGGAATTGGAATAATCCTAATCACAATTGGGCATTTTTTTATTTGAGTAAACTTAGGCTTGGCGTTGTATAAATCCATAATTTTACATTGTGACTAAAATATCAATTCTAAAAATGTGGTTTTAACTACGCTATTTCATTGAATTAGTAAGATAAACTTGACCTATGCCTGTCATCAAAATACTGACTTTCATTGAGTAACAAAACAGGAGAAGCAATGAGCCAAGAAATAGCCAAAGTAATATTATGGGAAGAAAAACAAAAAAATTATCTCAAAAAGTTCTATGACCTACAATTTACTCCCAGAATAGGAGAGGAAGTTTACCTAAACAAGGAAAATTGGAGAGTTACCAGAATTGAGCATGATTTAGAAGTTAGCGAGGTTAATATCTATATGGAATTAATCAAAAAAGTGAAACCAGAGAAATTATCTAATTCTTGACTCCTCATCACTACTAACTGCTGTCGCAGTGTCGCGGGAGTCTTCTTGCTTATTTAGTTATTATCTTTCTCAGAAATGATGCGCCAAAGCCTCGATTTCCGCCTGCATCAGTCCTGAAGTGCTATGTGTTTTTGGTTCGATTTTTAGCCAGTTGCAGTGAAGTGGTGAACTCGTGCTGTAACTACCTGTATCAACCATTTAGGGGCATTCTACAGCGCGAGTATCAGCAACTGGCAATTGTGTGGGATTTCTGAGACTAGAGGTAATTTATTCCTCAGACAACGAAGCTATTTGTCTCAGTGACCCAGCTGATATCTCAATTAAAACTGCAACAGAGAAATTTTGTCTGCCAAATTGCCATAATGTCCACCCCACAAGATGGATAATTTATTTCTGGGAAATCCCTGAGAACTGGAAAACTTGATGGTGGGCTGGGAAGGTGGCACTTTCACCGCTCTTTTGTTGCATCTAAATTGAGTGTTCGGCTAGGAAAAAAACAACAATCCAATGCCAAGGATGGCAATAATTACACCAGCGATCGCGCGCCAACTAACTTTTTCACCCATGCAGATGGCAATAGGAATGACAAATATCGGGCTAGTCTGCAACAAGGTCGAAGCAATTCCCGCCGCCGTCAATTTAATTGCTGTCTGTTGTAGCCAAATGCCCAAATAAGTCCCACAAAAAGCCGCAAAGCAAGTGGCAAGAAGAACTCGCCTAGTTTGCCCGTAGGGAGAGGATAATGCTTGCGCCTGAGGGTTGGGTAACCACATCCACCCGAAAAGAATCAATTCGGCTGCACCCAAACGCAATAAAGCCGCCCATAGAGGTGTAATGCTGCCAGTAGTAAATGCTATGCGAGAGATAACTGTAGCAATGGCATTAGCGATCGCGGCTAATAAGCCCAAGCTGATACCTCGCCATAGGTGCGCGGGTGAATCATCGCTGGTACCGGGAACTCTTTCTGTGACTACCCAAGCCACTCCCGAAATAGTGATGAAAATTCCACACCAAGCACCGATATTTAAACTTTCCTGAAGCCCAATCATCGCCGCGATCGCAGTCATGGGAGGTGCAAGGGTGCTGAGAAGTAAAACACGACGTGCGCCTAAGTAATTGATCGCCCCCAGAAAAGCAGTATCACCCCAGCTAATACCGATCACCCCACTCAAGCACAGCAGCAAAATGGGCATGGGGGCAGATATGGGCAAGGATTCCCCAGTTAGCAAGATGGTTAAAATTAGCAGGGCGATCGCGACTATCCCCTTGATCAAATTCAGTCGTAGCGGCGGAATATGCTGTCCCACAATGCCATATACCACCGAAGCGATCGCCCACAAACCCGCAGCAGCTAAAGCGGCTAATTCACCTCCACCATTTATTAAGAAATTATTAAAAATATAATCTACCCCTTAAATAATGCTCAAAAATCTTTAATAATACAATAAATACCTAACAAAATTATAGCACTCGCTGGATGAGAGTGCTAATCTACCAAAAAAGAATATTGCCATATCATCGGCAAAAAAATAGTTTTTCTAGATAGCTTGAGAGGCTTATTTGCAACAATTGGTGAGCAGAATAAAGATTTTCCACACAACTCATTAATCATTGGGAGGATTGGAATGAAATATATCTTTGACATTGTAGGCGTATCTTCTACTTGGCAATTTTTCAACCATCAACAACAGACCATAAACCAACCAAAGAGAGGAGGCGTAGAATATCTAAGTAGCCATAGATGTACATTAGATGCTTTACTAGAAACTGTGGAACCTTTACCAGTTAAATGGGGTTGGAATAACGACCAAGTAATAGATACTGTAGTCCAGTTTTGGTTAAATAACGCCGAGAGTATTCGTTATTGGAAAATCCGCTTAATTGATGCTGGTAATGAGAATATACTCGTCGCTAGGCTGGCAGAAATCACTTCTTTACAAGCTGAATTTGAATCTTTATTAGGTAAATAGATGAGGTATTTGGGATACGTAAATAATTCACAATCCCAAATGCAAAATTGATTGACCTGATACCTGAAGGTCAATCTAAAATCCCAAATCCCCAATTGAGTGCCGTTACTGCCCGATCTCTCTAATATTGTTCATCACTTGTTTATATAAGTCATTGTTATTTTGTGCTTGAAAAATGCCTGCGGCTTGTTGCAAGTCCTGGAGCGCTCTCTGTCTGTCTCCCTGAGCAGCACGGGCATTTCCACGGTTATTGTAGGCGGGGCCAAAACTGGAATTGAGGCGAATAGCTTCGTTATAATCAGCGATCGCACCCTCTCTATCTCCTTGAGCAGCGCGGGCATTTCCACGGTTATTGAAAGCAATGGCATAGCGAGGATCGAGGCTAATGGCTTGGTTGAAGTCGTCTAGCGCCCCGCTATTGTCTCCTTGGGCAGCGCGAGCATTTCCCCGATTATTATAGGCTTCAGTATACCTGGGCGAGAGGCGAATAGCTTCGTTATAGTCAGCGATCGCGCGTTGGTTATCTCCTAAAGAAGCGAGGGCATTTCCGCGACTATTGTAGGCTTCGGCATCATTAGGAGAAAGATTGAGAGCTTGATTGTAATCAGCGATCGCCCTTTGCTTGTCCCCCGCATCAAAGTAAGCTAATCCTCGGCTCTGATAGGCGGGAGCATAATCTGAATCTATATCAATAACTCTGCTATAGGTAGCGATCGCTCCTTGCAAGTCACCTCTGAGGTGTTGATTCTTCCCCTGAACATAGAGATTGCCGGCTTCGGATGTTTGCGCTATCCGACTGTTAGGAGGACTAATCCCAATTTCTGTGACCAATACATCTTTATTCTGACTACAAGAAATGCTGGTAATTGCACTCAATGCGGTAACCACAGCTATGGTCAATGTTCTTTTAACCTTCACCTGTTCTTGCTCAAATAGCCGCAGTTTCATAAGTTACCCTAAACCGTCATTACACCTGGATTACAATTAACACTCAATTTAGTTGATGCCTCAACACAAAATTGCTTCTCACACTATCTTTTCTTCAGCCTGCGCCGAATTTATTTCAATTAGCGTTCACCTGCTTGATTAGGTATGAAGCATAAGCATATTTATCCTGGATAAATTATCTATTTGTTATGTGAATTATATTTTAGACAATTATATTAGGTTTTTATGTTTTTCCTTATACTTTATGCAGAATTGGCTTTGTGAATCGAAAGTTTAATTAATATTAAATTTTCTGAACAATATGCGCTCAAACTAGATCAAATATTGGACTATTTAGCAGCTTTACTCTTGCTGATCCCCATTTTCTTGATTTTTGGTAGACAGTCGCCAAGATGTAGTTGTGTCAATATCTACAGACAATTGCTCCAAATTCTCACCTAAATCTTTTTGAATTTTCTGAGTCAGTGTAATCGGAAAATCTAGATTCACAGATTGGTTTTGTACCAGTCTGACTAATTCCGTAAATGGCACTTTTACAGATTTCCGCTCATAACTAGTTAACTTACAGACAGAAGTTTCCATCACATTTTGAGCCTGCATAGCTTTTTTTAAGCGTTCTTGCAAATGCTCAAATTCCGACTTTAACAACTGCCAATGTTCTGACAATTCTGTGTATCTGGCATCGAGCGCTGTTAAATCTTCTTTTTGGGGATCTGGGTTACTTGCCACTTGTAACTCTAATAACTGCAAATGTACTTGAGCCAGATAAATACAATCTAAGTAAGCATATTCAATCTGCCCTTCACTTAAAGGTCGCCTACCCCAATCGCTGCTTTGTTCCTGTTTGTCAATATAATTAAATCTGCACAGGGCTGTCGCTAAAGTTTTTAGTTGATAGTTAGGTAATGGCAAAATATAATAGGGGATTTTCTTCGCTATTTCTAAAGTGCAAGTGATATTTTTCGCCCTTTTATTACCCAGAAACTTTAAATCATAATTGGCATTGTGAAATACCTTCTCAATATCAGGATTGACCATGATTTGCTCAATAAAGTCAGCAACTATATCAGGCTGATCCAGCACATCGAAAAGAAAAACGCGATCGCCACTCATATCTGTAGGATCATCCAAGACCTGAATCAGTGACAGTCGAGGATTACGAGTTTGATAGTCAGCCACTTCTGTATCGAGCCACAAAGTTTTGGCATTGGTATATTCAGCGACTTTGGCACGAATATTACTAGCAGAATTTAAGTATGGCATGAGCGTATATTTCCTGATCGTTGAGTAAGATAAAGTTAATCACAGTTTTCCAAATTAACATTTTGCATATCCACGCTGATACCTTTAGCGGTTGATATACATTTCATTAAATATTCTCAACTCTGACTCTCTGCGACTCTGCGCCTCTGCGTGAAACAAATTAAGACTCTCCCATTCGGCAGATTATCAGCTGAGGTAGTGGTAAGTAATATAGTGATCAAAGTGTGGTGGAAGGAGACGAGGTTTATAAGAGGTCTTAATGAACAGTCCTTCCTTTGTTAGTGGTTCTAGCCTGACGTTAGAAGAGCATAAGCATTTAGAAGACCAAACTGATTACGGTAGTGTTAAAATTTTACCTGAAATTTGGTCAATAGCAGCCGAACGGTTTAGTCATGTTATCGCCTTACACGACCCCCACGCCCAGCCAGATGTAAGTCTGACTTACATTCAATTGTGGAAGCAAATTCAACAGTTTGCGGCTGGTTTACAGTCTTTGGGTGTATCAGTCAGGTCAAAAGTTGGCTTATTTTCCGAAAACAATCCGCGTTGGTTAATTGCTGACCAAGGAATTATGGCAGCTGGTGCAGTGGATGCTGTGCGTAGTTCTCAAGCATCTCAGGATGAATTAGTATATATTCTCAGTAATAGTGAAGCTACTGCTTTGGTAGTAGAAAATCAGGCTACTCTCAACAAACTGCTAGACCAGATACATGATTTACCGATTCAATTAGCGATTTTACTTTCAGATGAGGAAGTTGAGACAAAGCCGGGGCTGAAGGTGCTGAATTTTTCCCAGGTAATGGAAATTGGGGGTAATCAAACTTTCTCACCAGTTCAGCAAACTCGCGAAAGTTTAGCCACCTTGGTTTACACTTCTGGAACTACCGGAAAGCCGAAAGCGACAATGCTTAGTCACGGAAATTTGTTGCATCAAGTGACTAGTTTAGCAACAGTTTTGCAGTTACAACCAGGCGATAGCGTGTTGAGTATTCTTCCCACTTGGCATATTTATGAACGGGCGATTGAATATTTTGCTTTCTCTCAAGGTTGTACTTTGGTTTATACAAATCTGCGTCAGATCAAGCGGGATCTGAAAACCCAAAAACCTCATTACTTTGTTTCTGTACCTCGACTATTAGAATCTATTCATGATCAAGTACAGAAACAGTTTCGCCAAGAGTCTGCTCCAAAACGGCGTTTAATCAACTATTTTTTAGCTATAAGCGATCGCTATATTCAAGCTAGGCGAATTCTGCATAGATTAAGTTTAGAACAACAAAACCCTTCGATGTGGCAACGCCAAAAGGCTAGAACCCAGACAGCCGCCCTTTGGCCTCTTCATGCACTAGCCGATAGATTGATTTACCAAAAAGTCCGTGAACAAATAGCCCCAGAATTGAAACAGACTATTTGTGGTGGTGGTAGTCTCAGTCCCAGCTTAGAAACATTTTATGAAATTATTGGTATAGAGGTACTCGTAGGCTACGGTCTGACTGAAACATCCGCAGTTTTGACAGCGAGACGACCTGAGCATAATTTGCGAGGATCAGCCGGAATACCAATTCCAGGAACCGAAATTTGGATTGTTGACCCCCAAACGCGCAAAACTGTACCCCAAGGAGAAAAAGGCCTCGTCCTAGCGCGAGGGACTCAGATTATGCAGGGTTACTATCACAACTCAGAAGCCACAAATAAAGCTATTGATCCCAAAGGCTGGTTTAATACTGAAGATTTAGGTTTTCTGACAGTGCAGCAGGATTTAGTCTTGACAGGGCGAGAAAAAGATACGATTGTTTTGAGTAATGGTGAGAATGTAGAGCCAGAACCGATTGAAAATGCTTGTCTGCGGAGTGATTATATAGATCAAATTATCGTGGTTGGTCAAGACAAGCGCTCGCTCGGAGCCTTAATTGTTCCCAATTGGGATAACCTTGAGGATTGGGCAAAAAATCAGGGGTTGCAACTCCAGAAACCAGAGTCAACAGAAACCACCCCAGATCACCGGGAAACCATTAATTTAGATAGCCAACGCCTTCAGGATTTATTTCGCCAAGAGTTAGATAGAGAAGTCCGCAACAGGCCTGGATATAGTCCGAATGACCGTATTGTTCCCTTCCGCTTAATTTCCGAGCCGTTTTCACAAGAAAATGGGATGTTGACTCAAACTCTCAAAATTAAGCGTCATGTTGTGGTAGAAAGTTACAGCGATTTAATTCACGAAATGTTTCCCTGAACCCAATAACTAGGGAAATATGCCCTAAGTAGAGGAGACGGGAAAATCCTCCAAATCCTTTGAAAAGGTGGTTTCCCGGTCGTTGAGGTTTTGGTAATATTTTGGGGACAATTTATTTGAGCGCGGCGCTGTGAGGGGGAACAGAAATTACCTTTTTGGCTAAACCCAAAGTCTGCAAAACTTTAATACTCCACCAAGTCATATCAATCTCCCACCAAGACAATCCCGATTTCGCCATGTGAGGATAAGTGTGATGGTTATTGTGCCAGCCTTCTCCATAAGTTACCAGCGATACCCACCACAGGTTACGTGCGCCATCATCAGCCGCAAAGGTTCGATAACCCCACAGGTGTGATGCTGAGTTGACAAACCAAGTGGAATGCCACAGTAAGACAGACCTGACAAATGTACCGTAAATTACGAAAGACCAACCGCCCATAACGTACAACAGCAAACCGAGGGGAATTTGTAAAAGCAGGAAGTAGCGATCCAGCCAGCGATGGTAAGGGTCTCGTGCTAGATCAGGCGCATATTTTTGATAAGATTCATAATCAAAAAATTCCGACCGGGGGTAAAGAATCCACAACATATGACTCCACCAAAATCCTCGCTGTGCGGAGTATGGATCTAGGTTGACATCTTCTGTGTGGGCGTGATGCTGGCGGTGTCCACCTACCCAAAAAATTGGCCCTCCTTGTAGAGCTAAGGCTCCAATCGTGGCGATCGCATATTCTAACCACTTAGGTACTTGAAAACTTTTATGGCTCAATAGTCGATGATATCCTAAGCAAATACCGATACTCCCGAATAACCAGTGGAGAAACACCAGCACACCTAATGCTGGCCAAGAGAAAAACCAAGGAGCTAAAAGAGCTAAGGCATGAAATGCACCAAAAAATACCACGTTTATCCACCTCAGAGGAGGTAAATTCCCGGCATCAGGAGTTAAGTTCAGAAACTTCGCAGTCATAAAAATTCCTGTTAATAAATGATCAAGCGATTTGCTAATTCTTGGTGCAACCCCAGTCGGATTTTGCCTACTCTGCACAGCAGTTAGTTACAGTAAAAAAAAGCAAGTGCCACTTACATTTATAATGTTAGCAGTCCGCTCATTATTATGCAAGTACCACTTGCATTATTTTTTATGACATCTCAATCTATTTCAGCTCGTCAACGTCTAATTCAATCAGCACTAGAATTATTTACAGTTCAGGGAGTCAGCGCCACCACAACCCGCCAAATCTCGGAAAAAGCCGAAGTCAACGAAGTTACCTTATTCCGGAATTTTGGTAACAAGCATGGACTGTTATTGTCTGTGCTGGAAGAATCCGCAGCTTTCAAGAATTTAGGAGAGTCGCTGGTGCAGAGGGCGACTCCTTCTGGTGACATATATCAGGCACTCAAAGATTATGCAAGTGAAAGCTTAGACGCTTTAGAACGGATACCGGAGTTAGTGCGGTCTGTGGTGGGTGAGGCTAACCAATACCCGATGGAAAATCGCCGGGCTTTGGGACATGGGTTAACTGAAGCTAACCGCTACGTAGCTGAGTATTTAGCCACTGTGATCCAGCAAGGAAATTTAAATACCTATCTTCCAGCAGAAAAATTAGCTAGTTTGCTCAATGGCATGATTTTGGGGTATGCGGTCATTGAATTTACTAGTGAATTTAACGAATTGTGGGTGGATAGGGATGATTTTCTGGAGAATTTAGTCGAGTTGTTTTTACACGGTGCGATGTCATATTCAGGAACAACAGCCACAGTTGAGGGCAATGTGCAGGAAGTGGCAGATTTACCTGTGGGTTTAGTTCACCAAATTTTGCAACAAGCTAAGAAGTTGGGAACACAAGATTATGCCTTGGCTTATGTATTATTTGGGGCTGGCTTATCTTTGAAAGAAATTGTCAGCTTGCAGCAAAACCAGCAAATCTGTGATGCTTCTGGACACTTTCTGCAAATTACCGCCCCAGAATTTCGCCGCCAAGTCCCTGTTAATCAGTGGATTCTGGGCAAACGCTATGGTTCTTACAGCAACAACCCCTTAATTAAATGGCTGAAGAATCGTAAAGATGATCAACCGGCGATGTTTCTCAACCAAACAGGTGAAGCGATCGCCGAATCAGATTTATTGCAACATTGGCAAGCATGGACAGAGGGATTGTTAACGCCTCAAGGAGAACCGCCAGCGATCGCGCAAACCCAACATACTTGGTGTGTAGAAATGTTAATGCGGGGAATGAGTTGGGAAAATTTGATTATTCTTACAGGTTGCGATCGCGCCCAATTACAATCTTATGCCAAAAGAGCCAAAGAAAAAGCAGCCCTAGAGCAAGCAAATCGTTTAGATCATAAGCCTACATAGTGCCACTAGCAACTGATTAATCTATCTATTAGCTGATACCTTAGTAATTTTTATTCCCCATTTGTCATGTTTCTTACATTGCCACTTTAGCCATGAATATCTATAATCAATCTAACTATCTATAAAACCTTTAGAAAACAAATTATGCCTTTTGATACAAACGGTAAAATCATGGAAATGAATTTCTTTATATCCGGATGAATTCGACAATTTATCTGGATAATCTGCTCACCTATATAGAATAGCAAATCTGTTGCATATGGGTTGCACTTGCTTATCAATCAGTTTATTCTCTGTAAATAAATAATGTGACTCCATAGTATTTTTGTAGCGAAAGTGAGGTAGCCATAGTCAATATAAATATACATTCATCTAATAACCTCATATTTTAATTCGCTATTAACTTCATAAAGTTACGGTGGAATTTAATAGTATAAAAGTCTAGTGCATAAAGCTTCCACATAATTGGACTCATATAAAAATATCAGCGCTTGTTGGCATGAAACTATCGAAGCTAGATCCACTTATATCGCTAACAGAATTAAGAGAAAAACTTATTAAGTTGCCAAAAGACTATTTTCTGCATGAGGATGAGTTGATAGAGTTTTTATCCCAACGAAGATGGCCCGATAGCAATCGACGTATTGATCGGACAACATTCTGGCGGTGGAGGAATGACAACAAAATTGAGCATCAAAAACTATTTAGCAGATCAGATATTTTCAAACTCTGCCAAATTTGCGACCACTACCGATTAGATGGAACTCGCAATGAATATTTGGCGCTCGTTAACCATCAAAAAGAGCTGTCTGTCAACAAATAAATATCTCTAAAACACTTGAATTGCTGGCAAATATAGATCAGCTCATACCCCCGAATTCTACCCTCCTGTAAGCCACTCTACAGGTATCGAAAAGAAATCGGGGATATTTCTGTTCGTAACTTATTTAGGATTGCCGGATTTTGGTCATGTCCGCCAAAGTCCCGAATGTCCAGCAGTTCTTGATAGTCATGGGCAGCATTTCCACCAAGGCACTCGAACTTGATCAAGTCAATTACTAGATTAGTTTGTATTCATGATTACAGTAAGCTGTGATCATGTCGTTTAAGCACAACCAACTCAATCTGCTTGCAGCAGCGCTTCGCGATCGCGTAATATGCAGAGAATTATTTATTCAGAGTTAAAAATTTAGATGAAAAAATCATCGTCGCCACTTAATCCGATTTGGCTGTTCCTGATTGTTTCCGCGACAGTAGTAGCAGCTTATAAAGGCAACATGGCCGCTTTAACAGAAGCTTCCTTTACAGCAGCAGAAAGTGCGGTCACTCTAGCCATTGGACTAATTGGGGCGATGGCGCTGTGGTTAGGAATTATGAAGGTTGCCGAAGCCGCAGGGATGATGCTATTTATTGCTCGTTTGATTCGTCCAGTCATGAGCCGACTTTTTCCTGAAGTTCCCGTTAATCACCCAGCTATGTCCGCGATGGTGATGAATATGGCCGCCAATGCCCTGGGACTAGGGAATGCTGCTACCCCGATGGGTTTAAAAGCGATGGCAGAACTGAATAAACTCAATCCCAATCCGGGAACAGCAACACCTGCGATGTGTTTGTTTTTAGCCATTAATACCTCCTCTGTGACACTATTACCCCTCGGTGTAATCACTGTCCGCGCCAGTGCTGGGGCTAGCAATCCCGCCGCAATTATTCTACCTTCAATTATTGCTACTATTGTCTCCACAGCCGTGGCCATTATTGCTAGTAAACTTTTAGCCCGTAGTTCATCTTCTGTCGTGACTCATTTAAAATCTGAATTAGAAACTACCGAAACAGACAGCAAAACCGCAGCCGATGAAACTCCAGAATCCGAATTAATTCCTCCTGGAATAATCGGTAATATCGTTTTTGGCGGGCTAATTGTGGCATTTTTAGTGGTTGTTTTTGATCGGCTTTCAATCAGAGGATTACCATATATTTTCAGCATGGTTTTTCTCAGTAACCTTTCCAACTGGCTGCTACCTATTTTAATTTGTTTGTTTCTCTTATTTGGTTATTTTAGAGGTGTGAAAGTTTACGAAGTTCTTACCGAAGGGGCAAAAGAAGGCTTTGAAATTGCCATTCGGATTATTCCGTTTTTAGTTGCAATTTTTGTGGCTATTGGAATGTTTCGTGCTAGCGGCGCTCTGGATATCTTGACATCCATAGTTTCTCCCATTACCTCACTCATCACCCTGCCACCAGAAGCCTTACCAATGGTATTAATTCGTCCATTGTCAGGTGGTGGCTCATTTGGGTTAATGTCAGAAATTGTCAAAAATGACCCCGACAGTTTTCTGTCTTTCCTCGTTTCTACCATGCAAGGTTCAACGGAAACTACTTTTTATGTGATGGCTGTATATTTTGGTAGTATTGGCATTGTTCGCACCAGATACACACTGCCGGCGGCGTTGTGTGCTGATGCTGCGGGAATATTAGCATCTCTGGCAATTTGCCGGATAATGTTTTAAGCAAAGTTACCCTGAACCTGCATGAATATTCTGAAAACACTGGCGACGATGATTAAGGTTATATCCACAATTTTTATTTCTGGTGCTATCGGCTGGGAATTATGGAATATTTATGCAGCCATGAATAACATTAGTATTCCCAGTAGCCTGAATTTTATTTTTTGGCTGGAACGTTTTGCGATTACGGCGCACTTAATTGAAGCGGGAATTGCTGCTTTTTATGCACCGACAAAACAAAAAATGCCAATCACATATGCTATTTATACCTTTTTTGTAGGTACAATTGCTTTGATAGAACTCTTTGCTCAAGAAGATAACAGCATGAAAAAGCCAGTGTAAAATACTGAGCGATATATAGCAATCCTAAATGAAATGTGAACATCTCTTCCTTCTTAACCTCTGTGATCTCTGTGTCTCTGCGGTATGGCTAACGCCACGCTCCGCGAACGTTAAAAAAATACCGTTCATAAATCAAATAGGATTGCTATATTTCTCAAAGATGGCTCAACCTATTTAGTTGCGTCACAATAGTAATATGCAATCATAGTATGTGCTGTTATGTCTCGTTTAACTCAAATTTTTCAGAACTTGTTCCTTCGTCTTGAAGGCTTGTTCGGTGTTGTTTTCAAAAGTTTCTTGGGTTTTATCAAAAATATAATTAGTCCTTTTACCAAGCTTTTGGGATTCACTAAGTCTGATTATTTCTTAGAAAATGATGCCGCGCAAGGTATAAAGCAATCGGCAAATCAACAAATAATTGCTAAGACTCAGGATAAGACTCCTGAAACTCCCATGATTAGAAGCCGTCGTCAGAATGCCAAAATGGATGACTACTTTCTCAACATGGCTCGTGATGTGAACAAGAACTAATGGTTAGCTAGGTACACAACTAAGGGTAAAATTAACCATCTATCTCAAATTGGCCTACCTGTTAACCCCATGTATTGCGACTACTTGGTACAGATTCTGACTGCCCGTGTCTACGATGTTGCCCAGGAAACACCACTGGAGTATGCGCCCAACCTCTCGAAACGACTGAATAATCAACTGTTGCTGAAGCGGGAGGATATGCAGTCAGTTTTTTCTTTTAAGCTGCGGGGTGCTTACAACAAAATGGTGAATCTTTCACCGGAATTGCTGGCGCAGGGTGTGATTGCGGCATCGGCGGGGAATCATGCCCAAGGTGTCGCCTTAGCTGCTAGTCGCCTGGGAACACGAGCAATTATTGTCATGCCGGTGACGACTCCCCAAGTGAAAATAGATGCAGTCAAAGCCAGGGGGGGAGAGGTGCTATTACATGGCAATGCCTACGATGATGCTTATGTTTACGCCCGTGAACTGGAAGCAGAAAAGGGACTAACTTTTATTCATCCCTTTGATGATCCTGATGTCATAGCGGGACAGGGGACAATTGGCATGGAAATTTTACGGCAATATCAGCAACCCATTCATGCGATTTTTGTGGCTATTGGTGGTGGGGGATTGATTTCTGGAATTGCGGCTTATGTCAAACGATTGCGTCCAGAAATTAAGATTATTGGTGTGGAACCTGTGGATGCTGATGCGATGTCGCAATCACTGAAAGCTGGACATCGGGTGCGGTTGTCTCAGGTGGGTTTATTTGCTGATGGGGTGGCGGTGCGGGAAGTGGGAGAAGAAACTTTTCGTTTGTGCCAAAACTATGTGGATGAAATCATTCTGGTAGATACAGATGATACCTGCGCGGCGATTAAAGATGTATTTGAGGATACACGATCAATTTTAGAACCAGCTGGTGCTTTAGCGATCGCAGCAGCTAAAGCCTATGCCGAACGTGAACAAATCCAAGGACAAACCTTAATTGCCGTGGCTTGCGGTGCTAACATGAACTTTGACCGCCTCCGCTTTGTCGCAGAACGAGCAGAATTTGGGGAACGTCGCGAAGCTATCTTTGCAGTGACCATTCCCGAAGAACAGGGTAGTCTGCGGAAATTTTGTGACTGTATTGACCAACGTAATCTCACCGAGTTTAATTATCGCATTGCCGATCAAGCCGAAGCGCATATTTTCGTCGGTGTGCAAATTCAAAACCGTGCCGACGCAGGAAAAATGGTAGAAACCTTTGAAAGCTGTGGATTCAAAACCATTGACTTAACAGATGATGAACTAACAAAGTTACATCTGCGGCACATGGTTGGTGGGCATTCTCCTCTAGCACATAATGAATTACTTTATCGTTTTGAGTTTCCCGAACGTCCTGGTGCATTAATGAAGTTTGTTGGTTCCATGAGTCCCAACTGGAATATTAGTATGTTCCACTACCGCAACAATGGGGCAGATTATGGGCGCATTGTGGTAGGAATGCAAGTACCCCCCCAAGAGATGGAGGAGTGGCAAGCATTTCTGGATACCCTTGGCTACCGCTATTGGGATGAAAGCCAGAACCCTGCATACAAGCTTTTTTTGGGGTAGCTGAGGTAGGCAGGGGGGCAGGGTGCAGGGTGCAGGGGAGAAAAAACTTACTCAGCACTCAGCACTCAGAACTTTTTACCTAGTTTCTAGACTGCATTGCTGAACGGAAGGCAGGAGTGGGGAAAAGACTTTTAAATCCCGCTATCCTTTTGCTTGCAGGCTCTGGGGCAGAGTTCCAAAGTGTTTCGTAGTAGAAAAAGGTTACACCTAAACCACGTCCTTGGGCAGCCCTAACCTGAGACTGAATTTGTTGTATGGAAACAGGTCGATTGCGTAACCCTGTCATAATACCGATGCCGGTGGGAATCATTTGTTGGGCTTCTTGAATTTCTCTGCGGGAAATATTAGACACGAAGCTTTGCAAATCGGGGCGATAAATCTGCACAATTAGCTCGTCTACAATATTTTGCCGCATCCAAGCCAGCCAGTCTTGGAGTTGAAACTTATATGCAAAGTCGTAGTAGTTGGGAGAAACCGAGAAAATCGCGTTGGGTTTTCTGGCTTTTACAGATTGGTTGAGTTGCACCATAAAGGCTGTAATTTTATCTGCCCGCCAGCGTACCCATGCCTGATCTTCGGGATTGCTGGGAGGACGATTTTTGGTTTCTTCGGTGTATAAGGCAATTGTATATGGATCGTAACCAAATTCGTGGGGCAAACTCATGTGATCATCAAACTGAATGCCATCGACATCATATTGAGTCACAGTCTCTACCACGAGATTAGTAATAAATTGCTGCACTTCGGGATGGAAGGGATTGAGCCAGACAACTTCACCAGCCGCACTAATGGAAGTTTGACTACCATCCTGCTTTTGTGTCAGCCACTGGGGATAATCTAAGGCTAGTTCTGATGTTGGGGGAGCCATGAAACCAAACTCAAACCAGGGAATTGCTAAGAGTCTCCGGCGATGGGCTTGGGTAATTAAGTCTTGAAGAATATCATGTCCATCTGCACCTCGAAAGACAAAGGGCTGGATACCTGCGCGTTGTGCCACGGCACTGGGATACATTACATAACCAGAATTCCACACTACAGGATAGATGGTGTTAAAGTTTAGCTCCCGTAATTGAGTCATGGCTGATTGGACTTTGGCACGATCTCTGAGGGTGTTGAAATCATTGTTAGTAATCCAAACTCCGCGAATCTCTTGACGCGGTAGCTGTGCCATCGCAGGATTTAAACTATTCAGTAATAGTGCTGTAATAAATGATATGAAGACAAGAATGGGAAAGAAACTCTTGAGCGATCGCACAATGAAACCTGATTTCATAGCCTTAAATGATGTGTTAGTTTTCCTCAACCGCCATATCCCTGCGTAATAAAAATTACTAGCCATATCATCTACGAACATTGATACCTTCTAAAGGGTTTGTTAGTTGCTTGTTAGTTGTTTTTTTCATGCACAACAAGTGTTTGCTTTTGAGAAACCGCAGCAGACTTAGCACAGTCAGATAGGTGACGTAGCTAGGAACTCAAAAGTGTCCACTAATTTTTTATTCTGAAGAGCGATAACTATATCTCGTAGTAACTGTAGCGTTTTCTAATTACAAGTAACTGTAACTATACTATTAGTAAATTCACTAAATATTGTTTAAGTTATTAGTCTAATTAAATACTAATTATATTAAATTTTCAAAGAAGCTTGGAGAAAAAATTACATCAAACCAATTTAATGTAATATTCTTGCATAGTTTGGGATTAAAGCGCTTTTTCTTGTGGTGACCCGCAAAACCCCAAGCAATATTATGTAGTATATAGGTGTGTAATCATACCTGCGGACAAGCTTAACCCATGACAGTCATCACAATTCGGGAAGAAGGGCGAATAGATACCGGATTTGCAGCAATTCTCAAATTTGATGGCGGAGAATACCCAGTTACGATTACTGACCCCTTTACCCCCAAGGAAGAAAAACTACTAGAGTGGTATTTTGAAGAATGGGTAACGTTTCCTTTTAGTGATACTGCGATCGCAGAAAGAGCAGCAGCCAGCGTTAAAACATACGGTGAAAGCCTATTTAAGCAAGTTTTTCAGGCAGATTTCAATGCTTACAGCTTATATCGACAACTGCGGGGTAATCTGAGTCAAGTACAGATTGAAATCGTGGCGAAAACCCCAGAATTTCACGCTTTACACTGGGAAGCTCTACAAGACCCAGAATTATACCGACCACTGGCGGTAGACTGTGTAATGTTGCGGAAGAATGTCAGACCTGCACCTGTATCAGCTAATGTGCAGTTATCGCCTGTGATTAATCTGCTGGTGGTGGTGGCGCGTCCAGATGAGGAGAGGGATGTGGGCTATCGGACAATTTCTCGCCCGTTGCTGGAGTTGATTGACAATAGCAATTTGCGGGTAAATGTGGAGTTGCTGCGTCCGGGAACTTATGAAAGTTTGTCTCAGCATTTGGAAGCAAAAGGTGCGGGATTTTACCACATCGTTCATTTGGATATGCACGGGGCGCTGCTAAATTATCAACAGGTTCAGTCTCCCAGCAAACCTGAACGCTATTTCTATAAAGGGCGCTATGGACGTGGTGATTTGCAGCCCTTTGATGGGGTGAAAGCTTTTGTCTGCTTTGAGGGCGAGTCTCAGGGAAAGGTGGATTTGGTAGAGGCTTCAGAATTAGCTGCATTGTTGACAGGAAAGGGGATTCCTGTGTGTATTCTCAATGCTTGTCAGTCGGGGAAACAGGTGAGGAACTCCGCCAGCGAGGAGGGGTTAAGTGAAGATTCTCGTGAAACCAGTCTGGGAAGCCGGTTAATGACCGCAGGGATGCAGATGGTGGTGGCTATGGGGTATTCTGTCACTGTGTCGGCGGCCAAGTTGATGATGTCACAGCTTTATCAACATTTGTTTGATCATAAACCCATGACTGAAGCTATCAGGCTGGGGAGGCTGGAACTGTTCAATGATAAAGAACGTAAAGCCTATTTCAATAAATATATTAATTTAGAAGATTGGTTATTACCTGTGGTTTATTCTCATCAGGTAGTGAATTTTAATTTACGGCAGTTTACACCAGAAGAAGAAGAGAAATATTACGAATCTGTTGGTAGTCAATATCGTTTCTCCTCGCCGGAATATGGATTTATTGGTCGGGATTTGGAGATTCTCAAAATTGAGAAAGCTTTGCTCAGGCATAATATTTTGCTGTTGCAAGGTATGGGGGGAACAGGTAAAACAACCTTGTTAAATTATTTAAGGGAATGGTGGCAGAGGACACATTTTGTTGAGGATGTATTTTATTTTGGCTATGACCAAAAAGCCTGGACGCTGACACAAATTTTGTTTGATATTGGTCAGCAGGTGTATGGTAAATTTGAACAGGCGCAGTTTCAAGCCATGAGTCAGTCTGCACAGGTACAGAAATTAGTGGCAAAGTTGCGGGGTGCAGCTTACGCTGTGATTTTGGATAATTTGGAATCGGTGACTGGGCAACAATTGGCGATTCAAAATACTTTACCAGAGGCAGAACGTGAGCAAATCCGGGATTTTATCGGCAAGTTGGTAGGTGGTAAAACGCGGGTGGTTTTGGGTTCACGTAGTCGGGAAGAATGGCTACAAAGTCAGACTTTTAAACAGAATATTTATGAGTTACAAGGATTAGATCAAGAAGCCAGGACGGAATTAGCAGAGAAAATTTTAGAACGGAATGTAGCTGCACACCTTGTTGATGGGATTCGTCAAGATGCAGATTTTGAAAAATTGATGAAATTGTTGGCAGGGTATCCCCTGGCGATGGAAGTTGTGTTGACGAATTTGCAAAGGCAATCACCCCAGGAGATTTTGCAGGGGTTGCAAAGTGCTGATGTCAATTTGGATGTGGTGAGTGAGGATAAGACTAAGAGTATTTTGAAATGTGTGGAATATTCTCACAGTAATTTGTCACCAGATGCACAGAAATTGTTGCTGTGTTTGGCTCCTTTTAGTGGATTTATTTGTCGTGGAGCTATTCCGGTTTACATCAAGGAACTAGAAAAGCTAGAACCATTACATGATTACTGTTTTGATAAATTAGATGATGCCATTCAAGAAGCAATTAACTGGGGTTTACTCTCACTGATTGAGAATACTCATAACTTACTAAGCATTCAACCTATTTTTCCCTACTTTTTAAAGACTAAATTAGCATCTATTGATGAGAGAATCTGTGAAACTTTACAAGAAGGATTTAAAAACTACTATATAGGTTTGGCAGAATATTATAAGCATTTAATGGACTCTAAAGATGCTCAAGAGCGTCAATTGGGTATATTGTTCTGTAACTGGGAATATGAAAACCTTTATAATGCCCTGAAAATTTGTTTGCAGAAAAAAGAAAGTATTAGCATCTACTTTTGTTTATATAAATACTTAGAATTGAAAAGTGATGTCCAAAAGATGTTGAAGTTAGCAGAATTAGTCTGCAAAGCTCAAGAAGCTTATCCATCTGAAATTATAAGTGATCATAATTATGAAATATTGATAGCAATTGGTATGCTGGCTAGCAGCTACCTAGCAACACGCAATTATCAAAAAGCGAGAGAATATTATCAAAAAAATCTAAAATTGTGCCAACAACTTAGGGGTCTAGAAGAAACACAAATCAAGTCAGCAGTTGCCACAACATACCATAATTTGGGAATAGTTGCCCAAGAATTGCGAGAATATGAAGAAGCACGGCGCAATTATCAACAGGCTTTGAATATCGACATCGAATATAGCGATCGCTATTCCCAAGCCACAACATACCATAATTTGGGAATAGTTGCCCAAGAATTGCGAGAATATGAAGAAGCACGGCGCAATTATCAACAGGCTTTGAATATCGACATCGAATATAGCGATCGCTATTCCCAAGCCACAACATACCATAATTTGGGAATAGTTGCCCAAGAATTGCGAGAATATGAAGAAGCACGGCGCAATTATCAACAGGCTTTGAATATATTTATCGAAT
>REBL01000283.1 GCA_007692755.1 Nodularia sp. (in: cyanobacteria) | reverse complement strand
GCAAGCAACAACTGTGAAACTAGAATCCCCGTGCGTTCACGTCGGGGAGTGTCAAAAATTTTCTTGTGGGATGTGTGTCCCCACCCGTCCCCTAATCAGGGCGGTCAAGAAGTTCAATTTGCAGGATTTCCGTGGCTTTTTCCGCCGAAAGCGCTCTGTAGAATAGAAAACCCTGGACATCCTCACAGTTGATGGATGCCAAAAAATCGAGTTCCTCTTGCTTTTCTACCCCTTCGGCAGTTAATCTCAATCCTAGACTCCTGCCCAAAGTCACGATCGCCTGGACAATATGAGCAACTTTTACATCCTTTGTTAACTCTTGGATGAAAGACTTGTCAATTTTTAAAATGTGAAATGGTAACAGTTGTAAGCGTGAGAGCGAAGAATGACCAGTACCAAAGTCATCAATGGCAATATGAACGCCCATCTGCTCGAAACTGTGCAACACAGTTCTCGTAAAATCTAAATCTTCAATAGCTGTAGTTTCTGTAATTTCTAATTCTAAAAATTTCGGGTCTAAACCTGTCTGTTCTAAAATTTTAGCGACAGTCTCCACTAGTTTAGGTTGGTGGAACTGTTGAGGAGATAAATTGACAGCGATAGTCAGGGGAGCCAATCCCGCTTTTTGCCAAGCTTTATTCTGAATACAGGCTGTCCGTAATACCCATTCGCCAATCTTGATAATTAATCCATTGGTCTCAGCCAGGGGAATGAAAACACTAGGCGCTACTAGTCCCATATCAGGGTGCTGCCAACGCAACAGCGCCTCCATACCAGTAATTTTTTTCGTGATAATGTTGACTCTAGGTTGATAATATACCGTTAATTCTTGCTTTTCTAGGGCATAGCGCAGGCTTTTTTCTAAAGTCAGGAGTTCAGGACTTTTGATATTGAGGGTATTAGTATAGAACTGGTAGTTATTTCTGCCCTCATCCTTGGCATAATACAAAGCAGTATCTGCGTGCTGAATTAAAGTTTCGGTATCATAACTATGTTCATCAAGTAAGGCAATGCCAAGGCTGGCACTGACATAAAGTTCGTGTCCATCCAGATAAAACACATCCTCTAAGGCATTTAAAATTCTCTGTGCAACCTGGGACACTTCTTCAAGATAATTCACGCGCGGTAGTAGAATTGTAAATTCATCACCCCCCCAACGGGCAACACTATCCCCGCCTCTGAGGGAATTTTTCAATCTTTGAGCCACCTCTTGTAACAATCGATCTCCCAGTGTATGACCCAGTGTGTCATTGATGACCTTGAAACGATCTAAATCAAGAAACATCACAGCTAAACTTTCCTGCTTACGAGCTGCGTTTGGTAAGGCTTTTTCCAGCAATTCATTAAATAAAAGCCGATTGGGTAATCCAGTCAGGAGGTCATGAAGAGCCTGGAAGCGAATCTTGCCTTCCACCTGCTGACGCTGCCAAGCACCACTGATACTAGCCGCCATTGTCAAAAGTGTAGATTCTTCATGCTTTGACCAAAGGCGCTCTGTGGAACAATCTGCCAAGCCAAGATAACCCCAGAATTCTTTCTCTAGCCGCATAGGTACTAGCAGTAGAGATTTTATGCCGTCTCTGGAGAGTAATTCGCGCTCGCTGGGAGGAAATTCTCTTGTGAGTCCGTTAATAGATTGTCCACTAGAGAGAACAGCATACCAACGCTCTAATTCAACAGACTGATAAGACTGATTTTGCCAGCAGTGGAGGGAAGACCCAGTGTTGATGTTTGTCCATTCAAACTGAAGGCTAACTGCCATTTCTCCGGTGGCGGAATGCATATGGTTATTAAAGACATAGACGCGATCTACTTTGGCCGCTTCTCCCAGCACAGCCAGAGCTTTGTCAATAGCGACTTCATAGTTCATTTCCACTAGCAAATAATTGGCTACTTCGGCAACTGCCTGTAGTAAGCGATCGCGCTGCTGTAGCTCGGTTTGGGCTTGTTTTTGCTCTGTAATATCCCTAGCAATAAAAGTTCTAATTAAATTACTAGCTGGCAGAAAATGTACGGATTGTTCAAAGATTTTGTGACCAACTTGCACTTCCCGGACAAAAGGATTTTTTTGGCGATGAGTAACTGCACTGAGTAATCCAATCAGGATAGGATGCTGTTTGCCCATTTCCTTGAGTTGGGGAAATTCCACAAACGCTGCTGGATTGAGATAAGTCACCCTCTCCTTTAAATCCATCTCAATAATCGGATTGGGGATCAGTTCTGGGAAGGAAGCTAGGCGAGCTAAGGCTGTATTATTAGCTCCTTCGGAGTCAGGATCAATAATTAAAGTTTGAAAATGATTCAGGGGGTGGGCTTGCTTGGTCAGGAAATCAGACAAGTCTTCAGCTTCACAAAAGGCAAAAAATTCGGTTTCAGATAGGTTAGAAACAGCATAATATTTAGCCTGAGCTTGATGGTCACCAAATATAATCACATCTCCATGCTTTAGGTTATGAGAGAAGCATTTATTCCCATTTACTAATAAGCCATTAGTACTACCCCTGCCTGTGAAGTTACCATCTATAATCCAAAAGCTATATTGGTCAGTTTCTGGAATAGTTACCCGCAATAAAATGGCATGTTGTCTGGATACTGAACGTGAACGCAGGACAATAGAGTTTTCACGATGCCGACCTAAAGAATAAATAGCCTCGTGAAGGGGGATAGTCTGCCGTCCTCGCAAGTCTTGGATAACTAACAGGTGGCGTATTTGGTCCCACTCATTTCCTGACATTGCTCATCCTTAAATTTTTATAGCAGAGAATTTTTTTGAGAAAAACACTGGTAGTATCAATTCTCAAAGATAGCTGGCGTGGCGTAGCCATAGATACACTTATCTATTCAACAACGAACTGCCAAAGAAGAGAAGGATGCTGATTAAGTGTTAGTTTATTGAAAATTAGCAGAAGCCAGCGACTCTCTTCAGAATGAACTTGTTGAGATCAAGCACTGCGACTGAAAAACACCGCAGCTAGCACAATTAAACCTAACAACGCTAAAGGCACCCACAGATTAGGTATATCCGATAAATTCATTACACAGCTCTTTTACAATCCTGATCAGCGATAATTTGTTTATACATGAACCTGAGCGGAGAAAAATATATGATGACATCTCCAGAAATGGTTATATGGCTACAAGAACGCACACCTTTAGGAATTCTCTCACCTGCGGTACTAGATGCGATCGCTCAAGTCATTGAGTCAAAAGTTTTCCCAGCCGAAAGTAGTTTAGTTAGTGAAGGTAATTCCCCAGAAGCGCTTTACATTCTGCAACAAGGACAACTCGAAAGCAAGACTAGCAATAAAAATAACCCCGCCTTAGCCTGTGGTTTTCTCCCCGGCGCAATTGTTCAACTCAAGGAATTGCTCTTAGATGAGTTAACTCCTAGTACAATTACCACTGTAACTGAATGCCACTTGTGGGTGATATCTGCTGCTAACTTTCGCTCATTAGTTGCCCAATACCCAGAAATTTCTCAAGCCTTTTCCCGTTTATTAGCTCAAGAATTGGCGCAGGTCACATCTGCACTGGGCTATGAACAAGAACGGGCTGTAGCTTTGCGCCCATATTTGGTTACCAAAGCCCAACGCGGAATTGTGGGTACAAGCCGCTATGCTGTGCGTTTGCGAGAACAAATTAGAGAAGCAGCCAGCAAAGGTCAGTCCGTGGAAATTTTTGGGGAACCAGGGTTAGAAAAAGATAATATAGCTGCCCTAATTCACTACGGTTCACCCAAAAGGCGAGAACCGATTATTAAGGTCAACTGTGGGATTCTCCAAACGAGCGGTATGGATTTATTCGGTCGCGCTGGTGGTAAGCCAGGACTATTAGAATGGCTGGGGGAAGGGACTATTGTTTTTAACAATATCCAAGAATTGCCTCCAGAATTATTACCGTCTGTGACCCAGTTGCTAGAAACAGGCAAATATACTCCCGTGACTCGTTCGGGAGAACCTGCGGCTGAACCTCGCCCCTGTCAAGCCCGTGTAATCATTGTTTCCGAAAAAACTCAATCAGACATTGAACGGTGTGTGGGTACGATGATTAAAGTGCCACCGCTACGGGTACGGAAAACAGATATTCAAGCCCAAGTAGAATATTACACTAGCCTTTATATTCGGGGGAAGGGTCTTTCTAAACCGAAAATCACCCCAGAAGCATTACGTCGCTTACAGTCTTATGATTTTCCTGGTAATCTCAAAGAATTAAAAAATCTTGTGGAACGGGCGATTGTCCAGCTAGGAGATGGACGCGAGTTAACAGAAGAAATCTTTTGGTCAGCCCAAACCAAGAAAAAGCAATTGCGTCTGAATCTTTTGAATGCTTATCCTCGGTTGCGGAAATTTCTGCGGAGTCCTTGGTGGCCAGACCGGATTAATTATGGTTTTACTGCTGCTGCGTTTGCGGTGATAATTGCGATTTTATTTATGGGACCGCAAACACGCGATCGCAATTTCATTTTAAATTTCTTTTGGGCTTGGTGGTGGCCTTTCTTTCTGTTTCTCTTCCCCTTCTTAGGTCGGATATGGTGTTCTGTCTGTCCTTTTATGATTTATGGCGAAATTACCCAAAAACTTTCCCTTTGGCTATTTCCGCGACAACTCCAAAGCTGGCCGAGACAAAAAGCTGAAAAATGGGGCGGATGGTTCATGTTTGGACTATTTACCCTAATTTTTCTCTGGGAGGAACTCTGGGATTTACAAAATACTGCTTACCTTTCCGCTTGCTTGCTACTCTTAATTACAGCTGGGGCGATGATTTTCTCAGCCATTTTTGAACGGCGGTTTTGGTGTCGGTATCTTTGTCCCATTGGGGGAATGAATGGTTTATTTGCCAAACTCTCGATGACGGAACTCAGGGCGCAGCAAGGTATCTGTTCTGCTTCTTGCGATACTTATCAGTGTTATAAAGGTGGTCCCGAAAAGGGTGAAGGGATGGAAACTAATGGCTGTCCGTTATATTCCCACCCCGCACAGTTGCAAGATAATCGAGACTGTGTATTGTGTATGACTTGTCTGAAAGCTTGTCCCCATCGTTCTGTTGAGTTCAATTTGCGTCCCCCGGCGATTGAACTGTGGACGACTCATACAGCCCATAGTTATGAAGTGGCGTTATTGTTTTTGCTGTTGGGTGGAGTGTATCTGCATCGCTTACCAGAGTTACAGTCTTGGTTGGGTTTACAAGTCGATTTAACTTCGTTTTGGCAGCATTTGGGATTATCTCTGCTAATTTTGCTCATCCCCACGGCTATAGTTTTTGGGGCTTACGGCTTAATGCAGTTAACTCAATTTGGGCGTAAACCTCGACCATTTCTAGAACTTACCTATGGTTATTTACCATTGGTGCTGGGGGGTAACTTAGCGCATTATTTGCGTTTGGGTTTGGGTGAAGCTGGCCGAATTTTGCCTGTGACTTTGGCTACCTTTGGTTTAAATGGGGAACAATTACCGATTTTGGTAGCACATCCGGCTGTGATTGACTTTTTGCAAGGTGCTACCCTGATTTTCTCAGTGTTATTGACAATTATTTTAACCCAAAAAATCGCTCGTCAACCTGTGCGATCGCTCTTTTGGCAACACCTCGCCGCTATTGGCTTGGGGGTTAGTATGTGGGCAATTATTGTCTCATAAAGCACAAACTAAAACTCCCTCTCCTTAGCAAGGAGAGGGTTGGGGTGAGGTTTCAACAGCTTTGTTTGTTTCTATATTTTGAGGATCGGGACGGGAAAATTGATATGTTGCTATAAAAGCTGCTATATTTTGGTTTTCCTAATCAGCGAATGGGTCAACACCCATGTTGACAACAGTACTTCGCAGGACTGTAATTTGTTGACTAAAATCAAGTTGCTTAATAGCTTCTAATACTTTGACTACATCACGAGAAGGTTGGTAGTTTAAAGGCATTGGGGCGACTAAGCCTTGAACCATCAACTCTGATAATTCAAACCAAAAACCTAATTTAGTATTAACGCTCCAAATTCCGTAGGAACGGCTAATTTGTGTATTTCTTTTAGCAGCTAAGTCTCTCATTACATCTAACTGTTGAGCATGAGACATCTGCTTGATTTGATTCAGCACACCCTCAGTAAACTGCATCCGTGCAGCGCCTGGGGCGGCTGGGGTAATAGAACGACCCATTTGGGTGTAAACATACCACAGCAGTGCTAGTTGGTCATCTACACTGAGAGATTTAAATAAATCAGTAGTGGTTGTCACACCATTTTCTAAATGTGTGTTGGAATCAAAAATGTTAGTGAATTGGTTTGATTCTGTTGTCACGTTCATAATTTTACCCAAAATCTTTGGTGAGTGTTATGTCAACTATTGTCCAATTAAGAGCAATATCTTTTTTGGACAAAAGTTGAATCTTAGAGGATACCCCAGAAGTGAAGGAAACCTTGACCAGAGAACACTTCAATTAAGGCTGCGGCAGAAAAACCGATCATTGCCAAACGACCATTCCAATTTTCGGTTTGGGTTGTGAATCCCCAATTCCAAGCGTTGCGGTTTTCTGTAGCGGGTGTTGCGGTTGTGCTTTTCATGGTTAATACTCTTAGTAGGACTTAGTAGAGGTTTTTGTTTCCCTATTAAGCAATGTAACAGATATTTAAAAAAATGTAACGAACAATTGCAAAATAATTTTAAATACTTTCCATAGAAATCCTCCCTAATTAGCAAACACAAATATTGGCTCTGATCCCCGACAAAATTGAATTCGCCGGGGATCATTGAGTGGGCAAGTTATTGAGGATTTTTATAATTTAATTTTTGTCCGTCTCTTCTTGATTACTGACTCTCTCGGCTATCCTCAACTTGGCAGAACGCGATCGCGGATTATTCCCCAATTCTTCCTCTTTAGCAGTAATTGGCTTTTTAGTCAATACCTTTACCAAAGGAGAATTACGTAAACCATGCTTCACCGGGCGGTCTTCCAAACTGTGAAAACTGATAATGGCAATGCGTCCACCAGGAACCAAGGCATTTGGGGCTTGATCCAAAAAAGTTTCTAAAGACTTTAACTCATCATTGACCACAATTCGCAAAGCTTGAAAAACCCTTGTGGCTGGGTGAATCCGACCATAACGATATTGACGGGGGACAGAATAGGCGATCGCCTCAGCCAATTCTGTAGTAGTTTGAAATGGTCGTTTTTCCACAATCCGTCTGGCAATCCGCCGCGATAGACGTTCCTCACCGTATTTAAAGAAAATATCTGCTAATTCCACCTCATCCCACTCATTAATCACATCAGCCGCCGTTAAAGACTGTTGCTGATTCATTCGCATATCCAGATTTGCCGCGTGGCGAAAGCTAAAACCCCGTTCTGCTTGGTCTAAATGGTAAGAACTTACACCCAAATCAGCTAGAATACCATCGAAAGTGTTAGGACTATATTTATAAGCCGAAAAATTGCTGTGAATAAACTCTACCCTGTCACCAAACTCAGCTAAATGCTTTTGCGCCGCCACTAAAGCATCCTCATCTTGGTCAATGGCCGTTAGCCGGACATCAGTTGCAGCCTCTAAAATCAAGCGACTGTGACCACCACCGCCCACCGTTGCATCAAGATAATGTCCGCCAGGACGTACAGCCAACCCCTCAACGACCTCCTGGCTTAAAACTGGCACATGAAGAAATTCAGCGCCTACAATTCCTTGGATCTCAAGCTCCATATAATAGTTGAAGAAGTGAAACAAAATGAAACAGCAAGTAAAATCCCTTTGCTGCCACTCCTCTCCAACATACTCCTGTATGGGCAATAGATGTAGACGCTTTTGTGGCGACTGCTCAAAAATATTTCCCTTACCTGATTTTGGCAGACAAGATTAATTGAGTCTGGTTGGCATCACGCGGTTCAAGTTGAAATTTTCATAACTGGAGAACAAGGAACTTATGGCAAGACTAGAAACCCGCACCGAACCAATGGTGCTGAATATGGGGCCGCACCACCCCTCAATGCACGGGGTTTTGCGGTTAATTGTCACTTTGGACGGCGAGGATGTCGTTGATTGTGAACCGGTAATTGGCTATTTGCACCGGGGAATGGAAAAAATTGCCGAAAACCGGACTACTGTGATGTACGTCCCCTACGTGAGTCGGTGGGACTACGCCGCCGGGATGTTTAACGAAGCAGTCACCGTTAACGCCCCAGAACAATTAGCAGGTATCACTGTTCCCAAACGCGCCAGCTACATTCGCGTGATTATGCTGGAACTAAACAGAATTGCTAATCACTTACTCTGGTTTGGGCCTTTTCTCGCTGACGTAGGCGCGCAAACTCCCTTCTTCTACCAATTTAGAGAACGGGAAATGATTTATGATTTGTGGGAAGCTGCCACTGGCTACCGGATGGTCAACCACAATTATTTCCGAGTTGGTGGTGTAGCAGTTGATTTACCCTATGGTTGGGTAGATAAATGTTTAGATTTTTGCGATTACTTATTACCCAAAGTTGACGAGTACGAACGTCTAGTAACTGATAACCCCATCTTCCGCCGTCGTGTGGAAGGTATTGGCACTATTTCCCGCGAACAAGCAATTAACTGGGGTTTATCTGGTCCGATGTTACGCGCCTCTGGGGTGAAGTGGGATTTGCGGAAAGTTGACCACTACGAATGTTACGACGATTTTGATTGGGACGTACAGTGGGAAACCGCCGGTGATTGCTTCGCCCGTTACGTGGTGCGGATGCGAGAAATGCGCGAATCTGTGAAGATTATTCGCCAAGCAATTCAAGGACTACCAGGAGGCCCCTACGAAAACCTCGAAGCCAAGCGCATGGCGGCGGGGAAAAAATCAGAGTGGGATGCCTTTGACTACCAATACATCGCCAAAAAAGTTTCACCTACCTTTAAAATGCCCAAAGGTGAAATCTATTCCCGTGTGGAAAGCGGTAAAGGTGAACTAGGAATTTATCTAGTTGGGGATGATAACGGTTTCCCCTGGCGTTGGAAAATTCGCCCGGCTGATTTCAACAACCTGCAAATTGTCCCCGAACTACTAAAAGGGATGAAGGTTGCAGATATTGTCGTCATTCTCGGCAGTGTTGACGTAATCATGGGATCTGTAGACAGATAGCAGAAGAGGCAGGGGGGCAGGGGGCAGGGTGCAGGGGAGAAGAGGAAACAAGAGTATCAAATAATTTCCAACTCCTTCCTCTCCCTGCTTTTTATCCCTCCTGAGATACTTACAAATAAAAAAAACATCAAATAACCTAACAAAATAAACCACTCTTAATTTCTCTGTGTTCTCTGCGCCTCTGTGGTTAGTTTTATCTTAAATCTTAAAAATCCCCAATACTCCAGTAAAAGACACCGAAACCATTAAGATGAAAAACATCAGCCCATTCAAACCCAGTAACTAACCGTGCCATCCATGCCTCTGTCGCGCATAGTCACGCTAATTGTTGGTTTAATCGTCATTTTAGGATTAAGCCTGTGGCTGATTGACTCTCTCTCTCGGCTTTACTGGCAGTTGTCTTATTCTCCACTGCTGGGCAATTTGCTGTTGCTATTGCTGGTTTTATTAATTGGGGGCTTGGTTGCAGCTTTTGTTTATTATGTATTGATTCTGCAAGCTGGGGAAAAAAAATCCCGCCGTCAACGCCGACGAGTTACAGCCGCAGAAATTCCCGCCGCTAAATCTGATGCAGCTTCTACAACTCTCCAAGCTGTGAAGCAACAGGTAGCCCAAATTCAAGATGAAGTCGCCCGACAAGCTTTATTAAGTAAATCACGGGAAATTGAAGTCAATTTGGCACGGGGTGAAATTCAAGTCGTTGTATTTGGTACAGGAAGTGCTGGCAAAACTTCCCTAGTGAATGCCATTATCGGGCGGATGGTGGGTCAGGTAAATGCGCCAATGGGAACTACTCAGGTGGGGGAAACCTATTGTTTGCGGTTGAAGGGGTTAGAACGGAAGATTTTAATTACCGATACACCAGGGATTTTAGAAGCTGGGGTAGAAGGAACGGAACGGGAACAGTTAGCGCGAGAATTGGCAACTTCCGCCGATTTACTGCTGTTTGTGGTGGATAATGATTTGCGACGTTCTGAATATGAACCGCTACGAAGTTTAGCCGAAATCGGCAAGCGATCGCTCCTCGTTCTTAACAAAACAGATTTATATACAGATGAGGATAAGGAATCCATTCTCGCCCGTTTACGTCAACGAGTTAAGGGATTTATTGCCCCTAATGATGTCGTCGCGATCGCCGGCAATCCCCAATCTGCACAGCTAGAAACTGGCGAAATCTTCCAACCAGAACCAGATATTATCCCCCTATTGCGGCGCATGGCGGCGATTTTACGGGCTGAGGGTGAAGATTTGGTGGCAGACAACATTCTCCTGCAATCGCTACGTCTAGGAGAAGAAGCGCGAAACCTAATTGATGTTCAGCGTCGCCGTCAAGCTGACAAAATAGTTGATCGCTTTCAGTGGATTGGGGCTGGTGTAGTATCAGTCACACCTCTACCAGTTGTGGATTTACTCGCAACCGCAGCTGTGAATGCTCAAATGGTCGTAGAGATTGGTAGGATATACGGCTGTGAATTGAACATGGAACGGGGTAAAGAATTAGCTCTTTCCTTAGGCAAAACTATCGCTAGCTTAGGTATAGTTAAAGGCGCGATTCAATTAATATCTACTGCTTTGCAATTTCATGTAGCTACCTTTGTCATTGGTAGGGCAATTCAAGGTGTGACGGTAGCTTATTTGACGCGAATTGCTGGTAAAAGTTTTATTGAATATTTTCGCCATGACCAAGATTGGGGTGATGGTGGGATGACTGAGGTAGTCAAAGAACAGTTTAAGCTCAATCGCCGGGATGAATTTATTAAGACTTTTGTCCAAGAAGCGATCGCCCGTGTGGTCAAGCCTTTAACAAATAACTCAGAAGTGATTGAACAGGACGAAGAAGCCAAAAATTAGCATAGAAATTCGATATTTTAGGGAAAATACTGTCAATAACTAACTTGATTTTTAGGAATTGACGCTGCAATAATATATTCTCCAGGCTTCCGGAAAAACTCGTGATAGCAGGGAACCTATTATAAAGACTTATTCAGTAACTAGCTCATGAATCATCACATGATCGGTCAAGTACTACAAGCCCGTTACCAAATTATCCAAAGCTTAGGTGCAGGGGTATTTGGACACACATACATCGCCCTAGATAGGGATTGCCCAGAAAACTCTAAATGTGTGATTAAAAACCTCATATCTAACAGTTTTCCACCCAGCTACTTAGACACTTTAAGATTGTGCTTTCTCTGTGAAACAGCAACTCTCCACCATCTGGGAAGCCATCCCCAAATTCCCAAATTAATCACCTGCTTTGAAGAAAATGAGCAATCCTATCTAGTACAAGAGTTTATCGAAGGACACTCATTAAGTGAAGAATTGCCCATCAACCAATATTGGAGATGTGTTTGGAGTGAGATAGAAGTTGTGGAATTGTTAGAAGATGTCTTGGGAATTTTAAAATTTGTTCATTCTCAAGGCGTTATCCATTGCGATATTAAACCAGAAAACTTAATTAGACGTACTGTTGATAACAAGTTGGTTTTAATTGACTTCGGTTCCATCCATTCAGCTAGTTTGGGCTTAGATGGACAATTACCTATTGATGAAATTCCTCTCAACTCCCTGGGTTACATACCGCCAGAGCAATTTATTGGTCAAACACAGCCCAACAGTGATATTTATGCTTTGGGTATGCTTGCCATTCAGGCTTTAACGGGGCGAGATCCATTACAATTACCAGTAGATCCTGAGACTAATGAATATATCTGGCGGACTCCAGATATATCAGTTAATGATTATTTAGCTGTTATTCTCAGTCAAATGATTTGCTATGATTCCCAAGACCGCTTTCAATCTGCGGATGAGGTACTGCATATACTCAATCAAATGGTAAAGGAAGGTGAAATAAAGTCTGAAAAGACAGATGATACACATCAACCATTTACTTCTGGTAAATTATCCCCACTACTGACAGGAATGAAAGTAGGCTTGGCGGCTAATTCTTTATTGATGGGATTGGGAGTATATTCTTTAATAAATAATTCTCCAGCATATTCAGGAACAGAAATTTTATATAAAGCAACAGAAGAATATCAAATGGGGGATTTAGACAAGGCACTGGCTTTAGCTAAATCAATTCCTGCTCACAGTAATGTTTATCCAGAGGCTCAAGCTACAATTGAAGAATGGCAGCACCAATGGCAATTTGCCGCTAAACAACACCAAATAGCAGAACAAGCTTTAAACGAGAGTCGATGGTCGGATGTATTGGATGTTGCGCCGAAAGTACCAGATATTTTATATTGGCAATCGAAAGTAGATAAACTGGTAGAAAAAAGTAAAAACAACATCGAAATACAAACATACAATTTGTTAGCACAAGCTTACGAAAAAGCCATAGATAGAGAATTTTCAACTGCTATAGAATATCTGCGTCAAATTCCTCCAGAAACTGCTGCTGGTGCTTTAGTACAAGAAAAATTGGCTGAGTACAATGAAAAGCGGCAAATTAGAGCGGCTTATTTTTTACATAATGCTAATATCAAAGCATCTATTGGTGACTTGAATGGGGCTGTTAAATTTCTCCGCAAAGTCCCCAAAAATACTCCCGTTTACGCTCAAGCACAGAGTAAATTAAATGAATATACTCAAGAACAGCAACGACGAATTAAAAATAAAGATGTGGCGTTAAATTCGTTTAGTTCTCAAAATGCAACTACTAGAAATGAAAAGTTTTACCCAGAAAATTATCTGCAAGAGGTGAATATTCGTTAGATGCAATTTGCATAACCAGGACGGGCAGGATGATACAGCAAAATTCAAAATTCAAAATTCAAAATTCAAAATTCAAAATTGAAATACTTGCTGTGAATTAATTTTAAACTTTTTCTATGTCATAAACACCTTGGCGGTTGCTATAATATCAAGTCCGGTTGAATACTTACGAAACGCAAAAACCTGCCAAACCTTTGCTTTATCTCCCCTCCTCGCTTGCGGGGA
>REBL01000244.1 GCA_007692755.1 Nodularia sp. (in: cyanobacteria) | reverse complement strand
AGATTTGTTATTATTCTATTTGAATAAAAAAATCCCCTAGTGGTGGCAGCCAGCCGGGGGAGTTAGTTATCAGGGTGTATCTACAAAATAAACTTTTCTAGGACTAAATAGTATGTTCCGGATAGAATTGTCACAGTTGGGAATGTTGGTTATACCCAACATAAAAAAATCCCTCAGTGGTGGCAGTCTAGGGGAGTTAATTATCAGGAAGCATTTATCAAGAATCCGTTTTTAGTTTAAACAGTTGAGTTTATTCTGCACACTGGACAAAATTATCATTAATGATATGATGGTTGCTATTCGCAGAATAAAAAAATCCCCCAATGAGTGTTAGTCAGGCAGGGGAATTAATTGTCAGGTTGCATCTATTAATTTAATCTTCGTGCTGGAACTACCATTTTCCGGAAATACATATGATAATCATGGTTACTGCTAACTGAACAAAAAAATCCCCCAACAGGTGTTAGCCAGTCAGGGGAGTTAGTTATCAGGGTGCATCTACTAATTTAATCTTCACGGCACATCTACCATTTCCCGGATAAAATTATAAGAGAGATGTTGCTGTTTATAATTATATTATATGTCCTTCTTCCAAGGGGAAATCCTGCGCGCACAGGGGTGGGAGGATGTCTATTTATGCCAAAATAAAAAACCCCTCAGTAGGTTTTAGCCGACTCAGGGCGTTAAAGGTCAAGGTGCATTTACCAACGATTTTTTCTAGGCAGGTGCGAAGCAATCCGGATAAATTTATACGCCGAGGCAGCAAAACAACTTGGTTCAGAAACATTCAGTAGCAGGATGCATCTAAGGTATCAGAAGGAGCGAAAAATCGAATTGAAACTTTCGCGTTTCAAACTAGATTTAGGAGGCGAACAGGAAAAGTTGTGACCCAGGAATTTCACATTTCCGTAACCCCAGTAGGGCAGAATGACTACTTGGTGCGGACGGAACAAGTCGCGCCTGGGGTGCCATTGGCAGAAGAACTGGTAACTTGGCCTGTATCTGAGTGGTTGGCATCTGCTGGAAATCTCATGAATGACCCACTAAAATCAGTGTTGCAGGGAGAAGCCGTTGCAAGAAACTCTGTGAATCTGGTGGCGTTAGGACAGCAATTTTATAATGCACTGTTTCAAGGCACTCTTAGAGACAGTTGGATTACTGCTCAAGGTATTGCCCAAAACCACCAACAATTACTGCGCCTACGTTTGGGGCTAAAAGATATCAGGTTAGCACGTTTGCCGTGGGAAGTGATGCACGCAGGCGATCGCCCCCTGGCTACTGGCCCTTATATTGCTTTTTCTCGCTACCAAAGCGGAATCATGGCAACATCTCGTCTACCATCGAGAAACAGACCAACACTACCAGAAACTGGTGGAGTCAAGGTTTTAATGGTGCTGGCTTCCCCTCCTGACCAAGTTCGCCTCGATTTACTCAAACAAGAAGCTATTAACCTCCAAGCTGAACTTCACCGTCAAAGACCACAAACTGACGAAAGTGGCAATCCTTCTCCAGATATTGAACTCACCCTGCTAGATCAACCAGGGCGCGAAGAATTAACCCAAGCTTTAGAACAAGGAAGATACCAAGTTCTACACTATTCCGGTCATAGTAGCTTAGGGCCAAATGGGGGACAAATTTATCTTGTCAGTAGAAGAACTGGCTTAACGGAAACTCTAAGTGGTGATGACTTAGCCGGCTTGCTGGTCAATAATAATATTCAAATGGCTGTGTTTAATTCCTGTTGGGGTGCATACACAGCTACATCCGATCCCGTTGGGGATATGACAGGTGAACGTAACTTAACTGAAAGTTTAGTGAAACGGGGTATTCGGGGCGTTTTGGCAATGTCAGAACGAATTCCTGATGAAGTAGCGCTAACGTTGACACAATTGTTTTACCGCAACATCAGCCAAGGATATCCTGTAGATTTGTGTGTCAGTCGGGTACGTCAGGGACTAATTTCTGCTTATGGTTCTCACCAGAGTTACTGGGCGTTACCGATTCTATATCTCCAACAGGATTTTGACGGTCTATTGTGTCCAGAAATATCTTTAAGTGCAGACTCACTCAATGGGTATAGTCATCATCGGCCTGCGAGGGTAAATCCTACGGCTATGTATTTTGCCATGACAGATGATCTCGACACATCTTTACCCATTGATGACATGATTCCTTCTGGTTTAGGTCATGATTCTTCAGGGCTAGACTGGTTAGGTGAAGAGATGTGGGGCGATTTAGTTGATGAAATTGAGTCTGATGATGATCCTCACTATGCAGAAGATTCGGCTTTAGTTTCGGATCTGTTTCGTCAGCTAGATAGCCAAAGAGCAGCAAATGAGCAAATATCGCTGCATCGGGGAGTTGTGCAACCGATTAGAGACAACCAATTTCCCGAAGATCCCGCTGCGGAAGATATTGCGGCTTTGGATCAGCAAGTAGAGTTATGGGGAGAAATACCAGAAACCTTAACTGAAGCTACTCGAAATTTTACAAAAGATCAGAACCATCACCCTTTAAAGGCTTCATCATCACCAGCCCCATCAAATCATCGACCTCGTACCCGTGATCAACTGCGACCTATTGGTCTTATGGGAGCAAGTGCGTTAGCATTCGCGCAGCGTTCCGCAGGAAAGCTGACTGTAGGTTTGGCTATAATTATTGGCTTGAGTTGGTGGTGGCAAAATCGACAAGGATCATTTTTACCGGAAATACCGCCAATTCCTATGCAGTCTCAACTCCGAGAAAGTCAGCCAGAAACGGACATCACAGAGGCTGCTACTGGAATTGTGACCGCCACAGCTACAGAAAAAATCAGCCAGGGCGACTTACCAGGGGGTTTGCTAGCGGTAGAAGAACTACTAAATCGTGGTGCGCTATCGGCTGCTGAAGCTTCACTGAGTTTAGTTCCGCAAAACCAACTCAATGATCCATCTGTTAACTTTTTTAAAGGGCGATTAGCATGGCAGTTCGTCTCGACTGAAGATACAAAATACAGCATCGATGATGCCCGCCGTTATTGGGAAAGTGCGTTGAAATCTCAACCGGATTCCCTTTTATATAATAATGCGCTGGGATTTGCCTACTATGCAGAAGATAATTTTAATCGCGCCAATAATTCTTGGTTCAAGGCTTTGGATTTAGCTCTCAAACAGCAAAATACAGCTTCTACTGAACCAGTAGCAATAAATACGGAACTGTCTGAGGAAGCTTTAACTTCCTATGCTGGATTAGCTCTGGGGCTGTATACATCTGCATCGAATCAACCTGCTAGTGATAAACAAAGACAATATCTGAATGAAGCCATCAAGTTGAGACAAATGGTGATCACTAATGATCCAGTGAATTTCCAGGTGAATCAATTGAGTCAGAATTGGTTGTGGTCAGAAACGGCAATTGAAAACTGGCGATCGCTCCTTCAAGAAAAAGGTGAAAATAGATGAGGTAACAGAGGGCAAGGGACAACGGGTTTAGACACTTGCCCCTGCGGTCAAATCATCCTCAAGTTACGGTTACAAGGCGGAGGACTGCAATTTGTTAAGTTGTGCCAGAACTTCTGTACTGTGGACTGATGGATTAACTTTCACAAAAGTCTCACGCAAAACGCCTTCGGGATCAATGATAAAACTATGGCGCATCGATACGACACCAATCCAAGAACCATAAGCTTTACTAACTGCGCCAGTGGTATCAGCTAATAGGGGAAATTTCAGCCCTTCTGAGTCACAAAATTCAGCGTGGGAATCAATATCATCAGCACTCACACCAATAATCTGCACGTTTTTGTCGATGTATTTGGGTAAGTCTTGCTGAAAACGACGAGCTTCAATGGTGCAACCAGAGGTAAAGTCTTTGGGATAAAAATAAAGAACTACCCACTTACCACGCCAGTCAGAAAGAGAGATTGTGCCATCACCTGTATTGGTGGGCAAAGTAAACTCTGGTGCAGGCTGATTGATTGTCGGCAGTTTACCACCCATAGCATCAGCCGCCGGGGTAAGATGCAACCAACTAATCACAGCAAAACAGCTGACAAGTAATATATTTAAAAAATTGCGCCGAGAAATCATGGTGTAGACCAAAATTACAACTTTACACAAGTTTACAATTGTTGGTTACCCTCTTCTACTTCCAAGTCAGATTCGGGAGGTGTATCTGTGCTTTCAATGTATTGACTATCCAAAAGAAAATTTCCTTTGGCAAAGTGTATACCCCAATATCCTCCAGGACGGCGATCAAGGACTATACCCTCTTCCCCTAAGCGAATCACATCCGGGGGGCGTAGCATGGGCATGGGGTCTGCGGTTTTGATGTAGGGCGGTAGTGCTACAACTTTGACTTTACTACCAATGGCGAATTCTTGAGACATCTTAGATTGAGCTATAGGACTCATATTTGACTTATGAAACACACGTAGGGTGTGTTATCACGAAGTGTAACGCACCACGACCCAGAAGACGGTGCGTTAGGCTAAAGCCATAACACACCCTACATATACTTAAATTTTTTCAATAATCAAATCAAATTCCTATAGGAGTTTTAATTAACTCCTAACTTTTACTAGGTATCCAGACTAATTCTTTATTTGGTGTGTTGGAAAAGGGAAAGGGAAAGGGGATAGCATGATTGCCCCTTATCCCATATTCTGCAAGAAGTCTGTTAAAAATTATTGCCGATGGAGAGTGATATTTGGGAAATTAGTTAACAAGTCTCATATCATCGTCATGAGATGGGCAACTCTGCCCACCCAAAAGTTTCTCGGTCTTGTGGGAAGGAGTTGAAATTATTGGGAATTGCGTTGCTGACCGCGCGATCGCATATTTTGGCGCATTTCCTGCATTTGTTGACGCTGTGCAGGGGTAAGGACTGCTAGGATCTGTTGTTGAGAAGATTCGCGCACTTGACGCATTTGAGTTTTCTGTTGTTCAGTCAGATTTAAGTTAGCCCAACCATTTTGTCCTCGTTGTCTTTGGCGTGCTTGTCCTGCTTGTCGTTGCCCTTGACGTGCTTCTTTTGCCGCTGCCAATGTTGCTTTTTGTTGTGGGGTGAGGATTGCTTCCATTTGAGCGCGAGTACTGGTTTGAATTGTCTGCATTTGAGCTTTTTGGGCATCTGTTAAATTCAAACTTTTCATACCCCAAGCGCCTCTTTGTCCTCCTTTTTTAGCAGCTTGTGCCACTTGTAGAGGTGAAGAGGATCTCATTTGTGCTTGAACAGCAAAAGGTATTGCAGTTACAGTTAAGGCAATTGCTCCAGCTAGTACTGATAATGGTTTGAATTTCATGGATGACCTGGTGATGTTTTCTGTTTGCGATGCCACCATCATAAGAAATCTCCAATGACAATGACATGAGGATAAAGTCACGATTATACCCATGACTAAAGTCATGAACAATGAGGAAAATATGACTAGTAATTCCCAATAAACTACAGTAAATATATAAATTATTTGCTCCTTTAGAAAATTATAAATCCTATGAGCCGTCCTATTCAAATTAACAATCATCCTTTTCGGTTTTTGCTGTATTTGGAATGGGTATTACTGGCGATCGCGGTTTTAACAGCTGCACTACCATCTCCTTCCCCAAGGTTTAATGCTAGGTTGCCGGAACTGACTATTTGTAGTCTGATTATTTTTGGGATAATGGGTTTACGATTACCCACCAATAGCTATTTAAGTAAATTAGTTTATACCGCTTTTCAAATACTTTTAATTGTCACAACTGGATTTTTCGGGGGAAGAATTGCCAGACTTTTCCCATTCCTTTACATAATTTTAGTCACTCGTAGTTGTCTAATTTTTCAGTTACCTGGGCGGTTATTAGTGACAATGATATCGTTTAGTTTATTCTTGCTAACACTCAGATATCGTTTATTTAAATCACCGCTCTCATTATCGCCTCATGCACAAGAACGCTTTCGGTTTTTTCCCCTCAGCTTGGCGCTGATATTTGGCTTAAGTTTAATTTTTATCTTACTGTTAATGAATGCGGTGATCTCTGAACGGCAAAGTCGCGAAAAATTAGCTGTTGCTAACGAAAAACTGCGTCAATATACCTTGAGAATTGAAAATCAGGCTACTCTGGAAGAACGTAACCGGATTGCTAGAGAAATACATGATTCATTAGGACACTCTTTAACAGCGTTAAATTTACAATTAGAAACTGCTTTAAAATTATGGCAATCTAACCCGGCTAAAGCCCAAATATTTTTAGCCAGAGCTAAAGAACTTGGTTCTAAATCACTAAATGATGTGCGCCATTCTGTTTCTACTATGCGTTATAATCCTTTGCAAGACCAAACTTTAGAACAAGCGATCGCTATTCTGTTACAGGATTTTCAACGCTCAAATGGCATTTCAGCAATTTGCCTAATTGATCTAGCATATTCCTTATCATCTGACGTTATTATATCTATTTACCGGATTATCCAAGAATCTTTGACCAATATTTCTAAATACGCTGGAGCATCAGAAGTTAAACTAGAAATCACCACTACTAAAGGACGTTTCCGCTTAATAATTCAAGATAATGGTAAAGGTTTTGACCTCATGCAAAATACCACTGGTTTTGGGCTTCAAAGTATGCGCGATCGCACTTTAGCACTGGGAGGCGAATTTAAGATTAATAGTCATCCCGGTGATGGTTGCCAAATTATAGTTGATATTCCTTTATTGAGCTTAACAAGATGATTAAAGTTTTATTAGTAGATGACCAAAACTTAATTCGGCAAGGATTAAAAGCATTATTAGAACTAGAACCAGATTTAGAAATAATAGGTGAAGCCGAAAATGGCGAACAAGCAATTAAGTTGAGTGAACAACTACAACCTGATGTGATTCTCATGGATATTAGAATGCCGATCATGGATGGGGTTGCCGCTACGCGAGAAATTCAAAAACGTTGTGCAGGAATTAAAATTCTAGTTTTGACAACTTTTGATGATGATGAATATGTAAAAGCAGCTTTGCAGAATGGCGCAATGGGTTATTTACTCAAAGATACACCATCAGAAGAGTTAGCTGTTGCTATTCGGGCAGTTTATAAGGGATATACACAACTAGGCCCTGGAATTGTCAAAAAACTTGTGACTCAATTTTCCACGATGACACCAACCCAGCCAACGCCAGTACCACCTAGTTTAGCTGAACTTACTCCCAGGGAAAAAGAGGTTTTGCGGTTAATTGCTATCGGTGCTAATAACCGAGAGATTGCCCAGCAACTTTATATATCTGAAGGGACTGTAAAGAATCATGTCACGAATATTTTAAATCGGTTGAATTTGCGCGATCGCACACAAGCAGCTATCGTAGCCAACACGTTTTTAGGTTATTTAGAGCAAAATAAATCAGAAGATTAACAAATATTTGATAGTGAGCAAACAATCATAAAACTTAACCTTTCTTCATTATAGATGAGTGAAAACTCAAAAAAGATTAAAGACAACCGACTTTTATCTAGTAAGCATAATCGTCTCATTTAATTTTTATCAGCATAGAATTACTACTAATTAATAGCTATGCATAGAATATACTTAATTAATATTCGTAACATTTTACATAAAATACGTATTTACTCGGTTTGAGTTTAATGTTTTCTCAAGCATAATTCAATCAGCAAGCACACTGATTGAAAGCAAAATTTTAACCAGTTTAACTAGTCCTACTGTTGCTTATCTCGCTTAAACACAGATTTTAATGTTCAATCACTTAATCATTCAGCAATTAATCGAGTTAGATGATTAGGAGTAATGGTCATACCAAGGGATTGGATCGGACTATCTGAAGAGGAATTTGTCACAGGCGCAAATTCAAATATTACTAATTTTTAAAACCAGGGAGAATACACAAATGGCAATTAATGCGGAAAAGCTGAACATGATTTTGCAGAATTTTGTAACTGGAACAACTGATGTTCAGGGTGCAGCCCTAGTTACACCTGACGGTTTACCTTTAGGGGCAAGCCTACCCGGTGGAATGGATGAAGAAAGGGTATCGGCAATGTCAGCTTCTATGCTTTCTTTAGGCGAACGCATTGGGCTGGAGTTATCCAGAGGGAATATTGACCGTATATTTGTGGAGGGTAACAAGGGCTTTGGTATTCTTACTGGTTGTGGCGAAGAAGCTGTCTTGCTCGTTTTAGCTCGTGAAACTGCTAAACAGGGATTATTGATGTTAGAAATCAAGCGTGTTCTTTCAGAACTTAAGTTAATTTTGATGTAATTAGAATTAAAATCAATTAAAGTTTTAATTGGCTGTCACAAACCAAATTTTAGTAGCGAAACATGATTGAATAATCAATAAAATCATAGTTCCTAGTGAGCGATTTATCACTCAAAGCCAAGGTAATCAAGTCTAACTAAAGTCATTACGACAAAATTCGATTTATTTACGCCTAGCTACTGATTGTGATTCTCTAAATTCATCAGCCTGTTTTTATAGGTTTAGTTAACAGAGAATTAGCAACGAAAAACTTTAAATGCAGTCACCAGTGACTAATCATTGTTTTTTATTTATGGGTTAAAAAGCATGGAAAACATGCGCTTGATTGTCACAGGAACTGTAGGTGCTGGTAAGTCTACTTTCATCCGTTCTATTAGTGAAATTGAAGTCGTAGATACAGATACTATAGCAACTGATGAAACAGCTTTATTGAAGAAAAAAACTACTGTTGCCCTTGACTTTGGGCGGTTACAATTTAGCCCTGATATGGCGTTGCATCTTTATGGTACACCTGGTCAGTCTCGCTTTGATTTTATGTGGGATATTTTGATTCGTAAGGCTCACGCTTATATTTTACTTGTAGCAGCACATCGACCGAGAGAGTTCCGTCAGGCACGTAAAATTATTAACTTTATGAATCAACGGGTGCAGATTCCAATGATTATTGGTCTAACCCATACGGATTGTCCCGAAGCTTGGTCTGAAGAAGATGTGTTTCTTTCTCTGGGATATATTGATGACAATAACCTACCCCCGATGGTGAAGGTTAACCCAATGGAAAGAGATTCTGTAGCAAATGCGGTGATTGTTTTAGTACATCATTTGATGCAAAGTTTTGTAGCTTAATTCAAATTTTCCATCACAAGGCAAAAATTTTATGGCTATTACTGGTAATTTTGCAGATTTTTCTTTGCCAGAACTACTTCACTTTTTAGATCACGGAAAAAAGACAGGACTACTTGCGATTGAGTTCCTATTTGAAAATACTAGAAAACAACATTACTATATCTGGTTACATCAAGGTCGTGTAATTGCCGCAGCTGATCGCCTGGATGAAAAAGGATTGACATTAATGATTGCTCAACGGGGCTGGATCAGCGAACGTGTTATTTCTAGGGTAACTCGTATCTGTCCTAGTTTCATCAATACACCTCTGGGGCTATGCTTAAAGTCCCAAGGGTTGTTGCAACCAGAACAACTGAAACTGCTATTTAATACCCAAGTAATACGACAAGTATCTACATTATTTCAAGTCGAGGATGGTTCTTTTACATTTAAACCAACAACAGATTTGCCAATAGCGGAGATGACAGGTCTGAGTATGACAGCAACTGAGGTGATACTAATGGGCTTGCGATCGCTCAAAGACTGGACAGCCTTTGTAGACAAACTACCAGACCCAACTTCAGCTTTATCAAGTTTGATTGCAAAACAGCCTCAGGTACCGCTCAATTCCCAGGAATGGCAAATGTGGGAATTTGTCAACGGTCAAGTTTCCCTAACTCACATTGCCACTCATCTGAGAGTATCTGTAGAAACTGTACAACAAATTGCCTTCCGGCTGATTGTTGTTGGTTTAGCAGAGGAACATTTTATGGTTGCTACTGCATCACCTAATTTGGTAAATTCTGCTCCTGTAGTGACCTTAGCAGCAGTGCAAGAACCTCCCCACAAACCAAATCTGAGTCAGTCATTTTTCAAAAGCTTAGTGAATTTCCTCCGAAGTAAATAGTTCAACTTCCAATATTACTTTCCCATTTATCCAATCAATCTAAAAATCTGAAAATTAATCAGGATTAATTATGACAAATATTGATTCTCTCGCTTTTTTGAAAACTCTTGAACAACGAGTTGGTTTAACCTCCGAAGATAAGTCTATTTTGAAATCACATACAGAATGGGGGCTACAGATTGCCCCAGAAATGGCAGATCATTTTTATGCTTATCTAGGGCGTGATGCCGAAATGAATGCCATTTTAAATAAAGTAGAGGGACGTGTTCATCGTCTGCATGAAACATTTATTCAATGGTTTCATCAAATGTTTACAGGTATGGATGATTGGGGTACTGAATATGCTCAATGCCGCTGGCATATTGGAGTGATTCATGTGAAAATTGGCATCGTCCCTCAATATGTGGTTCCAGCTATGGGAGTGGTGGTTCATGAAGTTGGCAGAACTTTAAAACTCCATGCTAAACCGGAGGTTTTACAAGAATCCCTGGGGAAGATTTGCATGATCGATCTAGCTTTTATTGAGCAAGCTTATGTAGAAGTTGCAACATCTGCTGTATTGAGAGAAACTGGCTGGTCAGAAGCTTTGTTTAGGCGTTTAGTCGCAACTGGTGCGGCAAATATGTAAGTTTTATTGCTAATTGCAAGAAACACAAATTAGTTAAAGAATCATCTATCGTAGGGTATGTTAATTTAGTTTAACGTACCCTACAAGTTTAAGGTAAATTAAATAATTCCAAACATTCCTTTTTTAAAATACCTCGTGTTATTTTGATATTTCTAAATGATTTAGCAATCACCTCTTCGCAAGAAATATCAATTTGTGATTGATTAACCGAGATTAAATCTTGAATTGAAGCACCATAGACGATTTCAGATATCCCTGTCCACACACAGGCCGTAGCACACATGGGACAAGGTTCGCCAGTTGTATATATGCTATAACCTTCTAAAGAGGGACTTTTAAGTTTAGCTGTTAAACTACGAATGACGTTGATTTCTGCATGGGCTGATGGATCACTATCCCGCTTGACAGTATTATGAGCTACAGCCACAACTTCTTGATCTTTAACAATCACGGCACCATAAGGCGCATCTCCTTTTTTAGCTGCTTCTATTGCTAGGTGCATAAAATATTCTGGGTTCATCTGAATTTGGAATTTCCCAAGGATAAATGTGAATAATATGGTATTATACTGTGATTTCTCGGTAATGTATTAAATGGAAGAATATGTTACCAAACAGAGAACAAACAGAATTTTATTTAAAAGACCTGGAAACACCAACCGGTAAAGTTATTAATTTAACACTTGCTGCTTTGGTGCTACTCTCATCAGGGATTTTTGTAGCAGAAACTTATAGTATTCCTGATTCTATTCGCTTCCATTTGGATTTGATCGACACTGCTATCGTGAGCATTTTTGCTGGAGAATATGTACTGCGTCTGTGGAGTACAGAAAATAAAATTACGTATATTTTTAGTTTTTACTCAATTATTGATTTACTAGCAATTTTACCATTTTTTCTGGGAGTAGTTGATATTAGATTTATTCGTTTATTGCGGTGGTTTAGAATTTTAAGATTAATTAGGTTAATAGATAAAAAAAATTTATTTGGCACTATATCTACTGAAGATGGTGTAATTTTTGCCCGGATATTATTTACTTTATTTGCTATTATATTTGTTTTCTCTGGCTTGATTTATCAAGTCGAAAATCCAGTTAATCATCATGTTTTTGCGACTTTTTTGGATGCGTTTTATTTTTCTGTCGTCACTATGACAACTGTCGGATTTGGTGATGTGACACCAATTTCTGAATTAGGTCGCCTACTAACAGTATTGATGATTTTGACAGGTATTGCCTTAATTCCTTGGCAAGTAGGGGATTTAATTAAGCGTTTGGTGAAAACTGCCAATCAGGTAGAAACAGTTTGTTCAGGTTGCGGTTTGGCTTTCCATGATCTGGATGCTGTTTTTTGTAAACGGTGTGGGACTAAGTTGCCTAATAAGACAGTTAAATAATTAGCAATTTTTCAGGAATGTATTAAACCAGTCTGGTAGTTAATGTGGCAATTTAAGTTTTAGCGATTGCAAGCCGTTGTAACGGTTAGCGCTAAGATGGCTATGTATTTTATGGCGGTATAAATATGGTACTCAGACTTTACGTAAATCCAGCATCAGGCAGTGATATCAATTCTGGTAGCCAACAAACCCCTTTTAAAACCCTCACGCAAGCCTTGAAGGTAGCTACTCCTGAAACTAAGATTCAATTAGCAGATGGTAATTACAACGCCGCCAGTGGTGAAGCTTTTCCCTTAACCATTGGAGTTGGTGTCATAGTCGTAGGTAATGAAGGGAACAAAGGTAGTAGCGTATTGATTGAAGGCAGTGGCAACTATCTCAGCCGCACTTTTGCAGGTCAAAACGTTACTTTTGTGATGCTGAATAACGCCGAACTCCGGGGGGTAACTGTAACTAATTTAGCTAGTCGTGGTAGTGGAGTTTGGGCAGAATCAAGCACCCCTACTATTGCTAATAGCACCTTCATCAACTGTAAACGTGAGGGAGTATTTGCGACTGGCGATGCTAATCCCGTTATTCAAGGTAATGTGTTTACTGAGAATGCAGCTAATGGTGTTGCGATCGCGAGAAATTCTCAAGGTAAGATTCAAGGTAACACTTGCAACAATACAGGTTTTGGCATTGCTATTAGTGACACTGCATCACCGACACTTCTAGATAATAAAATTTACGATAACCGTTCTGGGGTTCTAGTCTCTGGTAGTGCGCTTCCCGTATTGCGTAATAATCTCATTGAAAATAATACTGACGATGGTTTGACAATTATTGGCACAGCCCTACCGGATATTGGCAATACTAATAACCCAGGGGGCAATATTATCCGCAATAACGGTAAATTTGATGTGCAGAATGCCAGTTCTAACAGGCTGCTTTCTGTAGGAAATCAAATAAATCCCCAGAGGGTTACCGGAAATATAGAGTTTGCGAATATTGGTACACCAACGCCAACGCCAACACCAACTCCAATACCAACACCAAATCCAAAACAAACACCAAATCCATAGAATAAACCAAATAAATGTAAAAATAAAAAA
>REBL01000074.1 GCA_007692755.1 Nodularia sp. (in: cyanobacteria) | reverse complement strand
ATTCGTCTAATTATCAAAAAACGGCTTTGTTGTATGTCCAGCCTGAGTCCAGACATGGTTCGTATCTATTTGCAGGAGATTGGTCGTTACCCAATGCTGGCCGCAGACCAAGAAATTGCTTATGGTAGGCAGGTACAGCAAATGATGGCAATTGAGCAAAGAAAAAATGAACTCACCCAACAACTAGACCGAGAACCAACAATCCTCGAATTAGCTGTTGATGTTGAAAAAAGTGAAGCTGAGGTAGCTCAAATTCAAAAACTTGGTCAACGAGCCAAACAAAAGATGGTGACAGCAAACCTGCGCCTAGTGGTTTCGATTGCCAAAAAGTATCAGAAGCGCAATCTAGAATTTTTGGATTTACTGCAAGAAGGGGCAATAGGTTTACAAAGGGGGGTGGAAAAATTCGACCCCAATCGTGGCTACAAGTTATCAACCTACGTCTATTGGTGGATCACGCAGTCAATCACACGGGCGATAGCTGAAAAATCTCGTACTGTTCGCTTGCCAATTCATATCACCGAACAACTTAACAAAATCAAAAAAGTACAGCGAGAACTGTTTGTGAAACTTGGTCGTCCAGCCAGTGTTGCAGAGATTGCTGAAACTTTAAATTTACAACCCAACCAAATTAGGGATTTTCTCAGCAACTCTCGTCAGCCAATTTCTCTAGATGTCAAAGTCGGAGATAACCAAGACACTGAACTTAATGAACTTTTACCAGATGAAGGCATATCGCCCAACGAACATATCACCCAAGAACTGCTGCGCCAGGACATGAATAATTTGTTAGCATCACTCAAACCAATGCAGCGTGAAGTATTAATTTTACGCTTTGGACTAGAGAATGATCAAGAACTGACTTTGGCTCAAATTGGCGAGAAAATGAATGTCAGTCGAGAACGAGTTCGCCAAATCCAGCAGCAAGCAATCACTGTTCTACGTCGTCAACAACCTGAAATTGAACAGTATTTATTTTCTTGAAATGACGATATCTTTGGCAGTGCTGACTACAGATGATCAGCAAAGGTACACGTGATTGTGGCAGAGATGGTTGCAGCCTGTCTAAATCGGCATAATATCGTTAAGTTTCATCTCTAAATTAGGCAATAAATCAGATGAAATAGTATCTCCCAAACGATATTGGTGCTGTTCGTACACACCATTAACTAACTGACACACAGTGAAAGTAGGTTGTTTGGGATTGCCAATAAATTGCAAACCTCCCAATCCCCGAAAGTCTACAATCCAATATTCAGGTATATTAAGAAAAGCATATTCTTCCACTTTTCTGGCATAGTCATCTTGCCAATTGGTACTAACCACTTCAGCAACAAGCTTAATTGTATTACCGTTACAAATAATTGGTTCTTTTTGCCAAAGTGGTTCATTACTCAATTTTTCTTGATCTAAAACAATCACATCAGGACGTAAAGCTGTAGCTTCAGCCGCCGGAGGTTTAATTAAACAGGTTTTTGGCACTATCCAGTTGAACCGAGAATGAAAGATTTCGACATAGATTCGACCTGCAATATTCCCCGCCACAGCTTCATGAGGGCCTGTCGGTTCCATGTCTCTTAATTCTCCGTCAATTAGTTCGTAGCGTGTATTGTCTCCATATTCACTGATAAATTCCTCGAAGCTGAGTGTTTTAGGTGGAGTGTATGTCATCTAAAAATCTCCGGGATGCTGGAAGCTCACAATTAGACATTTGAGCAGAAAAAAGATGGATTTAGTGAATTAACGCTTAATAGGGAACAGAGGAAATACCATATAGTTTTGAGTTTTATTTAAGTGCCATTTTTGTATTTGTATTATTTAATAACTACGACCAGCGACAAATATCTGTTCAGCAGTTAAATTTAAGTTGGGAAAAGTTGGAGAAATAATTTTTTCTGTTCCTCTAAACTGATGAGCTTGATAAACGCCATCGACTAACTGATGAATAGTCATCACAGGTTGTTTAGATGAACCAATATAGCGTTTACCTCCCAGCCCTAAATAATCTGCAATCCAATACTCCGAAATGCCAAGTACTTCATAATCTTCTACTTTACGGGCATAGTCATTTTGCCAATTGGTACTGACAACTTCAACTACCAATTTAACAGAGTTGCCTAGCGTAATTACTGGCTCATTTGACCATAATGGTTCATTTGTCAAAGCAGTCTGGTCAAGAATCACAACATCAGGTCTAAAAGCTGAATTTAAACCTAATGGTTTAATCAGACATTTCATGGGAATAAACCAAGGCAAATCTAGCAGTTCAATTGCCACATTCAGCTTACGATTAATTAGCCCAGCCACCTGTTCATGGAGTCCAGTAGGTTCCAAATCAGTTAGTTCTCCATCGATTAACTCGTAGCGTACATCCTCCAGATAGGCAGCTACGAATGCCTCAAAGCTAAGTGAACTTGTATTAGTAGTAGCTGAAATCATAGAATTTATGATTTATGAGACAGTGATATGTTGATGGGTTTTATTCCTCATCCACATACAATTATTATATTCCTAGCGTTTTGGGTTTTAATGCTGACTTTGAGATCCCTTATAAGGAAAACCGCAGTAAGGACAAAATCGAAATTTCAAAGAAGTAACTGGCTCATTGCAATTAGCACAACTATTACGTAAAGCAGTACCACACAAGAAACAGTATTGAGATCGCGGTGACAGCCAGATTTCTTCAGGCGCAGTCCCAGGAGTC
>REBL01000115.1 GCA_007692755.1 Nodularia sp. (in: cyanobacteria) | reverse complement strand
TTAGCCTTGAGAGTTCGGCGGATAGAGTCTACTTTGTTCTTGAGTTCTTTCATTTTGAATGCTCCTATTTATTTCGAGTAATTGCTGTAAAAAATACAATTCTGCAAGCTTGCGAATAGCTGTATACAGAATGTTTGCCAAACTGTAACCCAGCTTTATACCAAGCATTTATCAGCATCCTGTTTGTTACATTCGGCTTGATTTGACGAAGTATTGAAAGTATCATTTCTCCTGTAAATTCCTGATAGCTTGAATACTTATTCAGGAAATTTTCATAGGCTGTGAGTGACTGCTTTGTTAGCACCGTCCTGGGGTAGGAAGCTTTCAGTTGGGCGTAAGATTGCACTGATTTGAGGTTGATAGTTACACCGGAGCGCTCCAACTCATTCCTAATCTGTCTCCAACGACGATCTGACAAAGTGCCACTGATGGCCTCAAAAGCTTGTCTGTAGTAGTCCTTTTTTACTTGGTTGACCATATAGGCAGTTACAGATGTAATTCATCTGTTAGCATTCTAGCCTATAGTGGCTATTATGGCTTTACTGGATATATAGACATTACTTATCAGAAGTGGCTGAATAGCAATAGAATCCTATATAGCCACAAACATCCATCCATCAGCCACAATGAAACCCAATTCAGACAAGGATTTAGTACAAGTGAGAGTTTCAATACCAGAAGATTACAGACGGCTATTTAAGGCGTTGTGCGCTGAATTAGGCACTGATATGAGTAAGAAACTGACTGAGATGATACGCCAAGAACTGATTAGCGCTGGAAAACTTAAGGAGTAGCTTTGAAACGTATCTGCAAAAAATCTTTGAAACCTAAGTTACCTAACGCTATCGCCACGAACGAAACCATCAGGGTTACAGCCGCGTGACAGCTGAAAAATCCCTCAAAATTCTGTCGCCAGTCAGGTTTAACTGTGAAACGTAACTGGATAGCGACACCTGCGACATTTACCATATAAAGATTCTAGGCTTTGAAATATATCTGCCAGCGAAAATTTACCCCAAAATACCCCCGAAAAAACTGGGTGCAAAACTGGGAACTTCCCGAACTACTTATAAAAAACTTTGACGATTGCGCGAATGTGATTGAGTGTCGGCATAGAGCCGAGATATCAACGAGAACGGAAATAATATCTGAAAAGGCTTAATTTTTCGTTGTCTATAACGGTGTTAAGTACAAAGAAGTAGCAAATGACCAAACCTAAGCAGGATAATCGTTAAGAGCCTTAATTTCCGAATATGCAGCTATATCAGCTCAATGCCAACTTATCTATCGCCCTTTCTCCCAGTTTACGAGCAGTCGCAGTGTTAATTGTTTTTCCTTATACATACTGCGATCCATTTTCAGCATTCTTAGTATGAAACTGGGTTGGGTGCTAACGTTTCTATTTATTACCAATGGTTTAAACTGCGATCGCATTGTCAACATCTTCAGCATGGAAGCGACCGAGGCGCGTTCGCTTCCACTTGCGACCGATGGCAATCATCGCCACTTCCATTTCCTCATCGTCAGCCAATTCAATCAGTTCAACTAGCTTTTCTCCCACACTAGGTTTTTTGGTGGGTACAGGTTGCTCTGCTAGGAGCTGGCAAAAGTAGCGGCGCGAACCTGGGGCTAACTCATCCATTGCCGCCAACAAAGACACTAAAACTTCTGGACTAAGCCAAGTTTTACCAGACCTAAAATCTGATAAATGATTAGCACTTATTCCAGCAAGCTTCGCTAATTCCTTCCCTTTAATGCCGTATAAATCTTGAGCCTGCTTGAAAAGCTGATGAATCATAAAGCTTTTTTTCCCAAAAAACACGCCAGCAATTGTATAAAAGTGATAATATCCAACTACTAGGTTAATCAAATTAATCTGCAAGTTTGTTTGATTAATTCAAGTTTACACCAAATAAAACAGCCCTGGTGCATTGCCGTGCATCAAGGCCACAAAAAACATAGGTTTGAAATATGGAACAGCATTATAGGCTGACCCTCAGTGATGCGATCGCCAAATATCAAGGGGGCGATCTAACTGCGAAAGGTTTAGTTCACTTCTACATTCTTATCAGATGCAAACCCGGTTGGAAAATCCGTCTAGAGCATCAAAAAGTTTGTAAAGAATTAGGCATCCAAAAAACTGCATTCTACAACGCCATTAGCCGACTACGAGAGGAAGGCTCGATTAACTGGGAGGCCCCCCAAGGAATTTTAGTTTCATTGTCAATAAGCGAGTCATTCCGCGAATGCGGAATGGATTCCGCAAGTGCGGAAACTGAGTCCGCAATCGCGGAATATGAGTCCGCAAGTGCGGAAACTGAGTCCGCAATCGCGGACTCAAAATCGCCAGATGCTTTGGATAATGGGCAGTTCGGCGATTACCCAGATTTATTAACAACTTCTTATCAACTATTTATCAACTCTCTCTCAGAGAACGAGAGAGAGAATTTTTTAGATTTTGGTAAGAAGAAAGCAGCAGAACTGAAAAATCCGCCAGTGCAATTACCACTCAAATGGATTGAGAAGAACTTTGACGAATTGCGATCGCAGTGGGAAAAACTTCGGGGTGTGGTTCGTGGTTCCAAATGGGAAAGTGACCCCCGCCGCCAGGAGTGGCTAGATAAAATTCGCTCCCTTGGGTTCGCGGGGTTCATTTTTGAAGATGGCAATTTAGATAAGCAGCGCAAGGAATTTTATCAGTGGGCTAACTCTCACAACTTAATTTGGGGGGATAAAACATGAAATTACCTGAACTTCCCCCAGAACCAATCCGCGATGAAGACCAGCCGGGATATCAAAAAGAAATTTGGCAACCGTCCTGGCGCTGCTTCTGCTGCGAGGACACGGGAATTGTCAGATCCAGACTGGCAGCTATGGTAATTCGTGGCTACAACTCCAACCGCGATCGCTTGCCGATTTGTCAGGCTCCAGGCTGTAACGCTGGTGTGAACTGGCTACACCTAGAGGGAAACATAGACATGAGGCTGACGGCGGCAATTTGTCAGGAATTAGACCGTATCAGCCGCGAGGACTGGCGACAGTCCACACAGCAAAAGTTCATCAACCTCAAGGCTATATCTCAAAAAATGGCGATGCCAGGAAGTTGCGAGCGTACAGAGCAAGATAACCGCGAAGTGCAGCAGCGAAAGGCTGAAATTGAAGCGACTAGCTCTGACCAATGGGCGGCTATGAGAAATGCATATTTGGAGGTGGATAAGTAGTGACGCTCTCCCGCTACATTGCTTGCAATTAGCGGGAATATCTAACCTCGCGATTAGAGTTTCCTGTCTCACAGAACTGGCAACCCAGTATCCTCCACAGGCAGCAACGATGCTTCCTCACCGTTGTTTTGAACAATTAGAAGTCTAAAATGCTCAATCCTTTATCCGTAAACTGTTTTACCCAAAGAACGGGGATACTAAATATTTCTCCTCTTAGGAGCTTTAGCCATAAGCGAATCAGACAGAATGTAACGTAGAGTTTCAAACCATCTACTGCAACTTACAGGAGCATTGAAAAGATATTGGAAAATGCAAGCGGCCAATACTATTGGAATAAATGCATTTATACCGATTCCCGCGTACTAAAAAATTCTAACAGAAACAAGACGATATGAAGAATCCCATATCGTCTATCGTCTTGCTCTGACCATACCGCTAATCGATATCGTATTTCCGGTATCGAAGCCTTTACGGTGTTTAGTGATTTGTGTATGTACAACTCTTACGAAATCACACCCCTTCGTGCATGGGCGTGAAACCCTTTTGTATCCATACGTCTTCGGGAACCTTGCCATTGTAATAAGTTGGTTGGTTATCGGTCGGCACTAAAGTTCTTCCTTGACGATCATGACCTAAATTTTTGTCCAACATTTTGATATGGCTAATATGACTTGTCCAAACATCAGTTACTCTATCCCCCAAATCAAGAGTATCTAACTTCTTTGGAATTGACACATTGCCATTCCAAATAATCGGTATACCCTCATTTTCAAAATGCTCAGTTAACTCAGTAGTGACAAACTCAGCCGTCCCACCACAAATCACAATCTCATCCAAAACCGCAATATTTCTGATCCATCTGAGTAAAGCACCGCAATATTCATCCCGCACATCTGGTAATACCTTTTGAAACAGCTTTAAGTCCGACTCTATTCCAGACTCCGTAGTTTTGCGTGATAAAGCACGTAGGTCATCAAAATCGCCCTTACCTGCTGCCAATAAAGCCCAAATCAAACGTGAATCATATTTAGATAAACCAACAGCAGTACGTTCAACAAACTGTTCTAACAACCAATTCATGCCCAACTCAGTTGATTCTGATTTACCGGGATTCCCCTTTGCCGAAAGGTAAAAACTGGCATTTCGATATCCCAGCATCAGCATCCCAATATTATTTTGAAAATATTTATCTTGGATACTACGGCGACGGTACGCCATAATTCCAGACCCTTCAACAGAAACATCAAAGTTGCGTAACTTAGCTTTTAGCTTCCCTGTAGGCGTAAAGATTCCGGTTTTTAAAACTTGTTTAAGTTCTTGTGCCAAGTATTCACCATCATTTAACTCCCCTGGTGGCAACAAAAGTTTTACGAAAACTTCACTAGGAGAATCAAAGTTAAATTTACGACAAGCCAGCCATAACATCCCAGCAATTTTCGGTAGCGCATACTGATACTTTAAATCTCGTATCGCCGCCGTCCCCGCAAACATAGTTTTTGCTAAAGTGCCTAATATATAGTATTCTTCGCCAATTCCCAACCAAGTGGTGTTGCCCTGAAAAACTTGATTTTGTTGAATCAATCGCTCAATTGAACCTTTGCTCACATCTGCAACTTCTGGGGACATTGCCAATACTATAGGTATACCATCTGGATAAACTTGTGCGATCGCTTTAGTTTGACTCCCACCTAAATCACAAGTCAAGACCAGCCTATTGACATTTTTTGATTTATCTTTATTTTGAGTCATGGTTTTCTCTCGTTTATTGTCCAAAACCTAGTATTCGATTAGCGTCTCTCTCCTCTTCAGTCTGTGGCAGATTCATTAATTCCCAATCGTCATCGTCATCCCAATCATCAGCCTCATTCTCATTATTGGTTTGAGCATTTTTATGACCGTTGTTATTTATTTCTTGATTATCTAAAATCATCCCCAAGGTAGATGCGTTATTGTTTGATAAGGTAGATGCGTTATCGTTTGATGTTGTTGTGGATGTCTGATGAGTAACTACTGGTATGGTGTGAACAGGGTCAGGAGCAATGCCACAAATTCGCCGGATGTTACTAATTTGTGCTTCTAATTTAGCGATTGCCTGAATGCCAATCTGCCTCATTTTCTCCCCACGTACACCCTCATCGAACAATGCCAAAGGCAACCAATGTGCTTTGAGAGTAGATATAACTAACTCAGAAAAATCCAGTTCCTCATGCAGTGGAGCAGTTTTTAAATAGCTAATTATCCTGCCATCTAAACTTTCGGGATTGCGTCTGATTACAATTGTTTCTTTCCTCATACCATTTATCTTCTTCTGGAAAGTTCTACTTGCAGTGATACAGATATTTAAAATAGTCCCTCAAAATAATTTATCGTATCTTTCTCCATATTTCCAACTAGAACTGCTATTTGATTTTTGTTGCCTCTGAGATGCGCTTACAAGATTCATTACACATCTATCTATATCTATCTGAGATTTTCTCTGACCCGTGTCCGTTCAGAGTAGCCTGACCACGCCAGTGAATTTACCAAATCAAATCAGATTGTTATCTCGTGAGACTTCCCAAAAGTAAAAGCTGAAAATAAAATTGCGAATTTTTCAGCCATCAAAAAATTTCTATTTGCATTTGCAACAGCCAAATAAAAATCAAATAAAAACCAAAAGAAAATAATCGGCTTCCAAAACTCAACTATTTGCATAGAGTAACAGTAGATTATCAGTACAAAAATAGCATCTTAGAATACATTCACTCAGCAGCTAGATGTAATGATGCTTTATGCCCAAAAAATCACCTACTAGCTAGCTGTCGTGCCATATAACCAGCACTCCTGCATGATTCTACGATTCTTGATAATTACCTAACAGCTAGTTATGAAGCCATAATTTACCTAAAACATGACTTACCAGCTAGCTGTAAAGCTGTATTCTCAACAAACTAGAAATTATTGAGAATTTAGTAATACATTTATGTTGCAAAAGTAATTCAAAAAACTAATCAAAAATTATTCTGTAGTCCTTTATAATACTTCTAGTTACAAAAGAGTTGTGTCACTCCTTAATGAAAGTCGAGTGAATCCGAAAAGCCGTGATTATTGTCAATAAATTGAAAATATTGACAATAGAGTAGCCAGAAACCCTTGTGATTACGTTAAACCATCCATTTTTTAGCCAACAGTGACAGAGGCTTTTTTGATAGTAATTAGAGTGAAAATTGACCCCAAAACCGCATTTATATTCTCATTAAGTGAGATTTATTGATAATAAAACCGCAGTAGAAAACCTTCAAAATTACCAGTTGAGCATTCAGTAGACCAGTATTAAAAAACACCTGTAACCGCGCAAAAGATGGCGGTCAATCCTACAAAGCAGGATTTCGCACCGCCGGAGGGCTACTACTGGAAATGGATTTCGGGCAGGTGTATCATGGTAATGGTGGTACTTACTACACTTCTACGCCCTGCGGGTGGGCTGCGCCCATCCTTCGCTACGCTCAGGACGTAGAAGTTGCGTAAGCCCTTCGGGGAAGATAGCACACCTGCTGACTACAGTATAAAAACAATGGTAGCCTTAGCAATTCTGCGCGTTGAAAAACTCAAATCTTTCAGCAATGTAGGTAGTAGTGAGAAGCATACTGCTCGTTTACAAGATACGCCAAATGCTGACCCCACTAAAAAAAATATCAGATTGATTGGTGAGTTGGATGATTTACCATTGAGCGAAATCGTCAAAACCAAAATAGCCACCAGCACAAAACACAAACCACGCAAAGACGCAGTGCTGTGTAGCGATATATTTTTGAGCGCATCACCCGAATATTTTCGCCCATACAATCCATCACTAGCTGGGGAGTGGGATAATAATCGGATGTTGGACTTTGCCAACGCCTCTAAAAACTGGTTGATTTCAAATTACGGTGATAAATGCGTCAGGGCAGAATTGCACCTGGATGAAGTTACCCCTCACATTCATGCTTATATCATCCCCATCAACGACAAAACCAAACAACTCAGCCACAAGGCCATGTTTGGGGGTGACGGCAAACAAGCCAGTATTAAATTATCCAAGTTGCAAGATAGTTATGCAGCTGCACTAGCTCCTTTGGGTATTGAACGGGGGGTGAAAGGTTCCAAAGCTACCCACACCAAAGTTAAAAAATATTATCAAGCAGTCAACAGCGAACCCCTGAACTTGGAACTAGAGCGATTTGCACCCCAGCCTTCTGAAACAGCACAGCAATTATATGAACGCATCAAGGCTGATAGAGCAATTCAAGATATTAATCATCAGTTGGCTGACCGCAGGCTGTTACTAGAACAATTACGCGCAGCCGAACAGAAAGCTAATGCTAGTGAGAAGCTGCGGCAGCAGTTAGAACAGCGAGTGACCCAGTTGGAGGATGAAAAAATTATCTGGAACCAGCAGGCAGAACAGTTGCGGGACTTGCCCCTGGAGGATGTAGCGTGGCAATTGGGATTAGACCGTGACCATAAACAGCCTGGGAAATGGAGAGGTCAGGGTAACAATATGAATATAAATGGCTCCAAATTTTATGACTTTCATCCTAGTGAACAGAGGGGTGGCGGTGGTGCTATTGACTTGGTGATGCACGTTAACCAGTGTGATTATCGGCAAGCGATGGCTTGGTTACATGATAGTTTTGGTGAAAGAGGGTTACGGAGGGCAGTCATCGCCCAAGCTCAAAAAATCGCCACTGGATTTGCACAGTTTGAACCCAGACCCAAGTTTGTCACCCCAGCACCGGATGAGCGTCAATGGCATAAAGTCGAAAATTATCTTACCCAGAAACGAGAATTACTACCAAGTTTTATCCAAGCCGTTCATGAGCAAGGTTTAATTTACGCTGACGAGCAACAAAACGCCGTGTTCTTAATGCGGAATTTGGATGGTGAAACCACAGGTGCATTTTTAAACGTGACACAAGGGGAAGATAACAGCTTTGAGGGATATGCGACAGGAAGTAAACGAACTGAAGGGTGGTTCCATTTAAAACTCAGTGGAGAACCAAACGGCGAAATTGAAAAAGTCGTATTGTGTAAATCCCCCATTGAGGCGCTGTCATTTGCCACTCTGGAAATGGAAGTTCAGCAAGGAATACCCAAAACCAGGACAATGTACATGGCAGTTGATAGTCCTAAAAGTTTACCAGTGGAATTTCTGCGAACTGTTCCCGCAGTAGAAGTGGCTTATGACAATGATCATGCCGGGAATGAGACGGCACGAATGATCATGGAACAGTTACACCATGCCATGCGAGTTAAACCCAAAAGCAAAGATTGGAATGAGACGCTGTGTGCATGGAGAAAGTACCAAGAGCAACAGAGGCGCACTCATCAGCCAGGACAGGGACTGGAACTTTGAGCCAATTCAAAATTACTCCCTCTCAAAATCAAAAACGCCTTTTTCAACATAGTTATGGTATGCAGCCCAAATAGGTGGTGCGATTTATGAATTCTCTGTGAGGTTCCGAAAAATATTCGGAACCTTTTGCCATCTAGCTGTATCTCCTGATATATGGAATATATGGAATCACTTATACCGAAACCGGGGCATTGCATTGAATCTATGAAGCCCCATGTCAATTTCTCTGTTGTGAAAACGGCTCTCAAGTTTGACTTGAGAGCCGTTTTGCATTTTCAATCAACAAACCGTGAGCAGCCAGTGGTTTGCTGATTTCAATAAAAATTTGATTGCCGCAATTGTATTATTTATGTATTCTTTTAGTAGTATTTGGGGACTGCTGTTTTTTTCTTTCTCAGTTTTGGCTCAAAAAACTTACCAAACTTTTTGGCGTAGTGTGCGGTAGTTTTTTTGGGATTTTAGGGATTTCAATGTTTGGGAAAAATAGGGAATTATTGGGAATGTTTGGGAGCAGTGGGGAATCAATGGGATGATTTGGGAAATATTGGGAGTTTTGAGTTTGATGAGAATTGAGTCAATAAACTTGCTGAATATTTTCTATTTGGGGAAATTTTGGGAAAGATTGAAAAACCGTTGGGAATTATTGGGAGAACATGGGGAGACTTTTGTCACTGTTGGGAATTATTGGGAGAAAGAGGGACACTAACTTTCTTCTACAAGTTTTCATTTTCAGAGGGGACAGTTTTAGCTAAAACCGAAGATGATTTGGGGCTGAAACTCTTGAAAACTCGTTCATCAATTTTTGTTAGTATAATTTGGCAATAAACATATTTAAAAGTGTTTAGGGAACTCTTCAAGATGTCTATTGATAAAAAGGAATTGGCACGGCGCGTTGGGAACCGCTTAAGCAAAGGCACTGGTACAGTCGAAGAAATTATTGATGCCACCTTGGAAGAAATATATGAATCGCTAAAACTTGGCGAGAGTGTTTCTCTACGGAACTTCGGCACTTTTTATGTCAGAACAGGACGAGAGTGTTGGGTGTTCAAGTTCAATCCCTCACAACGGTTACGTCAGTTGTTTGGTTGGGCATCTACTTATAAGCCGTAACATCATCTGGAGATAAAATCTCTACTGTGCAGCCAATATGTAGTTTTCAACCTTCAGCCTGATAAAATCAGGAGCAACAAATTTGAGTCTTTGATGAGCCAGGGGTAAGCTTCGCAGAGAAGTTATTATTTGTGTCTCAAAGAATTAGCCGTTGATAGCAGGTGCAGTTAAAGCAACAGGAGCAACATCAGCAGCCGAGGCAGCAACTGGAATTTTGAACCAATTTATGACAACTAATCGTGTTAAAACGTCAAATCATGGTTAAGCGATTGCCTCCGGCACTGCGTTTCGCCATCGCCTCTGGCACTGTACACCGCGCGATAGCAAAGCTAACGCCTTTAGGCGTATCGCCTCCGCCACAACGAAACGCCATCGCATTTTTTGAATTGTTAAATTTTTCACTTTTTTATCCCCAAATAAAGCACGATTAACGAAATCATCAGGGTTTGAGGGCAAGGGCTAATACTTTAGTACGAGGCAAAGATAGTAATAAAGTTGATTGCTTTTTTGAAAAAAGAAAGTCCATAGTGGTGACATACCAATTGCGAAGAAATACCGAGCAATATGCAGACATACTTTGGAGAAGAAGTCACAACCAGATGGAAAAGCAATCTGCTTACCAGTCTAAAAGAAGGGTTTGGCGTATGGGGTTTAGGGTGTACAAAAGTACAATTTTCTCTTCACCCCCCTACACTCTACACCCTAGTTTTGCCAGTCATGCCCTTGTCAATAGTCGTATTTATTACAGCATCTATTAATACTTGCTGGTGATTTCGCATAATTGTTGCAAATACATAAATCGTCTTTTGGCTTTGTATATTTGCAAACTGATTATCTAACCACAAGGGTAGTTACCCCTGTTTTGTGCTGCCTAAATACCGAGAAACAAGCTCCCCAAGCATTTGCGCTGATTGGGGACTCATTAACTAGCCTATGGAAGCTACTCATATGATACCGAAACCTGAAAGAGATGCCAACGGAAAAGTTAAAGGTGAGTTTTACCCACTCCAAAAAGCGGAACTGATAGCACTGCACAAAGCCAAGCTGATTAATAATGCGGCATTTGTGCATTTGGCGCTGCGTTCAGAAAATCCTTACTGCGACCGCCCTATTGAAATTTTCCCTCAGAAATTAGCCCAGCGTTGGCAGATTCCCCAAAGTAGTGTTTATGAAGCCCTCGCCAAGCTCAAAGACCAGAGGGTGATTTCAATTAATAGTGGCAAGATCATCATTGAATTTTGTCAACAAGATTCAACTATTGATTCTCAACAACAGCAAGATTCTGAGAATCCAGAATCCATTCCGGAATCCCAGAATGAATTCCGAAATCCCAGAATGGATTCTGACATCCCAGAAAATATTCTGAAATCCCAGAATGAATTCCGAAATCCCAGAATAAATTCTGACATCCCAGAAAATCAACCTCTAGAACCTGTTCAGGGTAAAGGTTCCAACTTCCTTCAGACTATTCAGACTTATTCAGACTTTACAGACTCTCTCTCAGAAGCAGAGAGAGAGGAATTTTGGATATTTGGAGAACAGAAGGCCACGCAGTTACCAAATCCCCCTACACTTACCCGACGTTGGATAGAGATGAACTGGCAGGAATTGTCACGCCAGTGGTACAAGTCCAAGGGGAAAACGCCCCCAGCGCAAAACAGTAAATGGGAGAATGACCCGCGCACTCGTGACTGGCTGGCAATTATTGAGGAGACAGCCAACCCCTTGCAGTTCATTGCAGGCGATTCAGAAAAGTATGAATTTGTGAAATGGTGCCGGGAGACGAAGCAATTTAGCTGGTTGAGGGAGGAATGATGATTGAAGATTTTCCACAATTCGAGCCGTTACCAGTCCGCGCCGAACAGGAGACAGGGGATAAGGAAATTTGGCAGCCATCTTGGAAATGCTATTGCTGCCAGGATACTGGCAAGATTCAGCCGCACTTGGTCAGGTTAGTTGTTCCCAACTACGACTATGATCGAGATCGCATTCCTATCTGTCAGCTGTGCGAATGTGGCGACAAACTTTACCATTTAAATCAGTTGGGTGTAATTGATACCCGCTTTGAATTGTTACTCTGTAAAAAGCTGGATGCCATCGCTCGTGACCAATGGCGAGTGACTACACAAAAGCAGTTTGAAATCATGAAAAAGCGGGTAGATATAGCATCTAGTGAAATTGCCAAAACCCATAGTTTGACCATTTTTTGAATTGTTTTGACCAAGGGCGATGGGCTACGCTCTGCCGGAGGTAATCGCACAGACAACGATAACCGTATAAAATCAGGAGCAACAAATTTAAGTTTTTAATGAGCCAGGGGCAAGCTATGCAAGTAAAAAGCGAGGTCACAATTAAATTTAGCGGCGCACTACCTAATGCCACACCAGCCGCGAATAAAAAAGTGGAAATCGAGTTAACCGACCAGAACGGCGTAGTTTTTACCGCTTTGATTAACGCAAAAAGTTGGCGTAAGGCTGAAACTAATGCCTTGGAGTTTGCAGATTGGGCTGGGGCTGTATCAGGAAAGCTTGGTCAACGAACAGAGAACGGTTTTGAAGTGATTGACGCAGGAATCCAACTTTTCGAGAAAAAACCGAAGGAGGTCAAATCAGATGTAGGGGCGGCTTTTGCTGAATCTGGTACAAGTTAATAAGCGTGTCCGTTTTGCAGGTATTTTACAGTGGATCAAAACATGAATGGAACAAATATCTTGGCATTTTGCACCCGTAACCCCATCTCACTAACTGAATCTGAAAATATCTATCATGTTAAAAAAATACATTCCTTTGGTTGCTCGTTCATTTTTAGCCGTGATTTTTATTTACACTGGCTTGAACAAAGTGTTTAATTTCGCTCAGACAAGTGAGTCTATGGCTAAAACTGGACTACCAATAGTAGGAGTGCTACTAGTTTTCACAATTGCATTTCAGATTTTAGGTGGATTGTCCATTATTCTCGGCTACAAAGCGGAAATTGGCGCGATTCTACTGATCATTTTTATGATTCCCGCTACCATTGTTTTTCATAATCCTTTTGCTGATCCTAGTCAATTCAATAATTTTTTCAAAAACTTGTCGATTATCGGTGGACTGCTCCTAGTCCTTACTTATGGATCTGGTTCTCTCAGTTTAGATCAAAGCGAACGCTAAAAAATAGTAGTGTATGATACAGTTTTTTGAGGAATGTAAAAAAGCTGATTGCCTTGGTAATGATGTTTGAGGATAACGCCATTACCAATGTCATTTGGTTGTGCTGAAATTAATTTAGGAGAAACGTTTCTCCTAAATTAATTTCCCGGTTCATCCTGTCGCGTCAACCGCTCTCGGCTCAATTTCATATACTCGATGGCTTGGTCAAGAAATAAATGTTCACTCTGTCCAAT
>REBL01000274.1 GCA_007692755.1 Nodularia sp. (in: cyanobacteria) | reverse complement strand
GCAAGCAACAACTGTGAAACTAGAATCCCCGTGCGTTCACGTCGGGGAGTGTCAACAATTCCGCCTAACATTGAATGATAAGGCCAAACTGTCAGGGGATATTTACCATTTTGGCTGAGTTGTTTAACGTAATGGTAAGCGTGTTTTTCTAAGAGTTCATAATTGCCATTGGTAATACTGTTAGCCACTGCGGGGTTAACTTTCCAACTACCGTTTTCTATATCGGCTGGGGTAATGTTGGTTGCGGCTGGTGTCGGGTGTTTACCTACATCGTTTATCCAAAATATGGGATGAAAAATTTGGGTTGCGGTGTGGGTGTCTAATGTGGGAATAATTTTGGTAATTAATTCTAAGTTGTGATAAATAAACTCACATATTCGCCGATTATCATCAACTGCCCCAGTTCCAGATTTGCCGCCAACAAATAACTCAAATCCAGGGATACAGAAGGTATTCTGTACATCAATTAAAAGTAAACAAATATTGGTTTTATCTGAAGCTGCTAGTTGAATATTATATTGTTCTGCCCAATCTTCAGCTGCTGCGGCTCTTTCTTCATAGGGTACGCGCCAAACTTCGCCAACTTTTTCAGCGTTGAAGTGAGCAGGAATTGGGAGTTTATTTTTTATGAGATTATTCATAATTTAATTAAAGCCTGGGACTAACGTAAATACAGATGGGTTAAGAAACTCAACTCTTTTGTATCTAATCTGTTGACTGTTGACAAGCTATAATAATTAATACAGGTTTTTCTACTATACCTGTATTCAATAGAGTTTATAATTATCAAAGGCAAAAAATATGGTTCAAAAGATTGCCTTGTTCAATCACAAAGGTGGTGTCAGTAAGACCACAACTACTTTTAACTTAGGTTGGATGCTGGCTTCAAAGGGTAAGAGAGTTATCCTTGTAGATACTGATCCTCAATGTAATCTTACTGGTATCGCTCTAAAAGAGGAAACTGAAGACGACGAAGCCAGAATAGAAGAAATTTACAACACACGTTCAAATATCAAGACTGGCTTGGCTCCTGCGTTTGAGTCACAGCCAAGAGCTATTGAAGCTGTAGATTGTATTCCAATACAAGGTCAAGAAGGTTTATTTTTGTTACCTGGCCATGTGGGTTTTGCTGAATATGAAGTAACATTAGGTATTGCTCAAGAACTGACAGGATCAATTCAGGCACTCAAAAATTTGCCCGGTGCGATTTCTGATCTTCTGGAAAAAACTGCTAATAAATTTAATGCTGACTACATTTTGATTGATATGAGTCCTAGTTTAGGAGCAATTAATCAAAACTTACTCATGACAAGTGATTTTTTCTTAGTCCCTACAACTGCTGATTTTTTCTCTGTGATGGCAATTGATTCTCTTTCTAGAATTTTATCAAAGTGGTGTACTTGGGCAAAAATGGCTAGTACAAACCCTGTATTAAGGGAAGCTGCTTATCCGTTTCCAGAATTTAAGTTGAAATTTTTAGGAACTATAGTTCAAAACTACAGAATTATTAGAGGCAAAGAAACAGCAGCATTTCAAACATGGATAGAAAAAATAGAAACCACGGTTAGCAGTAAGTTACAACCAATTTTAGAAGTAAACAATTTATTATTACCTAATCAAGTTTACACTGAGCAGGGTATAAATGGTAGTTTTACTATGACTAAAATTTCTAACTTTAATAGTTTAATTGCTCTTTCACAGGAACACAGGACCCCAGTTTATGCACTAACATCTGAACAATTAAGACAGACAGGCATAGTACGCGAGAATAATCAAAGCAAGCAGGAGGAATTTAAAACGACTTTTTCTGAATTAGCAGATAAAATTATTGCACTATCATCCAGTTATGCAGTCAGCGCTTAACCAATTTCGTATTAGTATTCAGCGTGTTCGGGATCTGATTGCTCTTCATAACTCAGTTAAGGCTCAAGCTACTGCTGCTTTGGATATTTCAGACATTTTACGCTCTGCTCTAGTTTTAAGTGTGAGTGCTTTGGATTATTATATCCATGAGGTTGTCACATTAGGTATGCTGGAAATTCATCGAGGAACGCGCCCTGAACCAGCAGTTCCAAGAAATTCCACTCAATCATCCTTTTCACGTTTTCAGGTTTCTCTAGGAAGTGCGCGTGAAGATAGAAAAATAGCTATAGATATTGCTTCTTGGATAGAGAGTGAAATACAGCAGAGTTATGGAGATGATTTTTTACAGCAATCTCATAATATCTCCCATTTAATTCCAGTTATTTCAAATAGTATTTTGAATCAACTAAATAATACCTCATGGTTAGAAGCTGAAATTAGAGAAACTTTGAGCTATAAAAGTTTCCAGGAACCAGAGAAAATAGCCGAAGCAATGAGATATATTTCAACTGCAAAATTATGGTTAGAAGTTGCTAATAAAATCGGTAAACCCGATAAAGAGATTAAGCAACAACTAAAATTAATTGTAGATCGGAGGAATAAAATTGCTCATGAAGCTGATATAGATCCTACTTTTAGCTTAGGTAATCGCTGGGATATCGATGAATCAATGGTTAATGATGCAGTTGATTTCATTGAGCAAGTTGTTGAGAGTATTCATCGAATTTTGTAGACTTGTCCCCTTTTTTTCGATTTTATTGTCCAAAAATACTCTGAATGTGGCAATCTGAGAGACAGAGACTTTCAATCTGATATTTTAACTACAGCAAATTTACCTAATTAGGTTATGC
>REBL01000114.1 GCA_007692755.1 Nodularia sp. (in: cyanobacteria) | reverse complement strand
TCAATTTCATATACTCGATGGCTTGGTCAAGAAATAAATGTTCACTCTGTCCAATAATACCCAAGATAGGCAGAGGTAAAAGCACTTTCAATTGCCCATTCCACTTTTGACTAAAAAAGGTGGAATTAATAATTTAAGCTGCTTGAAAAATTAAAAATCATTCGGCTGCATCTTAATTAAATCACCACAATGTATCGAATTTTAATATTTGGCAATTCCGGTTCGGGAAAAAGTACTCTTGCAAATAAACTTGGTAAAGACTTCAGTATCCCAATTCTTGATCTCGATACTATCGTCTGGGAACCAAACCAAATTGCCATCCGGCGTTCTCAAAAAGATTCAGCAAAGGATCTACGAGACTTCATAGAAAATAATATTTCTTGGGTAATTGAAGGCTGCTACAGCACGCTAATCAAAGCTGCTATCGAATTCTCGACTGAAATCTATTTCCTAAATCCCGGTATTAGTAAGTGTCTTGAAAATAACCGCAATCGTCCTTGGGAGCCGCACAAATTCAAATCAATCGAGGAGCAGGCACAAACATTCGAGTTTCTACAGAATTGGATTCGACAATATGAAGAACGCGATGATGAATTCGGTTATTCATCCCATCGCTCAATATTTAATCAATATAATGGCAGAAAACATGAAATTATCGCATGAGTTAATCGTGCCAAATTAGCTAGTAAGTAAGTCGGCGTAATACGCCTACCTTTAAACCCCAAAATCAAAAGCGCCCTCCCATTTGGAAGAGCGCTTTGAACTTGCAGAGAAGTTATTGTCTATGTCTCAAAGAATTAACCGTTGATAGCAGGTGCAGTTAAAGCAACAGGAGCAACATCAGCAGCAGCCAAGTCGGGGTATAGTTAGGTTGAGGGGGAAGTTGTGAGCGTTGCGCTCGTGCATTACTTCCATACCCTAGTATGAATTTAGACTTTCCTAACAACCTCTAAGAGAGTTACTTGAAAATTCTTCAGGAGCCATAATCGCCAGTTGGTCAATGACTCGACTGCGGTGTTCAATGGCATGACGAATACAGAGAGAGTAATCTTCATACTGGATTGAATCTATATCTTGATGAGGATAGATGAGCTTGAGAAGACCCGCTGCTGTTTTCTGAATAGCAGTTTGATTGCGGCTAGTTAAACCTTCTATTTTGGCATATCTTTCAATACTTATAGAATAATTAGTGCGTCGCAGGCGGTTAAATATTTCAGCTAGGTAATCAGTAATAAAGCCGTATCCCTGAGCATAATTTTCAGTACGAATTTTAGGCATTTCCCAACCAGGTAGGAAAGCATGAATTCGATCTAGGAAAGCAGTGTCTTGTAAGTCAACTGGTAGCACAGAAAAAAAGTGTTTATAGCTAACTATAGGTTTTTTATTTTTTATATCTGTATCAATATTGCCACCAAGGACTATACTAGCTTGAGCATTATATTCATTATTCCCACGAGAAAAACGCCCGGTTTGCATATAGTCTTTAAGTACTGAGATTGTACTCGCGGCATCGGAAAACTCTGTGTGAGCTATCTCATCGAAAAAGACAATATCCTTTTGCCCTAAAATTCCTACCTTACGAGTGTTTTGGTTAAAAAATAAAGTTGCAGGTGTAGCACGACTGCCAGAAAGAACAAAAGAGTGACTGGATGTATTGCGATATGTGTAGGTTTTACCTGTCTCACGCGGACCCAATTCAATCAAGTTGTAATTAGCCTCTACAAACGGCACGAGGCGTAATAACATTAAATATTTTTCTCGTTCATTAAATCGTTCCGGCTCAAAGCCGATAGAGGTAATTATTAAATCAATCCATTCATTTGTTGTAAATAATCTTCTTTTTTCAATGTAATCATCCAGATCCAAGCGAGTTACTTGGAAAGGTGTGAATTGCTTGATATAAAAGGGATACTTTTTACGACCTAATTCGTAGGTAGAATCGTACTCAAGAATTGCTGTTCCCCAAGCTCCGCAGGTGAGTAACACATCACTAAATTTATGGAGAATACTAGGGCTAACACGGACATAGCTCTCACCAATGGCAGGGACTTCAGCCCAATAATGGTCACGAGACGCATCGAGGCGAACTTGGAACTGACCGAGGATTGTGTATTCTCCCTTCTCTTTAATTCTGCTTTTGATAAGTTCTTTGCCCTCAGAGCCAACGTAATGTTCATTCAGGAGTCTGTCAATTTTGTGTTGTCCTATACTAGGATCGGCAGGGTCAACATACCTAGCACACAGGTATTCCATGACATAACGAGGGAATTCTTTGTAGGCATCGTTCCAGCGGGTCAGGGGCTTGAGAACGACGCGATCGCCCAAGTGAGCAAGAACTTTTTCGTCTAATGACTTTCTGGTATTCATGGAGGCAAAAGTTTAGCATTCACGGAGATAACTGTAGCTCTAATCATTAAAGTCTAGTCCGGCTAGTGGATCTGAAAATTCAACTTTATCGCGACGAGCAGAAACTTGCAGAGAGATACGGCTTATAGCATGGCGAGTTCCTTCGGTGTCTAGGAGTTCAATCGTCAAAATTTGCTGACCAAGATGAGCTAAGAAAGCGAGAGTCAGAGGATTCTGTGTACCTGCTGCCAGTTCTTGCTGTAGAAACTGGGGCTGGTCATCATCAATGCGCCAATTAAGAAGAAACGAGTTGCGTTGTGTGCCACTATTAAGAATGGAGAACACTAATTTAATTTCTTCATCTTCGCGCCCCAGTAGCTGGCTTGGTAAATTAAGTAATTCGAGTTTACGAATTTGTTTGGCTATGGGTTTAAGGATTGCCCCTGGCACAACCATTTCATCTAAAGAAATGCCACCATGAGTGAACCGCTCCATTTTATGGCTATCAGGGCGATTAAACCATTGCCGTCCCACTGCAACTTGATAGGTAGACTCAGAACGACCGTAGCTAAGGGTCTTACCGTGGATAGGCTGGTCTGTTTTCAGGTAGCGATAGCGAATATCATGGCTGTTAATCTGGGTGATTTTGATTTGATCTTGCGCTTCGAGTTCTACAAATCCGTGATCACTAGAAAGGACAACAATATCTTGGGGATTAATGCGAGATTTCAAATCTGGCAGTACAGATTCCACTAAAGTTTTTTGAATAAAATCATTGAGACTGGCAAGGTCATCGCGCCAGTTGTGAATCCAATCATCACTGACGTTGTAAATGAGAATGTTGTATTTTTTAGCATCTTCTTCGCCAAGCCCTAATTTCAGCTGACCTTCGACTGTTTCAGAGCGGACAATAATTTGGAGTTCTTGGTCGCGGTGATCTGGGGGAATATTAAACTTTTTAGCTGCAAGAAAATTATGGTTTTTTGTAAACATACCCGAAGAATTTTTCCACTGTTCGGGAGTTGTGCCTGCAATCAAAGCAATACGAGCGATATCAGTGATAGATGGTAGAGAAGTTAGATAAAGTTTTTCTTGAATCTGAAACTGGTCTTCTAGAATAGGACGGATAACTAGATCCCAAGAATCTAGTCTCATACCGTCAAATATTAAAAACCAAACCCGACTATTATTAGGAATCGAAGACGGCAGAGCATCTGAGAGAAATTGAGTTGAATGGCGGGGATGATGGCAAAACTTAGACCATTGAGAGCCTGTTACTAAATCAGCCAAATTTTCATCTAGGAGGTTTAGGAAATCTCGCCACTGCGATCGCAAATTGCGGAGATGTCTAATAATGTTCTCCAATAATTGTCCTGGAAGTTGTTTCAACTTAATAACGCCACGGATAGCACGAGAAATTTCCAATTCCTGAATGTGGATTTTCTCAGTGCGATACCACTTAAGTAAGTCAGAAATGTCATTGAAGACAGGAGGTGATTGAGATAGATGACTATCCACCTTCCGACTCACTGCTAAGGCTTGTTGCAGGGTTTGAGCTACATCGCAGTAGTTGCCAATTAGGGGACGAGGGGTGTAAACATCTGGGTCAAATTCTTCTAGGGGTCTGCTTTCCTCAATTGCAATACAAACTGCTGCCACCCAAATTCCTGACAGGTCAGTTCTGCTGGCAATTTCTTGCTTTGTAGCGGTAAACTGCCGAACTAAATCGCTCAGTTTTTCAACTGTTAAAAGTTGCTCGGCTCTGGTCAAGAAAGTTGTCCAGGTGGTTTTATCATCTTGAAGCAACATCAGAGCTGATTGGATTATAGACAAGCTATTGCTCGACAAACGGGGTAGCCAGAGCAGGCGATCAACCGCTTGAGGTGTGAGCATTACCGTTGCTGCATGGTAGGCGTAGGCAAAGCAGATCAGGTCAGCTGCTGGAAATTCAAGAAACTCAGCTGGCATAGGGAAACCGCCAATTAGTTCAACCAAGGAGGGGTTGAGGTCATTGCTAGGCGTGGTCAAAATGATTTGCAGATACCAAGTTAGAAGACTTGCTGGGCTTTGGCTGGGGATGTTGCATAGTAGTTCTAGAGTCAGTTCTGGTTGACGGATATGCAACAACAGCAATTTCAGATCATGGCTATTGAGGACAGATTTGTTAGTAATGTGGTGAAAAAGTTTTGCCGCATTAGCTAATGCCCCTAAGTGTGGTGACGCTAGGTTGCCTTGGGTAGCTAAGTCAGATGGCCAAGCTTTGTAGGGTGTCAGTTCTGCAAGAATGCTTTCTAAACGCAGGTCAAGAATGCCATCGTGACGATTGAGTAAGTCTGCCAAATACGTTAAGTCGAGAAGCGGGCTGACTTTGCCGATTGGTGGACGTATCCAAATGATTATGGGTTGGGTTTTGTCCAGATGGTTGAGTCTGGCGCGAAAGCGAAAATCATCTCCTCGGTAGGAAAGAATTTGCCAGGACTTACCCCGATTATCAACTAAATGGTCTGCTAGTTCCAATAAGGAATAAGGATCTAGCCAAAGAACCAATTTGGCAGCTTTGGGTAATTTGGTCAGCCACTGAAGGGTGTAGTCATCGAGCTGACTGGGAATACTCATGCAACATCCTCCGTTGCTTGTTCTGTGATAGGTTCCATCTGACGATAACCGATACCCCAACTTGGTCGTGAACCAATTGCAACTTGCAGGTATGAATCAACCTGCCCGTATGCTGTCAATTTGGCTTTATAGAGCTTTTGCAATGCTTCCCGTCGTTGCTCGATAGTCGCAGTATTCGCAGGAATTGGATTGTGTCGGCTGGGGTCGTATAGTTCGCTATTAACCAGAACTTGTAGAACACTGGCGCACGGGTTATCTGTTCCCCCATATTTGGTAATGTGAACTTCAACACCAACACCAACATAGCGAACGCGGTACTGGCCATCTTGTATAGAGGCTAGACCTTTTGATTGAGTACGCTGGACAGATTGAGCCTGCTGTTGCAAATCTTCAAGGTCTAGACGGAGAATACGTTCAACTTCCTCACTGTTAGCATCTTGCCCTATAGCAAGCACTGAAGTATCACCATTTCGTTGGCAGACTTGACCAATCTTGCGAGTGATTTGTGCTTTTTTATCTGAAAGTTCACTCAGATTAATTTGAGCGAAAACTAATGAACCGCGATAGAAAAAGCGATTTCGATAGCAAAAGTTAAGCCAATCAAATAGTATATCGGCAGGCGGTGGTTGACGTTTAGAACCAACAGTAAATAAAGCAATTTCTCGTAATCTTTCTGTGTCTAGGTCTTCTAAATTAAAATTCAGCGTTTCATCACTCCACCATTTCTGTGGGATAAAGATAGCTTCTGCGATAGAAATATAATCTTCCTCTTCAGTCAGTATGCGCCAAAATGCCTGTTCACCTGGCGGATAAGCATAGGAATTACGAATGAGGTTCAGAATATCTTTGGCATGAAGAGGTTCACAGATTTGATTGAAAATATTTGCGACTATCTTTGAACCGTCTCCAGGTTTATACTGGCGTTTCCCCTCAATGGATAAAGCGAATTTCCTTTCTTTATTAGAAGCAGTTTGACAAAAAATAGGACTGACATTTAAGTATAAATATATGGTTTTAGCGTCATACTCACTCAGGTCAATATCTTGTTCTAAGTCCGATAATGTAACAGGACTAGCTTCAAGTTTAGCAACTAATAAATTTATTAAATTTTGTTCAGGTAATTCGTAAAGTCTTCCTGGAACTCCATATAAATTGCTACGCCCAAATTTTTTGAATAGATTTGGGTGAAAACTTAAGTTCATTGTGACTGTAGGTCGAGTAACTACATAGGATTGACTCAAATCAATGTAGATATCTTCAGGATCTACAGGTAAAGACTGTTTACTGAGATAGTCAAGCAAGACTTCACGAAAGTGACCGTATTCCATAGTCCCCCACTCTCGCAGTCCATAAGTACCACTACCGGAACGGATAATATCTGGATGTCTATCCACTAATCCCTGTGCAGCCCTTTTTAGATTATCTGCTTTCCAGTCAGGCTTTAGCTGTTTGATTCGTTGACCTATTTCTGAGAAGTGAAGGGCTTTCCCTGCCTCATATATAACATAGTAGGCATAATCTGATAAATTCCATTGTTTTTTGCTTAATATGCCCGGAATAGGCTCATTGCAGCAGGCTTTAATTAAAGTATTTGTAGCTTGCTCATAATTAGTAATTTCTTCAGGTAAAAGAGGTAGTATGATTTCGTTAAGTTGAGAGCGATCGCTAAATCTTTGTTCTTTCCAAAACTCTATCAAACGCACTTGTATATTTTCAAATACTTGGTTAGTAAATGGAGCTATATAAAAAAATTGCTCTGCCGAAATCTGAATACTATGTATTTCAGGAATAAAGTCTATAATCCATAAAATAAATGATGGTACATGAATCTTCACCTGTAGATCAATCAGACAATCCAAAACATCTGCTTCCATATCTTCCAACACTAGACAATCCAAAACAGACACTTCCAGATTTCCCAAAATTTGACTACGAGGATATATCTGGGCTATATCTTCACACCATTCCTCAATATTATTAATGCAACCAGCAGAACGGAGAGCTTCAATTGCTATCTGCCTAATTTTTAACAAAAAACTTTTCTTATTAACTTTATTCAATTTTTTTTTGGCTTTTGATTCAATTTGGCGTACCCGTTCTCGCGTTACGTCAAAAATGCATCCAATTTCTGTTAAAGAGCAAGTATGACCATTTAATAAACCAAACCGTAGCATAATTACATCACGCTCGCGGTTAGTAAAATTAGCCAGGTTAGTTAAATTATCCAACAGATCATACAAATATTCTTGTAAAGATTCTCCTGTTGACATTTCTTCAGGAAATAGATTGTCGGTTCCGAGTAATTCTCCTAACTCAGTGTCTTTATCCTTATCTATATCTATCTGAGTTTCAAAAGAAACAGAACGAGGTAGTCTTAACAAAACTTCATTACTAACATCGGGTGTCCATTCCTTAAGGTCAGTACATTTGTCTTCATCAAATCGATTTAGTGTAAATGGAGCTTCAGTTTCACTAGTTTCCTCTGAACTTACTGTACCTATAAACTCATTACTAAGTTCTCCTGACGTTTTTTCCTGAGTCTCCACTAGCACCCAACGGGGAGAAACATGAGCAACTTCTTGGGAATCTCGTAAACTTTGAAGGACAGGCAATAGTTCAGCAAAAATACTACTTCTGCTACGTCCTTGATACTGGGGTAGAGCCAGAAGGTGGTCTAAAATTTCAAATGGGGTGAAGCCTTGGGGCGATCGCCCTAAAATCTGTACAATTACCTCGTAATTCACATTATGCACCTTAAAATGTCACATCTAGTATTTTGGGAGCCTGGAAGGGAGTGAAGACTGGGAATATTATTCTAAGTATTTTACGTTATGAAAGTTACTATACGCTAGAGAAAAATTCCCCAAAGCACCGATTTTGGCAGTTGAGGATGGGGAATGTGGGTCAGAATCAATAGACACAACCGGGAGCAACGCGATTTTGTGATGTGCGAAAAATTGGTAATATAAGTTACCTGAATTTTAAGCGAACTGAAAAGTTACAGCGCTATCGCTACCTAGAAAAGGTAAAAACAGGGAACTTCGACCTCGGTTTATTGGGAATAAGCCCTGGTAATTGAGATATAAAATCCGATCTCACATTTTCGCGTTGCACCCGACACAACCTGGATTGCTCTCTATTTTTAACTGTTCCCAATTGTTGACCAAATGACTCCAAATGACTCCAGATTACTCAAGGTTAATTCGTACAGTCTTACCTCGATTTTCTTGTTCCAGTTCTTCAAACTTTGCCTCTAGAAGTAGTTCCATTGCCTGCACAACTTCTCTTAGTTGGTGGCGCTCTATGGTAGGATAAGTTTCCCTTATTTGTACAAGCACATCGCTTGTGGCAGAAACAACATTCGCTTGCTGCAAGAGGGATTGGAGAATTTGCGTTCCCTCATCCGTCAGCAACCCAACGAGATTCTCGGCATTACCTGACTCAAGAACTTGCAGCAGGTTCTTTAGATATTCAGTCTCGGCATTTCTGAGCAGGCGTTTAACCGTTTCGCTCTTCAACCGAGCAAACTGTTCTATCATTGCCCGGTTTAAATCCTGTTGCCAAGCTGTAACCTGATCAATGGGGACTGATTGCCGTAATTCCAACCGACAATGCCCACATAATGGATCATGTGCTAAACCCTGCTGCAACTCCAAATCGGTCACTGAACAGACCTGTAGCTGGTTTAGTAAAGCCTGCTGTAGCTGTCGGTGATTGAGAGTGACGGGTAAACCAAGTTCACTAAGAGTATTTAACCGTTCCAAAGTTTTCAACTTTTCTTCCGCCCCAGCTAAGTCGGTGCGTAAAGTTTGCACCGCTTGGTAATGCTCGCGGTGATGGATGCGGTACTGGTTGATATACTCACTTTTGATCTGTTCCAGCTGCGATCGCAAATTCTCTTGGAAACTAGGCGACTCTAGCATCTGCTCCAAATTAAACTGCACCAGCACTTCATCCAGGCTGTGGCGTAACGGATCTGCATCGAATGGCAGTGAATCCTTCAGTTGTCGCAGATAAGCCCGATCTGCCCCCAAATCTGTACTCAGATGGGATAAGTTTTCCAGATCCACGAAATCCAAGAGTATCTTTGCTAGCTGTTGCTCACTCTCAAATTGAGATTGGGCAGTTTCAAAGAAATTATCTAAATCTGAAGTTTGAGTTAGTGACTGCAAAGGTAAAAGTTGCCCAGATACTGATGCTGGAAGGGTAGAACCCAACGTTCTAGCCAAGCTTCTTAAACTATTATCTACAAATGCTACTCGCTGCCCCAATGCCTGACAAGCGCGTTTTAGCCGCTCCTCCTGCTCTAACTTTTGTTGTGAGTCTGTTGTCGTTGTCAAGGTGTCATCCAGGATGCGGGCAAAAGGAACTACTTGATTCCAGTCAACCCCAACAGACTCTTGGAGAACGCGAATTTCCCGGTCAAATTTGTTGCTCCACTTGACCTGTCGGATTGTATCTGTTGTCAGCCGCCCTTTAGGTGGAGTTGTACCATTTTGTAGCTGAATGGTGTTATCATGGCTCAACTCTAGCTCCGCTCGTGGGTTGCCGTAATGTACGAAACACATCAGGTAGAGAGATAGTAAATCCCTTGTCAATCCATAAGGCGAAGCAACTAATAGCTTCTCAATCTGAGTTCTTGTTACTCGACCTTGATGCTGATTTAGTTGCTGACGCAAAATCTCAAAAACCTGGCAATTTTGAGGATTAAATGCCGATGAATTTTGATCAGACGTTAATCCCAGTCCAACTCCATAGTTTTCCACAGCATTTCGATTAGCAACCGATGGATTAGAGGTTAACAATCCTTCAAATACTTTACGCACATCTGCCAACTCTAAGTTTTTTCCGCTTTTAAACTCTGAAGCATTGATTAATGGCTGAGTGTAAGCGTCTGCCAGTAGCTTTTGAGCTATGGACTCAATTGCCTGTTCCGCAGTAGCTTGACGAAAAATATCACTTAGCTTAATGCCCAGAGAGCGCCGTGTAAAAACTTTTCCTTTCCGATAAGCATCAACTTGAGTTTTTTGGATTTCTGGAACGATTTCCCGCCGTTTCTCTTTAAGAAACTCCCGCATCTTGTCCCCATCTGCTGTTGCATCATTGCGGTATTTTTCCTCTAAGGCATCAACTGTTAGCCAATCTCGAATTAATTCCTTAGCTGATTGAGTCAGTACAGCGGGAGCTACAACAGCAATCCGGTCATCTAAAATTTCTGAAGAATCAATTTCACCGGGATAGGTCAAAATAACAATTCGCGCATGGTTATCTAAATCTAGTTGACTACCATAGGCGCTACTGTTCCACTGATCTGTCAGCACAACTTCCTGTTTGTACTCCACGCGTTTATAGATAACGCGCTTTGAGGCTGTAGTGTTTAAACTGAACTTGTTTAATAAGTTGTCTTTGCCAAAAGTTTTATTCGGTGAAGCTAGAATAATTTCTCGCCAGGTTATTAAAAGTTTGCCCTCATCAGTTGTGATTTTACCTTTGGCACTTCTAAACTTACCAATTGGATTAAATCTATCGCTTTCAACCGAAATAAAGCGAGCTTGTCTATCACCCACTACTTGCTTTTGTGATTGATATTCTATTTGACTTAACTCTCTTAATTGAAATAATAACGAATCAATTGTATCCTCACTCAGTAGCACATCAGATTGGGTTAGCGTTGCTTCTACAATATCTGATATTTTCAGCCAATATTCTATTCCAGAATCAAGGTGAGCAATATGTTCTAAAAACAAAAAACCAAGTATATTATCTGCAATTGGGCGTTCCGAAGGATCTATTTCAAATTCTTTAACACTATCTTTTGCTTCCTGATATGCTCGATAGCTATCTTCATAAAGTGTGTCTTTAAATCCATCAATCAAACTACTACTTTTGAGCAAATCATTGGCAATAATTAGCCGATTTTGCTGTAATAATTCTCCCCTTTTGATAAGGTCAAACAGCACGCCTATACCAAATCTGGCTGAGGGCAAATTCTCCCTGGTAATTCGGCGGATAATATCAAATGCACGAGGTTGAAATGGGAAACGGTCTATAAATTGCTCGTAGCTAATATTATTTAATCTTAAAAATTTAAAGTTATTACGATAAAAGTCATAATATTGGTTAAGTTCTGGTTCTCGGTGGGGTTGTATATCTCGAATTCTGCGGGAAGCAATTGTGTAATAATCTGTTTGGTTCCTATCAGCTAACAAACTTAGCTCCTTGAAGCGATCGCCCTTCAACTTGGTAGGAGCAGCCTTCTGGGATGCTAGAATTACCCAAATGTTTGCCCCTTCGTCTCTAGGCAATACATGACCTATTGTTTCTAGAGTTTCCTCATCAGATGCCCTTTGTTCATCTGTTTTTCCCCGGTCTTGCCAGAAAGCAAATTCATCCATAACCAGCAATATACCTGTATACCCAGCTTCGTGAATTTGCTGATAAATGTGTTTAACTCTTTCCTTTGTGCTGATAGCAACATCAGGCTTAATGCCATTGCACTGACAGTAATGCATAATTTGTTCGGCAGTTGCACTATCCCCTTCTTCTGAACGCAATTCTGCCAGCGTCACGCTAGTTTCTGCTTTAACAAATCTCTCAATATCGGAACGTAAACCTTCCCCACAGTTTCGATACCACTCCAATAAATCATCATCTGTTGTCACCTTCAAATTTGGTAAGCCAGGATGAGAATGGCGCTGCAATTCCCATGATTTAGCTGTTTCACGGGCAATAATGTCAAGGAGACTTCGCTCTAACGCTCCACTTTGTCCTCCTTCTCCCCGCAAAGAAAACACTACTGGAAGTAGCCTCTGGGGTTGAATTTTAAAACGCTCATTTTGGATATCACCATCACTGACAACATCCCAAATTTCCTGTTTAGTGGTATCTGGTTGTTCCCCTAACAAAGAAGCCAACGTACCAAGAAAGTGGGTTTTACCAGCCCCATACTCCGCCTGAATCCAAAACGCCTGACCGCGTTCAGCAATTACTTCTTCAAAAATTTGGTTAAAGTAAGCTCGAATAGAGTCTGTAAAAATATAAGTTTCGACGGTTTCTACTGGTTTACGTAGTGCCTCAACCAGTGACAGGGTTGTTTCGGGTCGTTTGGCTTTAGGAACAATCAGTTCCCGTAATGGGGCTAGTTCTGCATTCAAAATATACTCCTCCTCAAAGTGTGTGGCTTAAAGTTGAATTAAGGGACTTTCGGCTCGTCCGACTTCTGGAAAGGGACTCCTGAGTATCTCTGTATCCACTTTTGCACTGTTCGGCAAAGCGTCTGATAACTCTACGGAGGAAACTGATGGCAACACAACCACAGCAGTTGTGCCATCCGCAAGGTAGTGTTCGTAAAGGGGTGACAGTCCTATTTGGTAGCGAACCAGTAGCATTGGTTTGGTCAAAACCAAAATTTGAGGTATCCCCATATTGCGGATTTGTTGGAGTTGTTCTTTTAGTTTCTCTGTTAATCTTAATACAGCTTCGCGATTCGGTAATGGCTCTGCAAGTTCGTTGATATTTAGCGTTTGCAGGCGATGATTAGGTAACTTGCCATTTTTTAGAGAAGCGCGAAGCAGGTTCAAGAGTTTGTCTTCTTTTTCTTCTTGAACAAAAAACAGATAACGCCCACTACGTACTCCACGGGCTAAACTATCTATAACGGTTACAAACTCAGATACATTCACAGCAACCTCTTGTGATTGAATATTTCGTCAGCACTGTATGCCGTGGTAACTTGCTCCAACTGGTCAGCACGTACATACTTAACGATTATTTTCTTAGCTTCTAGCCAACGCAACAATTTAACTACATCGCTAGGCGAACGCAATCCTAAGTAGCGCCAAAACACATGATTGAGAATATCTTTGACAGGGATTGTTGTAGCTTGAGGAGCAAACAATACATGGAGCAGTACGCCAAAAGCAAGTTCTATATTCGTTTGGTCTCGTATATACATGATTTTTTGCGATCGCGTCACTAATCCAGTTGCTTGTAGAGCTGCACTCAACCTCTGCTTGAGTTTCGGTTTAACTTCTCCGTAGGTTTGTTGAAGAAAGGAGTCAGCCAACTCCCCAAACTCCAAAATCTCGCCTGGTTCGCAGTTAAGAACGTGAAGTTTGGCAAAGTCCGCAATAACTGGCTCGCTCACCAAGAACTGATACCGCATCAAATGCTGTAACAAGTTTTCATCTTTGTAGTTACGAAATGTCAACCGTGTTGGTTGGTTAAGAGTTCTCTCTGGGAAAAATCGCCGCACAATCGTGCCTGCATTACGCCTCCTGGTTTCTTCCGATGTTTGAGGTAGCTTCTCAAGCAACTGACCATAAAAAGCCTCAAAATCGCTGACTTTACAACTGAGCTTGATGGCAAAAATACTGTCTTGCCACATGTGATCCTGAAAAAATTTAGCCATGCTGAGTTGTACCCTTATGAGGGCTAGGTTTTACCTGTTACCCAATTACTACTTCCCTTTGAAAAAGCTCAAAAGTTCGGGTTTATACCTTAGTTATCCCAAAACTATCTTAAATAAACCAAATTCAAATCGCTTCAAATTAATGTTACTAATTGTGCATCATTCTCAAACCTGCAATCAACACATTTTCAAACCAGGATTAAAGAAAGCGTCACAAGGATTGCCTACGGCACTGCGCGAAGCGCAGTGCCGTAGGCAATCGCATTTGTCTCTAGCCTGAAATATTTGGCTAAATTCCAGGAAGCGAAGGAGCAGCAATAGATACCTTTGCCACAGTCAGGTAGAAAGCAGAGATGGCAACGGACATACCAACAAGCTGTAAGCTAACTAAAGAAGGGTATTGCTAGAGTGCGGGTGTTTTCATGGCCATAGAACGGGAATCGGTAAATTTTAAACGAACCAAATCTTTAGTTGCAGCACTTAGAGCCGAAGCCAAAAAACGCAACACCTCAGCCACAGAGTTAGTAGTCCAAAGTCTACATCAAGTCCTGGGGCAGACGGAAGTCGCTGACCATAGTATAGAAAATGTTCTACACCATGTCATCAACCGACTCTCAGCACTGGAAGCCAATCAGGTACATAATACTTCGAGTGTAGAGAATCGTTTACAACAAATTGAAACAATGTTGGGGCATCTCACCCAGAGTATAGAACAGGGTATAGAATCGACATCACCTCAGCAACAAGCACAACAACCGAGTCACTTGTCAGAAAAGTTAGAAAATGTTACCAAAAGCCTTGCCCAAATTAATCATACACTTGGAGCGATTGCCTCCGGCGATCGCGCCGCACCATCGCCAGAAGTTAAACTAGCCATGTATAAATAAATGTCATGGAAATTGTTGATTAACTTTTTATGTCCCTTCAGATTTACGGTATCCCCAATTGCGGCACTTGTAAAAAAGCTTTTACGTGGCTCCAAGAAAACAGCATTGACTATAAATTCTTTAATACCAAAGAAACGCCGCCCACCCGTGACATGATTCAAAACTGGGTGAAGTCCTTGGGTTTTGCGCCCATGCGTAACACTTCTGGACAATCATACCGTGCTTTAGGTGAAGAAAAGAAAACTTGGACTGACGAACAGTGGATTGACGCATTCGCTCAAGATGCCATGCTGCTCAAACGTCCACTTTTCGTCAAAGATGGCACAGCCATACTGGTAGGCTTCAAAGATGAGGCAGTATTGAGAACCAAATTAGGAATTTAGTCTTCAAACCCCAGTCCCAAACGCATTCGCCCTAGAGAGTCATATTCAATTAAACATTTGTCTCTGTATTTTCTTGGCTGAATTTTTGCTGAAATTCAGAAATTGACCCTGTAATACTAGCCTGTTTCAATAGTTGCTTCAGTCTGTCAAGCTCATAAATTTTATTCAATTGCTCAATCAATTCAGGGGGAACGTGATTAAATCGAGCTTTTAAAACTTCAGCAATAGACTCCTGTAGAGTCTGCGCTCTGCCTATGCGTTCTATGCTTGTCATGTATGTCATTTGTTGTTCAGCCTCAAAACGCTCCAATTCGGCTTTGAAATTCAAGTCTAAATCCGGTGGTAAAGTCATTAATCTATCTAGCAACCGGAATAGTTGAGATATTTTATCCCTACTATAGCCTAACTCATACATCCGTTTAATCAGGCTCAACTTCCAGCGTAATCTACCTGCTAAATCTTGAGTTGTCGCTTGTGTCCGCAGGTGTGCCATCACCATTACGGCAAAAGGACTATCACTTTGTTCTAACTCTAACCATCGAGCTTCATAGTCCAGTAGCTTCACAATTGGAAATTGCAGACTTAACCGACATCCCCAGCGTCCATAACTATATTCTTGCGGTCGCCAGTTTGCTTGATTATCCCCTAGAATTGCCAAGCTTACAACTTCCTGGTTATAACGGTCAAAAATTCGGTAATGGTAAGAAAACATCCGTTGGGCAAAGTTGGGATCTACTTGACTTTGAATTTCCAAATGTACCAGCAACCAAGTTTCCTTTCCATCATTAAGCCAAACTTTAATCAGCTTATCAACGAATTGCTTACCAACTTCAGATTCTCTCATCAACTGCTGAAGTTCCTGATCGAGAAAATCATAACCTCGCGTCCAGTCAATTTCTGCTTGAATCTCTGGAAAAAAGAATTCCAGAAACGCCTCAAAGTATTGTTCTACACCTTCCTTCCAGGCACCATCGTAGTCCGCTCGTACTTCACTCACAAGTTATTTTTGGTCAAAATCAAACACATCATAACGCCTTTTTGAATCAGCAAAAGTACCCCTACAGAGAACGAAAGACCGATAATGAGCTTTTTATTAGCTAAAAGAGCCGCACCCAAAAGAAATAGGAGCATCCCCACTCTAACGCCTCTTGTAAGGCACATTTAATAAATCTATCGCCCGTTTCTTAGCATCTTCCCCCCGCCTATCATACTTACTCGTCGTATTAGTTGACGCATGACCAGCCAGCTTGGATACCGTAACAATATCTGCACCCCCATCCAACAAATCACTAATAAACGTTCTTCTAAAATCATGCGGCGTAAACCCTTCTTCCACACCCGCCGCTTCCCCTCGGCGTTGCAATGCCCGCAGTACCCCCTGCTCACTCATCCGCCGTTGTATAATTTTATGTCCCCTATCCAACGGATAAAACAAAGGACCCGCAGACTTCCCCCGAATCAGTAACCAATCCTGCACCGCCCGGACTCCAGCTTCTGGTAAGTAAACAATTCGCTCACTTTGTCCCTTAGCTGACCGTATAGTTAGCGACCGACTGCGCGGTTTTAAATCGCTCAAATCAAGATGTGTTACCTCAGAACGCCGCAACCCCACCGTCAAAATTGCCAACAGTGCCGCATCCCTCGCCCCTAAATTGGAGTTATCTTGAATACAATCATCCCAAAGGGCAGCAATTTCTTCTCCATCCAGCGCCCGCCCCTTCAGTAAACTTTTACCCCGCACAGATTGAATATCAGTAGCACGTCCATAGTCCTCGGTAGACATTAAGCCCAACCGCCATGCTTCCTTCAACACCCGCCGCAGTGCAGATAACATTTTATTCGCCATTGCTGGACTGTATTTTTCCATCAGCACCGCCCGAACTGCTGCCGTATGCTGATATCGCAACTTTGACCAGTCCAAAGTTTGAGCATCACAACTATCATTGGTCAATAACCGCGCCATCGCATTAAGTGCCTCCCGCATAGTCCGCCGGGAACCTTCACCCAGAGATGCCAAATACACCTCAGATGGGTGCATGGTGATAGGTAGTGGCTCTGTTAACGCCAGCGATTCTGGGTGTAAATTAAACGAGGCGATCGCACTATTGTTCACGGTCATCAAACAGCTGCTTTTTCTTTATCCTCTGACAAAAGCTGCTGTACTTCAACCAATCGTTACAAATAGGTGACTGGAAAATTAAGTTTTATTGCGAGAATGAGTCTTCTCTTCACTCGTTTGGTGTGTAAGCCACTGTCAACCGAGATGTTGTGTCAGGACATCGTTCAACCAGGGGCGAGTGTTTGCTATTGTCCTGATTGCTACTTGAGCTTTTTAGCCAAATTAGCTAAACGAGTCATGCTAGAGCGAATATTACCTGCTTCTTTGCGACTCTTCAGCCGTTTTTTGGCTTCTTTTAGCACTTGTTTCATGACTGTATCTTTATCTTGGCAGGTAACATAAAAAGCTTCCAAGAGCGTTTCCACTGTTATTTTTTCTTTGTTGCATAGTTCATCGAGTTCTTGCTTGATTGGCACTTCTAAACGTACAGGTACTCTAGGCGCAATTTCCGGGAAGTGAGCTAGTTGCTTTTCTAATCTTGTGAGTTCAGAAAGGTCATTATCGGCAGTCGATGTCATATCAATATCAAGGGGAGTCGAACTTTGCTGTTGTGGAGCTAGCACATCTTGTCTGGGTGCAACTGTTGGTTGATTAGCTCTATTTCTGATTTCGTCTAGAATATTCATGTTTTCACCTCTTAGTAAAATTTATGACGCTGTTTCTCATGGGATTAATTTGGCATATTCTTCTGGCAAAGCTGGCTTGAGTCGTTGAGCTAAGACATGAATCGTATATTCCAGATTTGGCTGCCCCAAGTCTGTTGGCGCAACCCGTTGGTTGATGGCATTTTTGAATACATCTGATTCCAAAATATGCGGCAACATCAATTCATCCCCTACTAGCTGCCGCATGGTATCAATACTGGTTTTAGTAGCGTTTGTTGGATGTAAACCAGTCCAGCGTGCGCGAAACGGCACTATACCCAGTAGTTCACCATAAGGTAGGGCGGTTTTAAATTCTTTGATTAATTCCAAAGTCCGCAACAGCGATTGCACTCCCTTGACGTTGGACTCGGCTGGAATTACCCATCTATCTCCAGCACCCAAGGCTGTCTGTGCTAAATGTGAACGTTCCGGGGGTGGGTCTACAATTGCCACGCCGAAATTATTCACAATTGGCTGGAGGCGATTCCTGAGAATAAACAGACTTAGGCCACTGGAAGCCAATTTATAGTTGGCGCTCTCCAAGCCGTCATCTGAAGGAATTAAGAACAGGTTGCTATTGTTAATGATCCGGTCGCCCAATTTGTCGCCCAATTTAACGTCTGGTACGGACGCAATGGCATCGATAATTTTGGTTTTCTCTTCTGGTTGTGTCAGAACCTCCAGTAATGTTGGGGTATGAGGCTGCACTTGTACCCCTAAAAAACTGGTCAAGCTAGATTGAGGGTCGCAATCTACAAACAAAACGGGAATTCCTAAGCGCCCTAAATACCTTCCCAGCATCAAGGCTACTGTAGACTTTCCCTGACCCCCAGCCAAGCCCAAGGAGACGACTGTTGGCGGATTTGGCATAAATCAATTATATAAAGTTACTAAAGTACATTATCACAAATATATTAAAGTACAATTGTACAAAAGTTAGATTGTATTAAAGTACAATTGTACAAAAGTATTTTAGTTAGAGGACTAAAAGAGAATGTCACTAAGAAAAAATGAAACCTTCTCCATTGCTCCCCTGGCTCTTCAGGTCATGTTTAAGTAAAATGGACAGAGTGAGTTGTCAGTTGACAACTCACTCTGTACGAATTAAGATGATATGTGTGTCTTAGGTAATGGCAAAGAAACACCCCAATAAAGAGATCCGAGCAGCGTTGGATTATGCTGTTGAGCAAGGCTGGGAAGTTGAAGAAGGTGGCTCTCATGCTTGGGGGAAAATGTATTGCCCTTACAACGATTCTGAATGTAGATGTGGGGAATTTTGCATTACTAATATTGTAAAACTTCGCCGAATATATAGACAAATATCTCCATCTATTATCATTCATCACAGTGAAACCAGCTAATAAATGGGGATAGAGCAAATCTCAAGCCAGATAATTAACATAAATTCATTAAGTCAAGTACCGACAAATGTTAGTATATATAATCATTTCTTGAATTTTTGGCAGCTAGTCTATGCAGTTAGTCGAACGGCATATAATTCAACGAAATCATCCCCACTATCAGGAGATTGATCAGTTATGTTTTGCTGCTAAAAACCTCTATAATTATGCTAACTTCCACATCCGCCAAAGTTTTATTCTGACTCAAAAATATCTAGACTACAATTGTTTAGCTAAACAATTAAAATCTACAGAACCATATCAAGGGTTACCCGCCAAAGTCGCCCAACAAGTATTATTAGGATTACATCGTAACTGGTTAAGCTTTTTCGCCGCAATTAAAGCATACACAGAAGATAAAACCAAGTTTTTAGGCAGACCAAAATTACCCAAATATAAACACAAAGAAAAGGGCAGACATTTATTAGTTTACACAGCCCAGTCTGTGAGTAAACCCAAAATGAAAGCAGGTGTGATTCATCTGTCTAAAACACAGATTTACATTCCGACAAAAGTAGATTATGTACATCTCAATCAGGTGAGGATTGTCCCAAAAATTGACCATTATGTGGTAGAAGCTATATATGAAAAGGAGGAGTTAGATTATGACTTAGACTCTCAGGCGATAGCAGCCATTGAAATAAACGTTATGCACCGACTGGCACATATAGATAATTCGCCTATGTTTTACCCAGAAGGTACGGTGTTTCTCTATATCTGCCAGTTGTCAAAATTCTATCTCAGTATCCGTATTGGCTATTAGGCAAGTACATTTAATCAACAGATTCTTCTGAATCTTCCTCCTCTTCTAAGTCAACAGATTCCACCCTATCTTTAGCACTCACAGCATATTGTTTAGCTGAAATTGCCAACGGAAAAGGTAATGGTAAAGAAACCTCATTAGCAAAATATGGCCATCGGTCTCTAAGATTATGGATAAAGCAAGCTAACTTATCTCGTTCAATACTTGGGTGATGAATAACAGCTATCTCTAACGGTTTTGGGTTGCCTGCTTGTAAGTTGCCATTATCAAGTCGAGACTGTTTCTGTTGTAATGTATTTGTACCTTGCTCGGTATTTAACAGCTTCCTCATGCTGAGGTAAAGTGCTGTTGCGTCGTCATCACAAACACCTTGCCAACAGAATAAACCATTAGTTCTGCTACCAGGAGAACCCTTAGCAATAGCAACAGGAACTTCACCATCACCTGGAACTCTTAACCGCACAACCGAAAGCCGATTTATTTCCGATTCTGTCATGTGCCGTTTTAGTTCATCGGGTAAATTGTTAGCTGGTAGTTGAGGATTTTGTAACCATGTCAGCATTGTACGGGCATTGATGGCTTCCGCCATGAATAGCACATGAGGATGTTTTTCCTCTTCAATTGATGTACTTAAACAATCACGCAAGCAATCAGTCACGAATTTATTGAGAAACTTCTGTTCACTTTTGGTATCACTAAACTGTTGTGCATCGCTAGTATCACCAGTCGTTTCATCAGCAGAGGAATTAGGTTCCCATTTTTCAGTGAGTAAATATCCCAGTCCTGCTGAATACGATACCCAGCCTTGTGTAGCGAATAAAGTAGGAGTAGTGATCTGTACCGTTCCTTTGATGGGGTTGACTCGTACCATCAACGCCACAATAGAAGCTTTATTACTAGCTGTTGTTTTGCGAGTGCGACGTAAAACATAAAAACAAGTCAGCCACATATTTGGATCTATGGCATCTTTTTCAAAGTCGATGAGGGGAGCAGGTAAAATTCCAAATTGTCTTAATAAATCAGTTACTGCTCTTTGTACCCGATTCGTAGATTTTTTAGTAATGGACTCTTCATCATTTTTTTTAGCTGTTGTTAAAGCATGAATATGCTGATTAACATAACCAGCCTGCATTACCCCAATTCGCACAGCCAGTTTTGGATCTGACTCCGGTAGAAAGAAATATTTCTTTGGTTTAATTTCCACTAAAGCACCACTTAATCCTTCGGACTGGGGTAAATACGAGGTAATCTGATGAATACGCTTGTCTATTAAAGTAATACGCTTTTGTTGTCGGTTATTTCCTTCAGCTTCAGGATCATCAACATCTAGTTTTCCTGTTATGTCTGAGACGTGCTGAGTTCTAATCCGCAAACATACATCCTGATTTCGATAAAGGGTTTCTTCTCCTGTGAACCCAGTTAAAGTTTCATAAGTGATTGTTTCTCCCTGGGGTGAGAGGGAAAGTAATTTACAAATTTCAGCAACTAACGCATCTCGGCATTTTTGGGTTTCCCACAAAATTAGGATGGTATGAGGAGAATTTTCAGTATGTCGAAATGTAGCGGGGGCAGCAATTTTTGGACGCAGCATCGGCGTAGATAAATCATCATGATTTTTAGGCTCTGAACTCCCCTTTTTTTGTGGCTTTCCAAGCTCCCAAAAAGGTGTATACTTACCTGATTTTCTTACCCCTTCACCTATACGACGAAATGATAAATTTTCTTGCTCAATCTTATTTTGAATAGCACTATCTAAACTAGCTAAATCTAGCGGACTTACGCCACTAAAACAAGGAAATTCACCCAAATGTCGAGAGTCATAAGCAATAGCAGCTTGTATTCCGGTTGGGGCAGCACCAAACACAGACCAATTATAAATTGGCTCACTAGCTAAACTATCAGGGTCAGGGAGTGGTGAGTCATTAATTTTCAGTAATTCACTAATAGCTCTTTGCCATCTTGCTTCCCTTCCTGCTTGTGTTGTAATTTGCTTTATCGGCAGAGAAATAAAGCAGAATGGTTGTTTTTGACCATCCAACCATCGTCGCTCATCACCAATAAAAACGGTAGCACCCCGATAAGGCCAGCGTTCTATAGATTCAGTAATCCAGCGTCGAATCGATAGTTGATGATAAATCATTGGCTGATTCCGCCAAGGTACTGTTTGTAACTTGAAACGGATAACAAAAGAAATGTCTGCTGTACCAACTTGCTTTTCCTTTTTAATTAGCGGAACTCGATAAGGAGGCCATGACATTAGTTCGGCTCCTGGCTTAAGAGTTACTACTTGGTAAAAAGTTAATTGGTACTCATTATTCCAACCAAAAGTGACCTGTGGATTTTTTAGAAATTCCCCAGCCATATAATCAGGTATTGCCCGCCAGCGAATGTCTATGCCATACGGGTTATTCGGTGGAAGTTGCAAAGGAAAGCTTATTGGCTTGTTCTCCCATTCCCAAACATTATCATCAAGTTTGTTGAGGCTAGATTCGACTTCATCATCACCTAAGCAATAGCTAAATTCTTCCCGCAACCAATCTTTGATCAGGTCAGGTAAGTTGGAAAGTTCAGCGCGTTCTGTTGCTAATATCCAAGGTACACCGGGACGTTGCCAGCCATTACGTACTGTCTGAATGATTCTAGGGAAGCTCGCCGCTATAATCGGGTCGAGGGAGTAGACAGGGGCTGAGGGATAACCTCTACCTAGCAAATTGAAACGTTTTTGCGCCAAAGTTTTAGCGACTTGCTGCCATACAGTAGGGACATGGAGAGAAAAAAGCTCGTATTGTTCATCCTTAGTCAGTTCCCAAGCTCCAGGAAGAAGATTTTTAATTTTAAAAGGCATAATTTAACTCCTTATCTTTGATTTTGTTCTGTACATTGAGGCAAGCACTGTAGAGGGATTTGGGGAATGTTTTCGGCGTTGTTGAGCCAAAATATGAATATACAGACCTCACGCATTCGCCGTTAGCCGTTATCGCTTTCTTAGGCGCATTCGCTGAAAGCGTTTTCGACCCGATTTCATATTCCAATTCAACATTTAGCAATGCCATGTTTTCCGCCAAGATTGTTTACCAAGAAGATCAATGGCGAAATGATTTTAAAGGTCGTAGCGTAAATCCTTCGTTTGTTTGAGTGCGTTAAAGAAAGCACCATAGAGGGATTTGGCTAATGTTTTTTCCCAAGGTTGTTTGTCTTCTGGCTCAATAGCCAGTTGAAGTTCCTTAATCATGGCAACTAACAGTGAGGTGACTTCGTTATCGAGTTCACTGTCAACCGATTTAGGTGCAAACTTGGCATCTAGAAAATGGACAATGCAGGGAACTCCTCCACGTACTAAACGCCCGATAATTTGCCAAACACTTACCAATTGAGTCCAGCAAAGTATAGAGCGTTCATCGCTGGTTAACTGCTTAAACGACATCGCCCGACAGTTCAAGTCAAGCATCTTCGCCACTGCATACTGGTAGAACTCATTTTCTACATTCGTCAGCGTGAGAGCATCGCCTCGTTTTTGTAGTGCCTCATAAAGCCTAAAATCGGAAGAGTTTTCCAGCGCCCAATTATTCAGTTGCTGGACGGTAGTTTGCCAATCATCAGGAACTGGCATTGGTCGGCTCAAGAATACTGCCGCTCCAAAGGCCGCTATCCGGTTCTCGTTGAGGATGTTGTGACCCCGTTCTAATGCCATCAAAGGTGCAACGACAATTGTGGTAGACATTTGAGCGAGGTCACGAATTTGACCGCGACGAATACCACTCAAGTGAACCGGAGCATTGTCACGGCGCAGGGTAGCAATGCCGTTAAGATTTTCAACATTACGGTAGAGGGGTTTTAAAATTGACTCCACCAATTCGGCTTCGTCGTAGCTGTTGGTGATCAGCAATAAGCGTTGGCGATCGCCCCAACGTTGGGGGTCTTTCTGTTCTTGAACCTTTAAAGTCTCAAATAACTCAGTCAGAAAGCTTGTAGCTTGCCCAGGACTGTGACAGATGGCCTTGACCATTTCGTTGGCAGCTGTTTTTCTCATAGCCGGTGGCAGTCCCGATAGGGCAATGTACTTGCCAACTGCATTACGCTGGGAACTGAAGCAAAAGTCGCTTTCACTAATCCCGGCATCACCTGCTGTGTTGTTATTGGTAGCTGGTTCTAGCAAGATAGTCGGTTTTTTGCGGATGTGATAAGCAGGTGTCCCTGGAGCGTAGCTAGTGCCGGAAATCAAAACTGTATGGGGGCCATCCCAACCATCAACAGCAAAGAGATGGGGAAAATTAAGAAGTAAATAGCGTCCAACCCCAACGTAGCGGAAATACTCCAACTTACCACCAGTTTTGTGGGTCCGATCTCGTGTATACCTGAAGCCCAAAATGTTCCCCACTGGTGAAGATGGCACAACTGGCAGATAATCACGAGGTGGGCGGTACACAAGAGCAAGACTCGTGTCGTGCAAGTCAATAACTCGCGATCGCATGAGTGCATTCAGGTTATCCACTAGAAAACCTAGCTTATCGTTGAGTACCGTTACGAGAATTGCTAAGTGCAAATGGAGTGTAACTTCCTCAAACTTAGTTTTTTCTGTGAGATCAATCCCCAATGATTCCAGCCATTTGCGTAACCATTCAGCAACCTTAGTTAATGCTTTTGCGTCATTTTCCGCACTCAGTAAAGTAAGGGCAAGGTCTGAAAGTTCTCCTCCTTTGTCATGATTAAGGGGGGCTTGCAAAAATTCTTCCAAAGTTTTCATGATTTTTTTACGACGCTGGCGTTCCTCTTCGGGGGGTAAACCAGCCTCGATCCGTTTTTGTCGTTCGTTGCTGCGTTCGGCACGTTTAAGCTTGGGAGATGGTTTGTCTTCTTCTGTTTCTGGTTTGTCCAGAATGTCGCGGATAATATGGGCGAAAAGTGAACGACCTGTAAAGGGATTTGGTCCTACCCATTCCACAAGTTTGGGCTGGTTATGCAGCCGGGGGAGAATTAAGTCTGTGGCAATTTGAGCATAGTCATTGGCTCTTTTTGCTGTAGCAACGAGTTCAGCCGCCATGCTGCGGCGGTCAGAATTATAAATAGTGGTAGCAAATTTAAGTCCTAGCTGATTTAATAGGGAGTTTCCAGAAGAATTTACTAAGACTTCATCGGGCGCACAAGCTTCATCAAACTGCACCTGTACCCTGTCGGCTTCATCAACAAAGAGAAAGTCACATTCACGGTAAACGGCTTCAGCAAAGGTCAGTTTTTCTGCCAAAACTTGCGGGGGAACGCGGGTATGAATGAAACTGGCTGGTGTTAACACCCAAACCAATGCAGTGGCTATGTCTCGTTCTAATTGGTGACGCGGACATTTGTAATACAAGGGACAAGTATATTTATCTTCAGTCTCGCCCTCCTCAAAATCTTCATCATCTTTTGCCTGGGAATTGCCATTTTTGGTAGTGGTTTGTTTTTGGTAAAGATTGTGGCATGGTTCTTCACCGAACTCCCATTTTGCTTCTGATTGCACTAAAGCTAGTAAGGGACAGACAGGACTAAACCAACGCCAAGCTGGGTGGATTGCTCCTGTTTCGATTTCGTCACCCTTGGTTGCTAGAATTGGTTCATAAACTTTTTCTAAGTGTTGAAAGCGATCGCTTCCCAATACAGGAGATGCCAGAATTCCCAATTTTTCTCGAAATAAAGATGCAAGACGCACTGCCGCTACAACATCGTTTACTAGCAATGCACAGCGATATCCTTGTTTCGCAAAATGGTAAATCAGAATATCAAGCAGTGTTGATTTACCCACATTCAATAAACCGACAATGTGGATAAGTTGGTCTAGTTTGATTTCAGTGTTTGCTAGGGAAGGTTGAAAATCATCTATTGATGCGTCATATAATTTTAAAGCAATTCCTGTGAGACGTTGATGATAATTTTCTGGCTCGTACTCAGCTTGAGCCAATTTTTCATCCATTTCCTGAGCATCTTGTAGCAATTTTTCAAAGGTGACAAGACGAGAGGGATTCACAGCCGTGCGTGTGCTATGAAAAGATATCTGCGGAGAAGGAGACAGATTAGCCACAGCTTCAGGAATATTGATGGGAACATCAACGGTAGTGTGACCTTGATCGGAAACTTTGGCATACCAGTAACCAAAGGTTGCTAGTTTAACTTTTCGCTTTTTGTGCGGTGGAGTTTTTGATAGAGTCTGACGGTATAGTTGTAAACGCTGAGGGTAAGTGCTAGATGGAATTAGTTGAGGAATATCATTTGTATCCGTTAAGCTGAATATCCTCAGAATTTCAGGTAATTTAATGTACTCAGCCAGTGTCCGCTCCCATTGTCTTCCTTTGCGACGCACAAGATAAAAACGGGCTTTTTGTACGAGGAGCCAGTTTTCTTCACTTTCAAGTGCTTTGACAGGAAAACGATATCCCAAAAGTAACGCTGATACGGATGTCGCTCTTTCTTCTGGGGCTACCTGCATCAGTAAGGTTAACCCCAATTCCACTTCGGCAATAAGTTGGGCAAGACGTGCTATTTCTCGCTGCTGTATATTCGCATCTGCATCTGGTAAACTTTGTTCTAAATAAGCTTTTAAGTCCAGGGTTTTGCGAAGGGCTTCACGCAATGGTTTACTCCATTGAGAACTATCACGCATGATTCTTCTTCTCCAGAATTTTTTTAGCTTGGGAGATAATTTCACTAACCAGCTTCAAGCGCACACCAGCCAATTCTGGTTCGAGTCTTTGGCGTTCCACCTCAATTCGTAAGACATCATTTCGCTCATCTGGGAAGACGATAAAGGTTTCAGTAGTATCAAAGCGGTACTCTACTTTCCGTAAACGTTCTTCATCTAAGTACGACCAATCTTTTACATCAATTGCCCAGCGCATTTTCTTACTAAACTCTACGAGTAAGTCAAATTCATCAATTTCAGGCCAAAGAGTGACGCGTACTCCCAGTTTTGTCAGGGCTTCTGCTAGCTGAATTTCCCAAATTCCTGGCAGTGTCCCGTACCGATGTACCCCTGGGGTGAGGGCTTTCCAATCTTCTGCCTGATGCTTGGGAATTGAAGGTTGGGGTGGGAGGCGAAGTTTCGCACTCAGTTGCTCACAAGTCATGTTTCGGCAGTTATAAATCCCATCTCGACGGCGGCGCATTACATATTTACAGCGAGGGCAGAAGTGATAAGTGTGGTCACTGGTTAAATCAACCAAATCCACATAAATTTGCAGCAAAAAATCACGCAGAGGTCTTAATTGGGATGAAGACAAAAGGCGACGGTATTCAGCGTAGGGAAGGACAGGATGCTCGATAATCAGCTTTCGTAAGGCGCGATAGGCTTCTTCTAGTTGATTGGCTCGACAGTATTCCAGGACATCTTGCAGGACTTTCTCTTGCACCTCCATTTCTACATCAGCGCCCGTAACCTGCCATTGGAGGGCAAAGTCAGAAACTATTCCATCTTCTATCAGGGTGACTTCCGATGAAAGGTGTTTAATTTCTGCTGCGGGTTTCCATTGCACAACTGGTTTTTTTGCCCAGTCAAAAAATTCTGGCAGGTTTGAAGGAGACTGTTCATCTCCAGAGAGCAAAGATGTTAAATACATCCTAGACATACCGACACGAAGAGCTTTTGGAATATGCGCTCTGTTCATAGGTTCAAGTTTTTCCCACTCTGCCAAGCCAGTCGCCAAATACCGCAATGTTTCCGTTACGGGTATCTGTAGCCCTGGCTCAATTTCAGGTTCAGGGGTAAGCAAGCGAAGACTACGGGCGACGTTATCTTCCCATTCCACATCGATACCTCGCATGGTCTGCAACCACCGTTGCAGGGTGGCTTTCTGACGGGGTTGCATTTCCAGTTCAGCACAGAACTCTTCTAAAGTAGGACCCTGTTTGTGGATACGAAACCATTCCTGTAGTGCTGCCAAAATTTTGTCTCGATGTCTGGTTACTTTCATCGACCAATCTCTTAATCGCGCTTGTTTGACCAATTTTGGCACTTACCTAACTAATGGTCAAGAAAGTTTTGCCATGTTTCAGTAATGTTTCCAATGTTTCCAAAAACGTTGAAGAAAACAGCCTATGATGCCAACAAGTTTAGGGAGGCACTGCAACAAATAGGCACTCTGGCTATAAAGTAACTAAAGATGTTCAGATGAAAGTGGTATTACATTTAAATTATTAGTTTCAACAAACACATGATTCAGGTCGAGCGTATTTTTTCTTGGTCTCCTTGGTATCCACTAAAAGGAAGTTGGAAAAATTCACTAATTCCTCCTGAGCGTGGTCTGTATCGGATACGTCGCTTGGAGCGAGATGATTTAGACTACATTGGTGAAACGGGTAGGGTTTTAAAAAAACGATTGAGTGACCTACGGGTAACTTACGGTGAGCTAATGCCGTACAGCGATCCACATACCGCAGCGCCAGCTCTGTGGGCATTGCGCCATAGGTGTCAATGTGAGTTTGAAGTCTCTGTATTACCCATTGAAGGAACAACTCAATGGCGTAAAGGGATAGAAGCTTTGGCTATTAGCCTTGCTCGCCAAGAAAAAGGCTATTCTCCAACCGCCAACTTTAGCAGAATGCCGCCTGGCTATCGGAAGTCTTCTCAATACAATCGAGGTCAAGGTTTAAGAGGTGGAATCACACCTGAGCAACATAGCCATCATCATCCTGGCATTGCACCACAAGGAAAGCTGACACTCGAACCCCAGAATTTACAATGGTGCGGCCATAATTGGACTGATTGGATTCCATTACAACAAGTGAAGGACAATCTACCTCTTGCTAGTTTAGGACTTTACCGCATTCGTGATGCTTCACAGTCACAAGTACTATATGTTGGTGAAGGAAAAATTAGAGAGCGATTGTGTTCTCACTTAGTTAAAGCGAATAACCCTATAAGCAAGCAGGGTCATATCTTTGCCAACGCTAACTCCTTAGAGTGTTCTTGGATATGTAATCCTTTATGGCTGGATAATCAGCGCAAAGAGTTAGAGAACGATTTAATTGCTGCACATCTTTTGGTAACAGGAGATATTCCAGCCGCTCAATTTCTAGGGGAATCAAGCTATGAATAGCATCACCTTAATTTCCTGTGTTGGGAAAAAACAAAGTCACTCCTGCCCTGCTCAAGATTTATACCAATCAACTTGGTTCCTCAAAGCTAGAGCTTATGTTGAGCGGCAGCAGTGGGACTGGTATATTCTCTCAGCGAAGCATGGTTTCCTACATAGGGACAAAATTATTGAACCATACAATCAAACTTTAAATAAAATGCCTATATTTGAGCGCAAATTGTGGGCAGAGCAAGTATTTGCTGACATTTGTCAAGTTTTACCAAAAGAAAGTTTAATTAAAATTTTTGCAGGTCTGAAGTATCGAGAATTTTTAGTTCCCTGTTTAAAACAGATTGGTTACACAGTTGAAATCCCGCTTGAGCCATTAAAGATAGGCCAGCAGCTTGCTTGGTTTAATTTCCATTAGGTAAATAAACAAACTTTTATTTATTAAGTGAACAGTTTGCGTGCAAGGTATTTTTGGCACGTCTACAGTATCTTCTAGTGTAAATATAGGAAAATAGTGAGACAGGAAGCTCAATGGAACTCTCTTCATCTTTAGTTGTATTCATACTCTATGCCTTGCTTGATAAATCTTTGGTATCAACTGTAATTCAAAGAAAAGTTAGCCCCCACTGGTTACGACACAGCCACGCCAGCCATAGTTTAGACCTGGGCGCACCTGTCCAATTGGTCAGAGTTTGGGGTTGGGGCATAGCATACATCTTTGCATACTACCAGCCGCTATGCCCACGCCTAGCCTAGCGATAGTAGCGGTCTTTACTTGCCGGAGTAGCCTAAAATAAAAAGGTTCACTTTTGTCTCACTTTTATAGTGAGACAAAAGTGAACTATTGGTTCGCTCTTCTCAAGGCAGAATGTATTTAGACAAGCCAGATGAGTAATTTTTTTTTGAATAACAACAAAAAAAATCAAACAATATTTATAACTTTCCAGGCATTTATCAATTGAATAATTTGTCTTTCATCAAAGGGTAGGAAGTAAAATTTCTGTTGAACTTCGGCAATCAATTTTCTTAGAGTATAGTTCCGATTTTGTCTACCATGAACAATTGCATTTAGCATTTCCACCACTAAACTATCTCGTCTTTCATTAGATATCTGCTGAATTTTCTGTTCCCGCCATAATTCATATAGAAAATCAACAGTTACAGTAATAATAGAGTTTAGTGACATCCTGTCAATTTGTTCATTTAGTATAAGTAAGCTAACACTTCGATTTCTAAGAAGGTTGAGTAAGTTTGTAAAGGGTCTTTTTACCAACCAATCAGATTTTTTAGCTGCTTCAATTAAGACGTGTGCATCTATGCTTGTATAATGGTAATTAGAAAGAACCAGCTTAATTACCATTTCGTTGTAATTATCTTTTTCTAGAACATTGGCGGTTCGGCAGTGCATTAAAACTAACTGTGTCCACACCCCATCAATATCAAACTTTGCTTTTGCAATTTGTCGTAATATCCAATCATCTGAGTAGAGTAAGTTTCCTGGTTCACTTGCAATTAATATTGTGTCAGAGAATGAAGCACCAATCAATTCTTGTAATTCAAACCTTTCGTCTCTTCCTACATCTAAAGCTGCGGTACAGGGTAATATTTCACAATTGGTCTTAATCCAAGAAATCATTTTTTCTAGATAGTCCGCAAAACTTTTTACTGCTTCGGGTGCAGTTTCATGGATAAAATACTTGTTGCCTTCTTTACCAAAAAAAGCGGACTGTTTTGATTCATTTATTCTGTGATCTTTAAGAGCTTTTTGTAAAATGTCTATAGTTGATTGTGCTATTCCTAGCTTTCCAAATGCATTTACTACTACATCAGCAGCATCTAACCCATGTAATGTTAGAATTGAAACGATATCAATTACTAATCTAATAGGCTTAGTTACGAGTAACGAGTTAGCGTGATTCCTCTCTTCAGCAGTTCCAATACAACAATGTATACCTAAATCTTCTTTGCTTATTAACCCACCCCATACTGACAATACATCTCGTTGGGCAAGTTTGGCAAATACACCTATGGGAAGCCTGCGTTGCTTGTATAATTTTTCAAGCTCTAGAAAACTATCGCTACTCTTATCAAGTACGTTTTGAATACTCTTAGGCAGTTGATCTTGAGATTCGTTAATATCTATTTTTACCGTCGATAAACCAGGAGTATCTGGAAATCTACTCTCAAGTAATTCTAAACTTTTTTGAAAGGCGTAAACATATTTACTTTTGATGTCAATTATTTTTCTAGTATCTTTAGTAATGTAATCTTCTTTTAACGTGACTTCATCCCCTATAACTTTACCAAGTAGCTTCTGCGCTAAAAAATCTTTTAAATTAATTTCGTCCTGGTTAACTTCTGCATTATCGTCATCTACTAAGATAAACCAAGAAGGTGTTCCATATTGGCCTTGCAAGCAAACTGCTGAATTGGCACGAACTTCAGTATGTTCTAATAAGCTGTTGCTATTAGTTTCGCGTTCGATAAATGCAACAAAATAATTGAAATGGGCTTTCCCCTGATTAAAAAATTTTTTTCTTAGTTGATACAGTGTTTCAAAATATTTTTCTTTAAATCCTCTTAAACCATATAAATATATAATTTGTAAACCTAATTCAAACGATAGGTTGTTTATATCAATAGGCAAATTTAAAAAATTATCTAGCTCATCTAGTGCGCCTATGCGGTAGTTAATTAAAGCTAGACGAATTTTCATCTGTAAGTCATCAGGTGAAAATTGTAAATATTCATTACAGATTATTTTCGCTTCTGGTAAGTTTCCAATATTTTCTTGAATAACTGACAGCATATGGCAGACAAATTGTGAAGCACCATACTTTTCGTAAAGGAACTGACAAAGATTGAGAGCTTTGCGAAACTGACCAGAATTATAGTAGAGTTCAATTAAAGTATAATTTAAACGAGTATCCAGACAGGTATTGACTATTTTTTCATAAAGATTTGCCGACTCTGCATATTCACCAATGGATGAAAAAGCATTTGCTAATTCCAAAACCCATTGTGCTGGAGTTGAAACATCCGTCTTGTCTCTGGCTTCTTGCAAAAACTTTAAAGTATCATTTTTATCATCTATAAATTTTGCTAATAAAGCCAAGTTTATTAAATCATTAACTGTCTTTATCTCTTTATCTTGAATTAGATTATATACTTGAATTCCATTAGGTACATCTTTAGTATCTATATATATTTGTACTAAAATTTTATATGCCCATTCTAGTAATGGTTGTTCGGGATTTTGATGAATAAAATTGGTAATAAGTTCTTTCGCCTGATTATAGTTTTTTGTTAACGCTAAAATATTGGCAAGCAGTAGAGGTGCTTCTGGAACTTCCTTCGCTCCTTGAATTTCTTTGAGTAAATTAATAGCTTGGCTATTGTCACCTTTGTAAGAATGAAGTAGTAGCGATTTTTCTTTGAGAAAAACTGGATTTACTGGCTCAATTTGTAATGCGATATCAACGTCACTAATAGCTTCTTCCCAAAGTCCAAGTATTCTTTTAGCTATACCGCGATTAAAAACCCATCCAGAACACAGTTTGCCAAAGTCGGTATTCGCTACCTGATTCCAGGCTTCTGTTAAAAGGCGAATAGCTTTCTGTATCTTGTTTTTGTCCAAATCATCAAGCTGTTGAGTATAAATTAATAAAGAATCTGTACTAAATGACTCTAGTAAAAGTGTTCCTAAATCAGCTTTAATTTCAATGAATTTTTCTGTATCATTATCAATTGCAATTTGCAACCACTTTTCTGCTTGAACAAAATCTAATTTGTGTTTTGCTATATTGCCCAAAGCGCCAGCTACTCTAGCTGAATTTCTATAAGCTTCTGGAACTTTATTGATTATAATTTCTATGTCTTCATCTGGGTAAATTTGAATTAATAGCGCATAAGCACTTTCATTTGTAGGATTTATTTTTAAAAGTTTATTGATTAATTGTTCAGATTTATTCGGCTGTCCTAGTAACAAATGACCAACAGCAGCAAAGTAAAGGGCATTTTCATCTTCTGAATTATAGTGCAAGGCTTGAATCAAATATTTACCAGCGTCTAGATACTGATGTAAATTGAGTTTTGTTATGCCAATATTAGCTAAAAGTCTGTATTTAACAATGGGTTGCGTGTTATCCCATATCCTTAGCTTCAGTTTTTCTAAATATTCTAAAGCTTGTCTGTAGTTATAGCCAGTGATTAAATCTTTAGCATGGTTAAGCTCTGCTTGATGCTCGGTCACTAAAACAGCAGAAGTATCAACTGGAAAGCGAGAAATTACAGATAATAACCTTTCTTCAAGTAATGCTGGAAGCTGTTCAATTTTATAGACAACTTGCTTAATTACCTCAGCACTAGCACCCTTAATAACGATATTATTATCTCCGGTTACTATAACTACATCAGAGACATCGCCACCAAACGATACTGCTCGATCTCCAGTAGCTAAGGTAATCTGTTTTAACTCAACGGCAGATGCTAAAGCCTTAAAGTCGGACTGAGTGCCAATGCCATTTTCAATACGATTGATGATTTCTTTCATGTTTTCCAGCATTGCTCAATCTCCTACTTGCTACCGCCTAAATTCACATCTCTGGCGCTGCCAATGTTAATGCCTTCTATCACACTATTTCCATCACCCTGAACAATTTGGTTATCGTGCATTGCCCCACCAGCTGCTACACTGCGATCGCCTGATGCCTGAACAAGAGCCTGTATTTGCTCAGTGGTACTATCCTGTACAGCATCCCATCCCTCCGCAGAAAGCCCTTTACCACCTTGGAGTAGAGCAATTGCAAAATCTTCTGTATCACCTTCAAATCTGGGTGTTTGCTCTTTACCCATTGCTCTGGCACTCTCAGGCACTGCTTTACCGAGGTAGTTCATCAGGTTAGACACCTTCACCTCTGTTTCCCCAGGTTTATTGGCAGATCCTTTTAATGCCTCAATCAGGTGATAAGTGTAAACACTCATGGAGTTGTCAGGACGAACCCAAGAACTTTGTTCACCACGACAAGATGTAAACACTACCCGTCCTTCACCCTGCTTTAGGTCTTCAATTAAACCTTTTGGTTCCGCAGTTGCCACTACACCAGGAGGCAGTATTAGTCCCTGTTCTCCATCCTTAGTAGTTGCCATGCCTGCGGCGTGACAACTATCGATTATTACCAGCAGTCGTTTTGCGGGAATCTCATGTAGGATATTGTTAAAATCCTCAGATGCTAAGGCCGAACCCTGCCAGTCAAAGGCATCAACATCATGCTGTAACAAGTAGTAACGGTTATTTTTGGTGTCCAGCCAACCGTGACCAGAATAGTACACTACTACTGTTGCTTCTGGGTCAGCTGTTGCTTGTTGTTTCAACCACACCAGCCCATCCAAAATTGCTTGCCTAGTTGCACTCTGATCGTGTAGTAAGCGGATATGCTGGTCATTGTCTGGATAAGCACACAAATTGGGATTTACCAGTATTTGCCGAAGTGCTTGCATATCCTTCACCGTTACGGGGAGGGACAAGCGACGTTCTGCTGACTGCCCGACTCCAATGAGGAGAGCATAACCATGTGCAAATGTAGGGTGCATAACTGTAATCAGAAATAATTAATACAGCAGATTGCTAATATAGCTGATAATAGCCAAAACTGCATTTGATTACTTGCAAAGAAACATAGCCCGTGTTTGCAAACTTAGTATTCTCTAAATTTTCTGATATTTTATCCTAGAAGAAATTTTTACAGAAAGTTGATTGTCGCTACCAGTTCCGTTCCTCAAATTCTTCTCTTTCCAACTCCCGTTCTAAGTCTTGTTGTAGTGATTGTTTCGTTTGATTTGCAAAGCGTCGAACCCGGAAATTTTCATCTTCCAACCAAGAAGATATTTCTTCTTGGCGCTGTTTGGCATGATTTGAAAATCCCCCAAAAATCGCTCCTGGTGTTGAGCCAATAGAAGTACGAATATAACTTAGTATGATTTCATCATTTGTATTACAAATAATTTCTCGACTTAAAGAGTAGAAAAGTTGACCACTATTAAAAACACGTAAAATTTTAGCTACTGCATATAGTTTTTGAATTTCACGCGATTTTACCCATTCCATTAAAACACTGTATAAAGGCTCTGATAAATTAATAGAAATTTCCTTGAAAACTTGGGGAGTCTTATAGAACCAAAAATCATCTCGCAGCATCCAATCACGTAATCGACGCAGTACATTGGAATATTCAATACTAGACTGGATGCTTTTAGCAGCAAGAGAATAAGGTAAATGGATTGCCTCATAATACTCACTTATGCCATGTTGTTCAGCTTGAATTATGATACGGCGTTCTATAAAATCTATAACCTTCATGGGGTCAAATTTACCCAGAATAGCCAAACACTCTTCAGCCGCATAGTCTAGACGTGAAAGACGTTCAAAGTTTTGGACAATGTTTAAAAAATCCTCAAATGTTATGAACTTTTTTCCCCATCCATCTTGAGAAGATTTAAAAGACCAAGATAGCACCTCTGCTAAACGCAGTAGTACACCTTCATTACCACGATTAGCAATTATTTTGAGAAACTCGATTGAACGCAGGGGATTATGTAGTGCAAACCGTGATATAAGCTCAAGGATTTTCAAATCAACTTGTGAAGATTGCTTAGTTATAAGACAGTGTAAAATTTCCCACTCTTTATCCTGAAATATACTCCAATCTAGAAAATGGTAACTGCCTGCAACAGCCAGCCACAAAACTAGATCATCAGTATCAAGCCATGACTTAATGTAAGACCAAGCTACCTCTAAATTACTCCGATATAATCCTCCAATTATGCGGCCAAGTTGCTGTTTGATGGTTAAATTCTCAGATAACGCCTGCTGTACCATTTGCTGTGCAAGTTCAGGATGTTTTTCTCCCAGCTTGTAAAACAAAGTTTCAAACCAAGATGTACTAATTTCACCAGCAATTGTACATTGGTATAACATCATCTCTAATTCACAGACTCCCTTTTCTATTGTTGTAGGAGAAAAACCTTCAAGATAATGCTCAATTGCCTGCTGATGACGTTCTTCTAATGCTTTAAAATCGAGGTAAGCATTTTCTGAATCATCCCACAACCGATTCTTAAATAAGACTCGATATAATTGATACAGGTTGTTATGTTTTAATTGCTGACTTAACAGTTCTAATTCATCTAATTGGTGACGATTAAAGCGTAATGCATACCGTAGCCATTCTGATATAGCATCTAATACAGGTAATTCGGTGTTAGGAATCACCACATTTAAGAAAAATTGTGCTGTGTTTTGGCAGTCGGGTTTTAGCCAAGCCCATGTTTCTGCTGTGACTTGTCTTGCATCGGTTGAAAGAGGTAATAATATACCTAATTCTAAAGATTTAATAATTTTTAATCGCTCTGGTAAGTTGGATGCTTGACTATATGCTTGGTAAAGTATCCTTAAAGCTTGCTCACGAATTTTGCGTAAGGATTCAGATGGTTGTAAACATCCACGCTGCATAACTATTTGCATATACTTAGTGGGGTTTTGTTTCGTACTATCAACCACCATATTGAGTATGGGTTTAATCAATGAAATGCTCAGGTCTAAGTTGTTTGTAAAATCTTCCTGTAGCCACTCTTCTATGTGATTAAGAATGGTTAGTTGTACATCGTATAGCTTGCCTATTTTAATCTCAGCAATTTCAACTAGTGCTTTACTTGCTTTTTCACGAACCTTAGCATACTCTGTTGCTAATGGTCGATATCTAGCGAGTTTGTGCAAGTAAACTATAGAATATCGCAGACTCCCTATGTAGGTATAACGAAGAATTTCTACAACTTTACCCAATACCCAATCGTGTTTTATTTCACATTTATCCCCACCAAAACTATCGTGATAAAACTCAGCAGACTTATCAGGTTCATCCACGATATCGGCTACAAGCAACAGCACATCATCGGAACGCAGATAAGCTAAATTTTGTATCCATTCCAATACAGACAGTCGAGCAATGAAGTCTCCCTGAGTTAATATTTTATGCAATTCCTCTAATTTATAATTTAGTAATAGACCTGCCTGATTCTCTCCTTTAACTTCTGCTTCTGCTAAAGTTGTCAAAATTTCTTTAGGTTTTAATTCAAAAAATGGCTCAATAATTTTCTTTTGATAGTCTGCTTGTTTAGTCTGGAAGAAGTGGTGAAGCAAAATATGGTCAGCCAGAACTTCAGAGGTAATCTTTATTGTTTTCCAGTAACGTTCTACTATCCCAGCATTTACTAATCGAGAAATTACTAGGTCTTCATCAGATTGCGAGATATTCACAACTTTTTGAATTTTCTCTCGTAATTCCTGATTATTTAGATCAATTGTCCCTAAAGCTGCCAGAATCTCCAGGTAGTGAATATAGCGATCGTCATACCCAGCTTCAGATAACTGGTGAATGATTTCATTCAAATAGCGGGTAAGTACTTGCTCACGGTTGAGATTTATTACTGACTCATCACGTTGAACTAAACGAGCTGCGACACCAGCAATCAGTGGATCTCCCTTGGCAATACGAACTAAAATATGGCGTGTATCATCGTGTGTAATTTCGTAGGGTGGGGTTTGTAGGAGTTGGTCTATATCGATGTTTTCTAAAGGTTTAACCTCAATTTCGCTGACTTGATCTCCAGCCAAATAGCCTAATTTTTCGGTGACTGAATCTTTGAAAACGCTACGCGTAACTAGGACAAGTGTGACTTTACCAGCTAGTTTGGAATTTACTAATATGTCACCCAATTGGTGTAAAAGTCCAAAGCGGTGAGCATCATCTACAACGATTACATGACGGCTGTTACCATCCAATGAAGCTAGGTCATTCTCTATAGACTCGGCTCGAATGCGAACGTACCGCAGAGACGTTTCACTGGGAATAATTTTAGGAATATCTAACAAAAAACGGGTTTTGCCAATCCCCCCAGATCCATGCAGTACAATCACATCTGGAGACTCAGCAAGGAGGGATTTAATTTGAGCAAGTAATCCGTCCCGTCCTACTAAAACTTCCCAATAGCCAGCTAGCTTTTTCGCTGTTATTACTGCTGATTCGGAGAATTCGCTGTGTGTGAGTAAGGCAGAAACCTTAAACGATTTTAAAACATCTTGAACAATTTGGCGAACAACTTCAGCATCCGCTTCTCTAAAAATATAAACTAAATTACCATCCCCAGTGATGAAGACAGCATCAGTAACATCGCCACCTACAGCTATAGCTTCTTCGCCAGTAGCCTGAACAATTTGTCTAGACTCTAAGGCTTGGCGGAAAATTTCAATGTCAGCACCAGTACAAGTGTTTGCTGCCAATCGTTTGAGGATTGCCCTCAAGTCATTAATATCTGTCACAGAGTCTGCCTTTTGGCTCAAGCCTCACGGGTGGTTTTTGTGTTGTCATGATCAGCCTGACTTGTAATTATGGGCGCTCGCTAGAATTCTCTCAATTGTAGCGAGCGCCCATAATTACATTATTGTAGTACAATTACCAAAAACATCAATTGCTCATTTCGCTCCCATAACGTTTGTATTGCTATCACCTGTGTTGATAATGCCGCTCACGCTACCACTAGCAGCTACGGAGCGATCGCCACTAGCAATGACAGACACATTGGTTGGCTTTGCCTCCTGCCAAAGCTGCGCTACTTCCGAAGCTAAGATTGCATCTTCAGTTAGCAGTTTTTTCAATTGGTGACGCAACGCAGCCTGAGCATCCTTGTCAGCAGGATCTTGCACTAAGTCCTTCACAGCTTCCTGCAAGCTTGGTTTAGCTTCCACTTTTGGCTGAAGTTTTTCCCATAGGATTTGAGCCTGCCCCCAAGCTGTAGCACCAAATCTCTTGATAACCTCCCCTGCAACAACTCTCTTAGTAGTTTCTTCAAGAAAAGGTATTAAGGGAGCCAGGAAATCAACTAAATCTTTAGTTAATATTGCTACATCTATTGCCATTTTTCTCCGACTGTTGAACAGTAAATGTGAAAAGAATTATGTTTATGTAATTCCCAATTATCCTGCTCTAGTAACAACTAAAACAGGATTACTATCAAAATGAGCTTTTTTAGCCTAACCCTAAAGAATCACTTTGAGCCATTGTTTCGCAACAGAAGTGAGCAGCACTGGCAATCATAACCCTTGTGATTAACCACTTCTCTTTTTCACACCACAAGCGTTGCTTACTTTTGATTTATTAGATTTCTCAGCAATGACACACCTGCTGGTAGATTAGTTACAGGTAGTTACAGAGAGAAACAATGGGTAGAATTTCATCCCTCCCTACAGTTTGCTTAGGGATGATTACAACTAACAAATTTGGCTGCATTGATATAACTGACGACTGGAAAAAGTGGCAGCAGTGGCTCGATACTGCCAAGAGCTTTCGCTATCTTCCCAAAAAGAGTGAAAAAGCATTTACAGTCAGGAAAGAGCAGGGGAGTAAGGGCAAAGCATCTTATTGGTATGGCTACCGCAAACAGGGCGGCAAGCTGGCTAAATTTTACATCGGCACTGAACAGGATTTAACTGTGTCTCACCTGGAGGAGATTGCCCGCAGGTTAACTGAGAAGTTACAGACTATAGTTACAGAGAAAGTACCTGTAACTAACAGTGAGGTAGAGAAGTTACAGAGAGAAATTGAAGAGTTCCAGAGACAATTACAGATAGCTTTGGGAAAGTTGACAGCCTAGAGGCAGAGCTAAAGGCTTCTAGGCTTGAACGGAAATCAGTACATCCAGATTATCAGGCGATACGCGATGAAATTCTTCAATCTTGGCGGGTGTCAAAACGTACTGAGTCGAAAGACCGCATTGCCCAAGCGTTGGATGCGTTTATTACGGAATTGACCACTGATGGCGAATCTCCCACACCTGCATCTATACAAAATGAAACAAATGCCCCACTGGTGAATGAGGCAAGACTTGACTCTGGAGTAGTCAAGCAATCAGCACAGATTCGGCTGTGGTTACGAGTGGAAAATAATAATAAATTTATTCGGCGCAAAAAGAAAGTGCGAGAGCATATTGAGCGTTTCTGCTTGGCTTTCTACAATGCTCAAAAAACCAGTCCTAATGGCTGTGAGTATATGATCAGCATCCCCTATGAAAGCGATGAAGACCTGGAGAAACAAGTTTATGACCTGTTTCGGGAAATGGACTCTCATGCTGACATGGATTACTGCTTTATCGAAGTGGATGCCCATGAGATTGGTACTGATAGAAGTTGGTGATTTATTAATCCTACAGGGGCAGAGTGGGTTAGTCTAAGTGATTTTTGAGTGCTATCACTGTCAGCAGAGGCTATTTTTGGAATACAAAGGGTTTCAGCAGCCAAAAATTCTGTTTGTTATGTTAATCTTCAAAATTGATTGGCTTACCGTTGAAGTGCTGGTAAATTTTCTCAGGGTGCATCCAGTCTGGTAGTGAGTGTTCAACATCTTCTAAATTATTGCCGTTCTCATCGACAAGGCCATAGCGGACAACTACCCTAGATAGTGGTGTTTCACCATTGGCGCTAAACTTCTCCAGTAAAATTGTCCCTGCCTTACGTGCTGATGCTGTACCATCTGGGAATGATTCATTGGTGGCATTATGGGTGATTCCTAGCAGGTATTCTTTGGCTTTGCGGGTGTCGGTGAGGGACATTTTGAAGAATGTGATCGCACTGTCACCACACAATGATTTTAAATTGGTAAATTCATCACAAATCACCTGCTGCTTTTTGGTGGGCTTTTCCTTAATCCGTTGCAGCCACCTATCACAGCAATCTTCAAAAGCTGTGCTGATTTCATCCTCTGATTCTGCCTTACTGCTGGCTTCTAGCAGTTTCCATACATCCGCATTGTCACCTGTGGCGTGACGGTCGATTAGTTGGTGAACTGGTGCATCAAGGCAGTATTTTCTAATTAGTGCGATCGCTCCGGCTGTGTAAGTCTTGCCTGACCCTTGATTCCCAATTAACCACAATGGTTTGAGTGAATTGATAATTTTCCACAGATACCCGTCTTCATGGTTTTTCAGAGCATCTATGAGGGCATCTTTAAACTGTTCATTAGGTGATTGGGTATCAGTTTTACTGTCAGTAATTGGTTTTGATATCTTCTCAATTTTACGGGTAGTCTCAACAGTGGATAAACGATTGTCAGCAATCGCCTTGTCTAGTTCTGATATCTGTAACTCGTGACTTTTAAGCGCCACTTCACCCTGCAATTGTCCGTTAATGTGGTCTAGTTGCTGTTCTCCTTCAGTCTTCAATTGTTCGATTGCTCCTACAGTATCGCGTGCAATTATCTCCTTAGTTATTTGGG